>CABUMF010000047.1 GCA_902492655.1 uncultured Eubacteriales bacterium | reverse complement strand
AAAAAAATTAACGTGAATTAATTGTCTTTTCGCTGTTTAGTTTTCAATGTTCATCCGCCGTCGAAGCCTCGCAAATTTACTTACGCTATCGCCGACAGCTTTGTTAGTATACCACCTTTTTTGCCTTTTGTCAACCCTTTTTTTAAAAAAATTTTCGTTTTTTCTGAATTTTTTTAAAAATCAAGTAATTTAAGCGTCTTCTGCAGTTGTTTTACATCATTTTCATAAACTTCTTTAAGGCTTCTGTTGTAAATTATGCTTGCAGGATGATAAAGAGGAAACACTCTCCTGTCCCCGCTCAGGGAATTGATTACCCTTCCGTGAACATCGGAAATCATATTACTGTTTCCGCAAACAGCTCTGAGTGCGGTATTACCCAAAGTAACAATCAAAACGGGCGTAAGAATTTCAAGCTCACGCATAAGGTACGAAAGATTATTGCTTAAATCAGCCTTGGTGACAGGTCTGTTGACAAGGTTTCCGGTTTTCGGATTTTTTTTATAAAGCCGATACTTGACAACATTTGTAATAAACACATCTTTTCTGTCAATACCGCCGCCTGCCAAAAGCTCTGTAAGATTTTTACCGGCAGCACCGACGAAAGGTCTTCCGTATTTTACCTCGTCCTTGCCGGGTGCTTCACCGATCAGCACAACGGGGGCATCGCTGTCACCAAACCCGGTTACTACCATTTCGTTTTTAAACTTTTCGGAAAATTCGTCATACAGTGCATCGAGCTTTTCTTTTTTTGTTAATACCCTATTCATTTTCATTCGCCCTAATTTCCTCATATTTTCTTTTGACATCTTTTAAGTCACGCCAAAAAGAAGCTTTTTTTCCTTCGTCTCGCAAAAGTGCGGCGGGGTGGAATGTCGGCATGATAAGAAACCCGTTTTTTTCAACCCATTTTCCACGCATTAAGGTTATTTTGAAATCCTTGGAATTCTTTGAAATAACAGTTTTTGCGGCAGTTGATCCAAGACACACTATTATTTTCGGTCTGATAAGTGCGGTCTGATTCCTCAGCCAATTCAGGCAAGCGCAAATCTCATCTTCCTCCGGAACTCTGTTTCCCGGCGGTCTGCATTTTACAACATTGCAAATATAAATATCATTGCGTGTCCACCCAAGTGCGTTTATACCCTTTTCAAGAAGCTGCCCGGCACGGCCCACGAACGGTCTTGACAGCCGATCCTCGTCCGCTCCCGGACCTTCTCCTATGAACATTATGTCCGCATGAATATTGCCTTCTCCGAAAACAACAGAATTTCGAGTTTTGCAAAGCTTGCAAGCATTACATTGCATACACCTATCGAAAAGTTCTCTCCAGTTGTACATAAATTCCCTCCAACAAGCAAAAAACCTGCGAATCGAGCATAATTGCCGATCCGCAGGTGCTGAATTTACTCAACAGTTACGTCGACAAATCCGCCCGAGTTGGAAGTATCATCAGTCGGTGAATAATCACCTTGCTCCGGAGCTGAAGGCTCGGAATAGCCGGAATCTTCCGGCAGTGAAGGTTCGGTATAACCTTCATTTGTTCCATTGGTTTCTTCACCGCTTCCGACAAATCCGTTTGATTCATCGGCTGTATTGTACTGATAATTCTGTTCCGTTTCCGGTTCAAACCAAGCCGTGTTTTCGTCGTAATCTCCATCGTAGCTGACATATCCGTCTCCGCCGATTGTTTCTCCGTAATTGTGCTTGCCGGAGCGCAGACCGAATTCGTCATAATTCAAGCCAAAATGCTCGGAAAGCAATTGACCGAGTTCGTAATCATTTACAAATACATAAGAAATTCCGCTTACATATCTCGGTTCGTTTGGCATGATAAATGCATTGAGATTATTGGTAACATCAAGCTCTGTAAATGTTGAAATATTTTCAAGTATCGTCTTAATTGTAATGTCGGTTTCTATTTTTGATGAAACTATTCTGTATATATCGTCCACCTTGCTGATATATTCCATAGACTTTTTCTGAGTAATGAGAGCCTTTATGAAATCTCGCTGAACGGATGTTCTCTGAATATCTGCCTGCTCGTAGCTCCTGAAACGCACAAGCTGTTCGGCATGATCTCCGTCAAGATGTTGCTGACCTTCTTTGAGATGAATATACAAATCTTGATAAGGGTCCTCATAATCCATATCCTGAGGAACAAAAAAATCCACACCGCCGAGCAGATCTATTATTTCCCTGAAAACATCGGTTGTAATCGAAACATAATGGTCGATTTTGAGCCCCGTAATATCCTCAACGCATTCAACGGTATATTCTACTCCGCCCATTGAATACAAGGCATTAATCTTCCATCCGTCAACATAAGTATCACGGGGAATCGAAAGCAAATTGACGGTTTTTTTATCATTATCAAGCCTTGCAACCATGATCGTATCCGTAAGCTTTCCGCCGCGGTCACGACCGATCAGAAGTACATTCATAGAGCCCGTAGGCTTTGCAAGCTGTAACTCCTCCTCGTTCTTTTCGGCTTTACCGACAGAAACGCCCTTGTATGTAACCGCCGCAACCGATACAACCATAAGGACAATTATAAACAGCGATCCGAAGACCGTAAAAAACTTTTTAATATTCATAAATCTGCTCCTGTAAAAAAGATACGCATATGAGCATTATAACATCAAAACAATTTTTTGTCAACTATGACCGACAGACTTGCATTTGTCATCTGTTCTTCATATACTCTTTTGCAAATTCAAGCTGATTATCTTCTTCAACCTCATACTCTCCGGAACGATTAAACAGCTCAAACATTGTTGCGCTGTCAAGAACTCCGTAAGAATACAGCTCGCAATCGGACTGAAATTTAGCGACAACCTGCTGTAAAAGCTCGTCAAATTCGGGATTTTGTGTATCGCCGACATAGTATCCCAAAACCTCAAGTCTTTCCTTGCAGGCTATGACATCATCCCCGCTATCGCCCTTGTAAAGCTTTCTGAGGAAGGTCATTTCATGAAAATCCTTGCTTGAATTAAGTGGGATTCGCTTATTTTTTATGTACTTATTCGGGGTAATTCCGTCATCGGGTATAGGATTTCCCGAAGGCGTAAGATACTGCGAAACCGTAAGCTTCAAATAACCCTTAAGTGCATTAAGCGGAATAACCTGTTGTCCCGTACTCTTTCCAAGCGTGTTTACGCCGATAAGATACCCGAGCCCGTGATCTGAAAGCGCACCGGCAAGCATTTCGGAGCAGCTTGCACTGCCTTCGTTTACAAGCACGGCAATATCGTATTTTGGGGAATTGAAATCAGCCTTTGAATAATGAGTTTCGTTCTTTTCCTCGTCATTATAGATTATCTTTGTAATAAGCTTTCCTTTTGGCATAAGCAGGGATGCGATTTTATAGCACTCCTCACCTATTCCGCCGCCGTTGTCACGCAAATCAAGAATGACCTTTTTAACACCCTTTTTGTCCGCCTCATCGAGTGCCGCCTTCATTTTTTCGGAGCTGTTTTCGCCGAATGCCGAGAGGTGAATATATATCACATCGTCGAAAAACTCATAAGAAACCAAGGTTTGCTCAACTTCATCCCTGACAATTCTGTATTCGGTAATGCTGTCGCCCCGTTTAATTCCCAAGGTCACATAAGTACCCTTCTCGCCCTTCATAAGAACTGCCGCATCAGTAGATGACATACCGTCAACGGATTCTCCGTCTATTGAAACGATAATATCACCTTTTTGTATGCCTGCTTTTTTTGCCGGAGTGTCCCCTTCGGGGAAGCCCACGACCGTAATCGGCCCGTTTACCGAAGAGGCAATGAGCCCTATTCCGCAATAATTCGGCGCAAGATGATTATAATACTGTTCAAATTCCTCTTGCGTAAAATAGCTGCTGTTTTTATCAAGATTATTTGTTGCCGCCCTAACCGCTTCTTCAACAACATCGGGATTGGTTCCGATAAGCTGTTTTATAAAAGCAGAATAAATCATTTCGGGAGTAAGCTCTTCAAGACGATATAAATCGCAGATAGCATCAACAACCGATTTGTAATATTCAAACATGAGCTCATTGAGCTGAGCGGTTTCTTCCTCTGTCAAGCCGTGATCAAGCTCGACAACCGTAGTTTCTGCCGCAAATACCGAAACCGAAGAAAGCACAAGCAAAACCGCAAGCACAAACGATAAAATTCTTTTCTTCATAACCTACTCCTCCTTCACCTTATGGTTTACATTTTTTCCGGTGCCGATACACCGAGAACACAAAGAGCGCTTTTAAGCGCAAGCTTCGTTGAATTAACAAGAAGTAATCTTGCTTTCATAAGATTTTCGTCATCAACCTTTACCCTGTCGGCATTATAGAATGTGTGGAACACCGATGCAAGGTCAACTGCGTATCTTGTTATTTTTGAAGGCTCATAGCTTTGTGCCGCATCCGTAATTTCCTGAGGAAATTCCTTGAGCTTTTTAAGAAGTGCCTTTTCCTGAGGGGTTACAAGAAGATCGCAGTCAACATCCGCAAACTTCGGAACGGTAACACCTTCCGCTTCAAGCATTTTTAAAATGCTGCACATTCTTGCATGAGCATACTGAACATAATAAACGGGATTATCACTTGTTTTTGAAACCGCAAGGTCAAGATCGCAATCAAAATGGCTTGCCGGCTGACGCATATTGAAGAAAAATCTTACTGCGTCAGGGCCTATGTCATCGAGCAATTCATTAAGCGTAACAGCCTTTCCCGTACGCTTTGAAACCTTTACAACCTCGCCGCCGCGGATAAGCCTTACAAGCTGCATAAGAACAAACTGAAGTCTTTCGGGATCTATTCCGATAGCGTCCATTGCACCCTTCATACGGATTGTGTGACCGTGGTGATCCGCACCCCAGACATCAATAACCGTGTCAAATCCTCTGGTAACAAATTTGTTTCTGTGATATGCAATATCAGCCGCAAAATAAGTAGGAATACCGTTTGAACGCACCAAAACATCGTCTTTTGCTTCCTCGTCATCCTTTGTGCAGTAAAATTCGCTTGATTTAAGCCATATTGCGCCGCCTTTCTCGTAAGTCCAGCCCTTGTCGATAAGCTCCTGAACCGTCTTTTTCACCTCGCCCGATTTGTGAAGCTCGCTTTCCAAAAACCAAACATCGTAATTAATTCCGAAATCCTGCATGGTATCCTTTATGCATTGAATATTCTTTTTAAGTCCGTATGAAACAAGCTTATCCTTAAGCTCGGGGGTATCTTTGTCGCCATCCCCGAATTGTTCGATAAACTCTCGTGCAAGCTCTGTTATATCCTCGCCGTGATAGCCGTCCTCGGGGAATTCCACATCTCGCCCTATAAGCTGATAAAATCTTGCTTCCAAAGACATCCCGAACCGCTCAATCTGATTTCCGGCATCATTTACATAAAATTCCCTTGTAACATCGTATCCCGCATACTCGAGAATTGACGCAAGGCAGTCGCCTATTGCACCGCCTCTTGCGTTTCCGACGTGCATGGGGCCTGTGGGATTTGAAGAAATAAACTCAACCATGATTTTTTTGCCGTTTCCGATGTTTACTCTGCCGTAGTCCTCGCCCTCATCCTCAATAACCTTCATGACTTCATAAAGGCTTTCCCGATTGAGCGTGAAATTTATAAAGCCCGGGCCTGCCGTTTCGATTTTTTCAATAACCGTTCCTTCCGTATCGAAAGCCTCAATCAGCTTTTCCGCCAAGGCTCTCGGATTGGATTTTGCCGGTTTTGCAAGCCGCATGGCAATATTGGTTGAAAAATCTCCGTGTCCCTCATCTCTCGGTTTTTCAATTTCAATCGGTGCGTCAAAGCCGGCAAGTCCTGCTTTTTCAACGCCGAGTCTGATTACATTTGCAATTTCATCCTTGGTTTTCTGTATAAGATTAATCATGCGTTGCCTCCCCAAACTTTCATTTCAAATTCATTGTAAGATGTTTCCTGCCCGTTAACCTCCAGGCTGTAATCAAATGCGGCTTCGCCGCCGTTATCGTCAAAATCGGAATCCACGCTATCGGAATACACCGCAACCTCAAGCATTCCAACCTCTGTTTCATACATCGTAACATGGCGTTTGCCTGCCTCGAAAATCAAGTGAGATGCATTCGTTCCGGTTCTGATAATCGAAACGCCTCCCGGTCTGAACTCAATTCTTGTATGAGTTCCTTCCATTCCGGTAAGCTCCGATTCCTCATATTCTACGGCAAAAAAGCCGTCCTCTTTATAATACATCGCTTCGGTTGTAAAATCAACCGCCTCGTCATCCTCTTGCTCACTCCGTCTTAAACCTTTAACATTGAGCATCGCCTTTTTTTCCATATGTGAATAAACCCCTTATAAATACTATTTTTCCGTTTTTGCAAGCTCAATCAATCTGTCAAGAAGCTCCGAATAGGAATAACCCTCATGCATCCAAAGCTTCGGATACATACTGATTGAAGTAAATCCCGGCAAAGTGTTAAGCTCGTTTACCAAAACTCTACCGTCATATGTAACAAAAAAGTCCGCTCTTGAAAGACCTTTTGCCCCTATGGCTTTGTATGCTTTTACCGCCTCAACTCTAACCTTTTCCGAAATCTCCTCGGGAAGCTCGGCGGGAATTGCGGTTTTCGATGCCGAGTCAACATACTTAGAATCAAAATCATAAAATTCTCCTGCCGAAAGCACTTCTCCAACGCAAGATGCAACAGGATTTTCATTACCCAGTACCGCACACTCAACTTCATGGCCGGCGATAAATTCTTCGACAAGAACCTTGCGATCAACCTCGGATGCAATCGAAAAAGCATTTTTCAGTTCGTCTCTGTCATGAGCCTTTGTAATACCTAAGGATGAACCGGTATTTGCAGGCTTTACGAAAACAGGATATGAGAATTTTTCTTCAACTTTTTTTGCCGCATCATCCGCAGGAATTGAATTTATATCGTCAAAATGAATCCAATCCGCCTGCAAAAGACCGGCGTCTTTGTAGGCAAGCTTTGAAAGAACCTTATCCATACCGAGCATCGACGCCGCAACACCGCAGCCCACATAAGGAATTCCCGACAGCTCAAAAAGTCCCTGAATACAACCGTCTTCCCCGAATATTCCGTGAAGAACCGGGAAAATAACATCAATACTTATAAGCTTACCTTCAACCAAAATTCCCTTATGGCTTCTGTCCGGCGAAATTATACAGCTTTTCAAAGACTCATCATACCATGTGCCGTCACGCATTTTTTCAAAATCGCCCTCAAACAGCTTCCATTCACCGTTCTTTGTTATTCCGATTTTATAGACATTGTATTTTTCGGTATCGAGATTTTCCGCAACATAGCTTGCAGATACGCATGAAATACTGTGTTCTCCCGACATACCGCCAAAAATAAGACATAAATTAAGCATCCGTGTCAACCCTTTTCTGTGCATAGCACCAAACTTATAAATCTTAATAAAGCATAATGAAGCAGCCCTTCATATGCTCCGTTATCAGCTCTTAAGCCGCAGTTTAAGCAAAGATATATCTATTATATCATAAAGCTGAAGAAATTTCAACCTTTATATTCATTTTGTAAACCAAAGGAAAAAAATCTCGGCTCCGCTTACGCGAAGCCAAGATTTCTTAAAGTACATAAACAAGTACATTTCTTCTGCCGAACTGAAGTGCCTCCGCCCTTGAGTTGTAGCAAAGATCTATTCTGTTGCCCTTAATTGCACCGCCGGTATCCGCCGCAAGTGCATATCCGTAAACATAAGAGCCGTCCGCAGAAGTGATATAAAGCTTTGAGCCGAGAGGAATAACACTCGGGTCAACTGCCACAATTCCGTAGCAAGCCCTGACGCCCGTAGCGGTAATGCCGTAGCCGGGATCTCCCGGATTCTTACCGCAGCTTTCAAAGCCAATATCATAAGCCGTGGCATTCATTGTCAAAACCTTTTTGGATTTCAGTTCGCTGACCGGAATAACCGAACCGAGCTCAAGCTTGGTTCCCACAGAAATGATTTTATCTACCGGCTGCACTGTGGTTTCCTGTTTGAGTAACTCCCTGCTGATTTCAATACCGTCACGAGTAACAACACTGTATTCACTTCTCAGCACGCCGTCCTGCCCCTCTTGAATTACCTTTTCGGTGCCCTTTGCCAAATTTGCATCATCTTTCCTGATGACATTGCGCTGAATTGTTGTTTCTTCCGTAACAGTGGCCTCTCTTACTCTCGTAACCACAATCTCCATGTTGTCAAATACCTTATCCTTTATAGGATAATTGCATTCGTCAAGTTCCTCAAGAACAATGCCTGCTTCTTTAAGAACCTGTTCCACCGTCTCGCAGACGGTTCTTGTTTTGCTTTCGATTCCGTCCGCGGTAATCTTAACGGTAACCGCTCTTTCAATCGAAATCTTTTGTTCATGCCGCAATCCCGAATTAACACCCGGAAGAACGACATCTCCCTCATTAAGAGTAATTTGCTGCTCGTCTAAAAGTTCGCCTACAGTATTTTTCATTGTAACAACTGAACGAACCTGCCCATAACCTGCATCAATTTCAACATTCTTAACAATGCTGAATGCGCAGAGTACAGTAAGTGAGACGATTATCACAGCAGCGCTGCCTACGACAGACAACAAATTTCTGAGTCTTGTCTTGCCGACAGCCTTATCTGTTTGCAACATCTTGTAACCTCCTGTTTTTTATTGGGGCAGTGCCTATTATACATTAAAAAATCGCCGCTTGTCAAATTTTTTGAATTTTTACGGTAATATTTCACCCTATTTTGAATTTATTGCGCATCGTTTTTGTGCATTTATTATAATGTATTCTAAACCAAAAAAAATATTCTCAAAAATCGCTTTCACTATATATTGTGTATTTTCCGAATTTTTTCGGATTTGAACACAATATATAGAAAAAATTTTTTGTTCCCGAAAAAAATATTACATTTTTTTGTTTTGATACCATAAAATGCCAATAAAATTAAAATTTTTTCAAAATTAACCCATATTTTACCAATTTGAGGCCGATTTTTTACTCGTTGTAATCATTTTGTAATATTATTTAATATATTTGTAATATTTAATATATCTAAAAATCCGCATAACCACGCTGTTTTTTAAAAAATTAATTTTATTATACAAAATTATTTTTATGAATTTTGCAAATTTTCTTCAAAATGTTAATAATAGTTGTCATTTATAACAAATACACAACATATTGTGGTGTAATGTTACAACTTGTTTGCAAAGCTTGATTTTTTGAATTTTATGTGGTAGAATATGCAAAATGCCTTTTTGCGTTTTAATTTGAAAGGATGATTGATATGAGGATTATACGAGTCATAATTTCCTTACTGTTAATGATTACTGTGATTGTCGTCACATCAATGCCGATTTTGGCAGATGCGAACACTGAAAACACATCTTTGGACACAGCTGAAAACGCTGAGAAAAAACTACTTTCTAACGGAGTTTTTTCCTATTATATTGATAATGGGTTTGCCGTAATCGAAAAATGTATCGACGAAGCCTCCACCGTTATTGTAATCCCCGACCGCATTGGTAAATTCAAGGTTGCTTCAATCAACGAAGCCGCTTTCTCCTATTGCCTGAAGCTTAAAGGCTTTGTATCTCAAAATGACCGTTTCAATGTTATAGACGGCATTCTCTATTCAAAAGACACACTTCTTTGCTATCCCCCCGCGAAATCAAGAAAAGCCTTTATTATTCCACCGCATATTACAGAAATATCAGGTTGCGCTTTTGCAAACAACAATTCCCTTGAATATATTTCCATTCCCGGAACAATAAAAAATGTCAGCAACGAAGCCTTTGCGGCTTGCTCGGCGCTAAGGACAGTCGTATTGCACGAAGGAACGGAAAAAATTTCAGAAGCCGCATTTGCATTTTGTTCCTCTTTACAAAATATAGAATTGCCCGAATCGGTAAACGCCATAGATGACGCTGCGTTCTATGAATGTTCGTCCCTTGATGCTTTGAATATCAGCGACAAAATAGAAAAAATCGGTACAATGGCATTGCAAAATTGCACATCTCTTTCCTATATATATATACCCGAAAATGTCACTAATATTTCAGACTGGCTTTTTTCGATAGGTAAAAACCTTCAAACAGTTGAGATAAGCGACAGGAATTCCGAATACATCGAAAAGGACGGCATAATTTATTCAAAGGACGGCGAAACGCTTGTGTTTTGCCCTCAGAATTTCAAAGCAAACAGCTTTAATGTACCGGAAGGAGTAAAAACAATCGGTTCGGCCTCGTTTATCGAGAACAAAAACCTTGAAACCGTTTCGCTTTCCGATTCTGTTACACAAATTGACTCTATGGCTTTTTACAACGCTGAAAGCCTGAGCGAAATAACAGTTACCGACAAGCTTGAAAGCATCGGAGATTATGCATTTTTTGGTTGTGAAAACCTTGGAAAAACCGTGCTTTATACAACCGTAGAAAAGCTTGGCAAAGGCGCTTTTGAGCAATGCAAGAATATTACGCTCTGTGCCGCTAACGGCTCTGCAACATACTTTTACAGCAAACAAAACAATGTTGCCTTTGAGGTTGACGAAACACAGCCTGAAGTTGAAATCGAAAAATGGTCGCAAGGCTACATCGACTGGTCGGAATCAAACGGCATTACATCGCAAATTGAGGATTATACCGTAACGCTGAATTACGAAGGCTTATGCTGGTTGCTTGTAAATCTATACGAATCCGTTAAGGGACAAATCGAAATCACTGCCGAAAATCCTTTCTCGGATACTTCTTCTCCTGCCGTAATCAAAGCATATCAGCTGGGAATAATAGATGCGGAGGATTCGGGGATTTTTGACGGCACAAGAAATGTTTCAAGACAGGTTATATGCGCCTATATTTGTAAGCTTGTTGAAATAATAAACAAAAAGCCCCTTGAAAACGGAGAAAAAAACGACTTCAGAGACAGCGAAGACATTGCCGAATGGGCAAAAACATATGTTAATACAGCATACAACAACGGAATAATAAACGGCCTTCCGGACGGGCGGATAAACCCGAAGGGAAATGCTTCCATAGAGGATGCCCTCGGAATGCTTTATAACGCATCACTGCTCATTGACAGATAGGCTTTAACATTACGATATATTTTTAATAACAGTATTGCAAAAATAATAATTATGTGCTAAAATATATATAATATCAAAAGGAGGTTTGCCTATGAGTGAAATGTTCTGGTTTTGGCTGACGGTAGCCGTAATAATGGCGGTAATAGAGGGCATCACACCGGCGCTTGTAACTATATGGTTTATGTTCGGTGCATTGGCTTCCATGGTTGTGTCGATTTTCGTTTCGTCGTTTCCGATTCAGTTCGCAACTTTTGCGGTTGTCAGCACGCTTTTGCTTATTTTCACAAGACCTCTTGCCAAAAAGCTCTTTGTCAAGGCAAAGGAGGTTCCCACAAATGCGGACAGAATTATCGGTCAGGAAGGTATCGTCACGGAAGAAATTGTGAACCTTGAAAACAAGGGACAAATAACCGTTCTCGGTCAGGTATGGTCCGCAAAATCCGATGACGGAAGCACTATCGAGTTAGGTCAACCTATTATAGTTACTTCCATTCACGGCGTGAAAGCGGTAGTAAAACTTAAATAAAAGGAGTATTTTTTATGGGATTTGCAATAGCTTTGGTAATTATTCTTATTATTGTTGTTTCTAATATTAAAATAGTGCCTCAGGCGCACAGCTATATCGTTGAACGGCTTGGAGCGTTCCATTCGGCGTGGGGTGTTGGGCTTCACTTTAAGATTCCGTTTATCGAAAAGGTAGTTAAAAAGGTATCCATGAAGGAGCAGGTTGTCGACTTCGCTCCTCAGCCGGTTATCACAAAGGATAATGTTACAATGCAGATTGATACGGTGGTGTATTTTCAGATAACCGACCCCAGGCTTTATGTTTACGGCGTTGACCACCCGATGTCAGCTATCGAAAACCTGACAGCTACTACTCTGCGAAACATCATCGGCGATCTCGAGCTTGACGAAACACTTACCTCAAGAGACACAGTAAATACAAAGATGCGTTCGATTCTCGATCAGGCAACCGACCCGTGGGGAATTAAAGTCAACCGTGTTGAACTCAAAAACATTCTTCCGCCGCGCGAAATTCAGGATGCCATGGAAAAGCAGATGAAGGCAGAGCGTGAAAGAAGAGAATCCATTCTTAAAGCAGAGGGTGAAAAAAAGGCGGCAATACTGGTTGCCGAAGGTCAGAAGCAATCTAAAATCCTTCAGGCAGAGGCAGATAAGCAGTCAAAAATTCTCGATGCGGAAGCCGCAAAGGAAGCCGCTATAAAAATAGCCGAGGGTGAAGCCGAAGCCATTATCAAGGTGCAGGAAGCAACCGCAAAGGGTATTGAGCTTATTAACAAGTCGAACCCCGGAGACGGTGTTATTGCGTTAAAGAGCCTTGAAGCACTCGGAAAGCTCGGCGAAAGCGATGCAACAAAGCTTGTTATTCCTTCAAATATTCAAGGTGTGGCAGGACTTGCAACATCAATCAAAGAAATGATTAAATAATACGGTAATCGCTGAAAAACAGGAGAGTGAGGCAAAATGATTTTTTGGAATCATCTTGCTGCACTCTCCTTTTCTGTTTACTCTTTTTCAATCTCGGCAATCTGCGTATTTATTTCATAAAATTTTTTCGGGTCGAATTTGAATTTTCTGTCATAGGTCATAAGTCCGTTCTTTTCCTGCTCAACATCATAGAGCTGAGTATAACAAAATCCGAGGAAATGCCCGTTGTTAAGAATTGCTTCTGTAAGCCCTCTGTATCTTTCAAAAAACTCATCTTCTGTCTTAGGCGCATTGCCATAGCCCCAACCGTCACTTGAAATATCCCAGCCTATTCCGCCGTATTCACTCATAAAAAGCGGCTCTCCGCGGTATTTTTGCCATTTGCTCAAGCTGCTGCGATTGACCTGGTCATTCACAATCCCTTCATCAATGTGCGCATAATTCTCCTCGAATTTTTCCACATTTCCTTCGTAATCATGAACATCGAAAATATCTGTCGTTGTGTGATAGTTTCCGCTTGTATCTATAACAGGTCTTGTTTTATCCAAAGCCTTTGTGATTTTATAAACCGTTTCAATAACCTCGCGGGATTGGGGATATTCCACGATTACGCCGTCATTCTCTTTTTTGTTTGCCCAGGTTTCGTTAAAGGGGCACCAGCCGATAATTGCGGGGTGATTAAAGTCACGCCCTAAAGCTTCCATCCATTCCGGAAGGAAATTGTTAAGCTCCGAAAGATTTTCCGGGCTATACCCCCAGTTTGCGTGCTCTCCCCATACCATATAACCGAGCTTGTCAGCCCAATAAAGAAAGCGTTCTTCAAAAATCTTTTCATGAAGCCTTGCACCGTTAAAGCCCAGCATCTGGGAATAAATTATATCATTTTTGAGTGCCTCGTCGGTCGGAGCTGTATAAATGCCGTCAGGATAAAAGCCTTGGTCAAGAACCCATCTGCCAAAAATCGCTTTGCCGTTTATGCAAAATGCACGCTCCCTTAAATCCACCGAACGAAGCCCGAAATATGACTTAATCTCGTCTACCTTTTTGTTTTCGTCAAAGGTTTCTATTATGAGGTCATAAAGACCGCCCTTGCCGATTTCCCAGGGATGATTTTCCGACAACTCAATATTTACGGACGGCTGAAGTTCATTAAGAATCACTTCTCCGCTACCTACAGCATTGCCTTCCCAAAAGGCGGTTGCCTTGCATTTTAAATTTTTGGTATCTCCGATTTTATTAAGACGAATTTCAACCTTGCCGCCTTGAACATCGGTGAAAATTTTTGCGGATGAAACGCGCGCCTTCGGTGCACATTCAAGCCATACAGTCTGCCAAATTCCCGTGGTTCTCGTATAAAAGCATCCATATGAATTGTTACGCTCGCTCTGCTTTCCGCTGGGGAGCATTTCCCGCACATGGTCAATTGCGCACACGGTTATGTAGTTTTGTTCGTCGTTAAGATACGGTGATATGTCAAATTCAAATGACGAATATCCGCCCTTATGCTCACCGACAAGCTCCGAATTTACATACACAATCGCATGATAATCAACCGCACCGAAATGCAGAATGACACTTTTGCCCTTCCAATCCTCAGGAATTTCAATATCTTTTCTGTACCAAACAGCGTTGTGAAAATTCACATCCCCGATTCCCGAAAGCACACTTTCGGGACAAAACGGAACGGTTATTTTCATATCAAGCGAATTTCTTTTTTCAAAGTGAAGCTCTCTGCCGATTTCTCGTTCGTCAAATTCAAATTCCCACTCGCCGTTCAGGTTTATCCATTTTTCTCTCATAAACTGAGGTCTTGGGTGTTCCGGTCTTGGAATATTTTTCATATCATTATCTCCTTTATGCCGCCGAAACGGCTAAAATTTTTTCTCTTATCCGCACTCCTTATGTATAAAAAATATACCACGAACATCAAAAAAACTAAATGTTTTTTTCTATTATATAATTGACTTTTTCTACTGTTTTTGATAAAATGATTTTCGGGGTGATATTATGCTTTCAATTTCAAAAATAGCCACCTTGTGGCCTGAGAATGAAGATTTTTACTTAGATAGGACAAACAGCCCGGAAGAAGTTGTCTTTATCTACTGTCATACTCCCATTAAGTTGCTTTCCGGAAACGAATTTATTGAATGTGCCCCAAATACTGCCGTATTTTTTGCACCGTCCGCTCATCAGGTATTTTATGCAAACGGGCATAAATTAAGGCACGATTGGATGCACATTACAGGCGACGCTGTCCCTGTTTTTCAAAAGCTCGGAATTGAATTCGGAAGGCCTTACGAAATAAAAAACACCGATTTTATTACAGAAGCAATCCAGGAACTTGAGCTTGAATTTATTCACCAGACAACACTTTCCAAAGAAATAACGGATAATAAAATCAATGGATTTCTTTTGGAGTTTGCACGCTGTATTTCACAAAAGGAAGCCATTACATCGGACGCAAAAAATCTTATGCAATTTGCAAGAACTCAAATTCATCACAAGTTCGGTGAGGCGTGGACTGCAAAAAAAATGGCGGGCCTTGTGCACTTAAGCCCGTCAAGATTTTTTTGTCTTTACAGCCGCGCGTTCGGAATTTCGCCCAAAAAGGATTTACAAAGGGTCAGAATGGAACACGCAAAGCATCTTCTGATGCAAAACAAATACACGGTTAAAGAGGTCGCCGAGCAAATAGGATATGAAAACGAATACTTTTTCATAAGAAAATTCAAAGCGGAAATCGGCGAAACTCCCGGGAGTTTCAAAAAGCGGTTTAATACATAAAAGCAGTCCGCAAATATGCTGTATCTTTATCATATTATTCAGGTTTATCGAAAATTTTCATAAAACCAAATCATTTTGCCACAGCTTGATATATATAAATTTTTGCCTTTCGTTTCTCCGCCACTGTAAGTTTAAGTCCTTTTTCAACAATCTCGGATCCGCTTATTGTAAACTCGCCGCCATCCAAATCCGTAAACTTATAATTACTTTCCTTATCAATACCTTTTAATTCAAATATCGCTGTTTCATACGGTGAATGTTCACGGCGAAATACCTCTATAATCCCATCTCCGTATGAGGGACGGTTAAACTGCATTGCACACCAAACGTCAAGCTTATCTGTGACCTCGGTAAGAGGATAGAAATCCTCGGAAAAATACGGCCGAACCTTAAGATATTCATTTCCGTATTTTTTTATAAATTCAACCTTTTCCTCAGTATCACAGAAATTTTCTCTCTCTGAGAAGGAGTAATTTGTGGTCAAAGCCGCCGCATAGGCAGATCTTACACGGTACTCATCATAATTTCTGCCGGTGCCTGTACCCGAATACGGCATCCAAAGATTAAATGTCTGATTATGGCACTGCGATGCTTCTATATCATAATTTGCCGGACATTGATAATCACTCCGCCACAACGGAATACTACGTCGCAAGGTTTCAATATCTATTCTTCTGCCGCCTGAGGCACAGTTGTCTATAATAAGATTTGGAAATTTTTCAAGAAGTGCATCCCAAAGCTTATACATTCCATTGATATGCTTTATCTCAGTGATTCCACGACGATCAAAGTCATCGTTCTTACGCCAATACGATAACGGCGAAAAATTAAAATCCTGCCTGTAGCAGTCAATGCCTAACTCCTCTATAAGTCCCGATACGGTATTGAAGCAATAGTCCCATGCATCAGGGTTTCCCAAATTAAGCAGTCGATTTTGACCGCACTCCAATTCAGAGGCAAGAAAATACTCCGGATGCTGCACCGCAACAGGCGTTGTGCTTATAACTCGCTCCGGTTCAAACCACAAAAGGAATTTC
>CABUMF010000046.1 GCA_902492655.1 uncultured Eubacteriales bacterium | reverse complement strand
GTGTACATTGGTCTGGGAGCTCATATCATCAAGATATACAGCCTGCATTTCCATACCGGTAGTAGTGCTTATCATCTCAAGGTCATGGAAGTAGTTGTAACGAACCTCCGTACCCCATGTTTCCCAACGCCTGCCTGTGTAGATAGCGCCTGTATCAGCAGTATCCTGGCACACATCGTATATGTCGTTGTATTCTATAACAGAATCGTTTTCTTCAAATCTGATTGCGAAATGCGGTGCATCGTGAAGCTTACAATTTGCAATGGTTGTTCCTACATCGTCAAGAACCTGAATTGCAGGGCAGTAGGTCTTTCTGTACTGCGAGAAGGTTGCGATTTCGGTGTTCTTTACAAAGCAGTTTGAGGGAACAAGCTTTTGCTTGTCGCCGCACTGATACATATAAACGCCCCATGAGCCGATGTCATGGATATAAGAATTTTCAACACCCGAGTTCATGCAGGAGATGAAGGAAACAACCTTGTCCCCGATTCCTGTGAATTCGCAGTTGTTAATGACAATATTATCGGAATTTTCGGCATAGATCGCCTTTGCACAGGTGCCTGAGAACTTAATGTTTTCAAAGCTTATGTTTTCGGCGCCGTTTATGTCTACAAAATCATTGGAATAAGAATTGTAAATAAGGGTATCGTCAGCCTTCATGCCGTCAACGGGATAGAGGTAGAGCACCCCTGTGTCGCGGTCAAGATACCACTCTCCGGGAATATCAATTTCTTCCGGAACATTGAAGAAATAAAATCTTCTGTCCGGCTTTGCATAGTAGTTAGTATTTGTGTAACCTATAACCGTGTCGCTTTCTTCGTTAAATTCTGCGGGAGCTGTGCAGTCCGCCCAGTCATGAACAAAGTAAGCGGTAATCCAGGTATCTTTGTTAGCCCACTTCTTATATCTTTTGTCTGTTACCTTAAATTCAACCTGAACAAGAGTGTCGAAGAACATATTCTTGTCGCTTCCGTCACGAAGAATACTGTCAGTGTAGAGATAATCGTCATTGGGATAACGAGCGATTGTAAGAGCCTTTTCGTTATATGTAAGAGTGGGAGCGTAACCGTAGTTTTGAGTTTTATCGCTTATAAAACCGTTGATTTTGATGCTTCCGAGGTCTGTAACGCCAAGGTCTTTGATATTTGCGGAAACAATCTTGTCCTTTGCCGCTGCATTTGTAAGAGTATCGGTAAAAGCGGCGTCAGCCTTTTTAAATGCCGAGTAGGGAAGAACAGTACCGCCGGTAACGGTAGCCTGCTCACCGGGCATACTTCTGATTACAAGGTTTGAATCCTCTTTTGTAAGATTTACGGTTTCTGTCATCTGATATGTTCCGCCGTACATATTGATAACAACCGTACCTTCAATAGCTCTTGCAGCTTCAACTGCCTTTTTGAGTGTTGCAAAAGGTGCGTCAGCGGAACCGTTTGCCGCATCGGAACCGTTTGTGGCAACATAAATGAATGTTGCGGGAATTTTCTCGTCTGCCGCAGATACAGCAGCGAATGTTGTGCACGCTGTCATAATTGCGAGCAAAAGTGATAAAAATTTCTTCATAGCCAATCTCCTTAATATAGAATTTACAATCATTATAACATATATTGAAGTGAAAATCAACAAAATTTATTTAAATAATTCACAATTTGTTCATATTTCTTTAACAAATCGGTAGTATAATACAGACATAGAAAGAAAACAGGAGGTCATTACTATGGATGATATGGAAAGAAACAATCAGGAATTTGAAGGCATTGACAAGCCCGAGTCTACTGTCGATGATTATTCCGAGGCAATAGATCCTAAACCGACAGAAATCGCAGAAGCGGAAGTTGAACTGCACGATGATATACCTTCATCGCCTTATGCGGACGAACAGCCTGTGTATGGGGCCGAACCGGAGCCGAAAGCAAAACCGGTTTTTACCGAAAAGGTAAAAAAGAAAAACAAATCTCATAAAACAATGTGGGCGGCTCTCGGCGGAGGTATTGCCGGAGGTATTATTGCGGTCGTTCTTACCGTTGCGCTTATTGGTACGGGAGTGCTCAAATTCGGAATAACCAAGACAACAAAGGACGGCTCAACAAAGATTTACTCAAGCTCCGGCGTTTCCGTAACCAAAGCCAACAGTGGTGACGCATTGACAGATGCCGACATTATTGACAAGGTAGGCCCTGCGGTTGTAGGCATTGTTTGTGATTTTGAAACTGAGGATTGGTTCTGGGGCACGCAAAAACAGCAGGGATCCGGCTCCGGTGTTATCATAAATGAAGACGGCTATATCGTAACCAACAATCATGTTATTGAGAACGCCACGAATGTCAAGGTTAATTTGATTTCCGGCGAGTCGTACGATGCAAAGCTTATCGGAACAGATTCAAGAACAGACTTGGCAGTCATTAAAATCGAGCCTAAAGACGAGCTTCCGTATGTTACATTCGGAGATTCATCCACCTTGCGTGTGGGCGACAGCGTAATTGCTATTGGAAATCCTCTCGGTGAGGAGTTTGCGGGCTCTGCTTCAAAGGGTATCATAAGTGCCACAAACAGAACTCTTACCATTTCCGGAAAGACTCTTACGGTACTCCAGACAGATGCGGCAATTAACCCCGGAAACTCCGGCGGTGCTCTTGTTAACGATCGGGGTGAGGTAATCGGAATTAATACTGCAAAAATATCTGACAGCAGTGTTGAAGGTTTGGGATTTTCAATTCCCAGCAACGAGTTCAAACCTGTTATATCCGAGCTTATGGATAACGGCTATGTGACGGGCAGACCCCTTATAGGTATTTCGGGGCGTGAAATTACAGAGCAGCTTTCGGAAACATACGGTTATCCGATCGGTGTATATGTAGTTGAGGTTTCGCCCTTCTCGGGAGCCGAGGATGCCGGAATAAAGAATAAGGATGTAATCCTGGAGGTTAACGGTGAAGCTGTCAAGACGGTTCAGGAAATAAATGATATAAGAGATAAGTTCAAGGCAGGAGATAAGATTAAGGTTAAGATTTACCGAAAATCTACAGACAAGACATTCGAGGTTGAGCTGACTCTCGGTGAGGACAACAGCTCATCCCAGACAAGCGGCGGGATTGATTTCGGTGACGGCACCGAAGAAGACAGATAATTATTGCCATTCCCCTTTCTATATATGCGAACGCACCCGAAAGCAGAATTAAGCTTCGGGTGCGTTTGTTATTATTTTTCGATATAGCTTTTCAAAAACTCTCGTGTTCTCTCGTGTTTCGGATTACCAAAAATCTCATCAGGCGTACCGTCTTCGGTGATCACTCCGTTATCCATAAACAAAACTCTCTTTGAAACATCCCTCGCAAAGCTCATTTCGTGAGTGATGATAATCATTGTAATGTTCTTTTTTGCAAGCTCTTTAAGGGTTGAAAGAACCTCCACCGTAAGCTCCGGATCAAGAGCCGAGGTGGGCTCGTCAAAAAACAAAATTTCGGGATTTAGCGCAAGAGCCCGCGCGATTGCAACACGCTGCTTCTGACCGCCCGAAAGATTGCAGGGATACAAATTCGCCTTGTCCGCAAGACCGACCTGCTCAAGATACCCCATTGCGATTTTGTCAATATCACCGTTAAACTTTTTCAGCCCGTCTTTTGAAAGGAGCTTCATTGCCAATGTGACATTTCCGAGAGCCGTATATTGAGGAAACAGGTTGAAATCCTGAAAAACAAAGCCAAACCTCAGTCGGTTGCTGCGTTTTTCTTTTTCCGGAATTTTTTTTGCCGCTTTTGCGTCAAGAATCACTTTTCCGTTTACGGACACCGTTCCGCCGTCCGGAGTTTCAAGAAAATTGATACATCTAAGCAGAGTGGTTTTTCCGCTTCCCGATGAGCCGATAATCGAAATCACATCGCCTCTTTCGACAGAAAAGCTTACATTTTTCAAAACCTTGGTTTTTCCAAAGCTTTTTTCCATATTTTTAACTTCTAAAACAGCCATAGCTCAGCTCCTGAAATAACTTAATTTTTTCTCGATATAGCCGAAAAGCAGCGTTAACATACCGCTGAACAGCAGATAGTAGACACCCGTAAAGAACAGAGGCCATATTTCGCCCGAAATGCCCTGAGAGCCCTTCATGAACGCCTGACCTGCCCATATAATTTCCTGCAAAGCAATGATTCTTGCAAGAGAGGTATCTTTAACAAGCGTTATTATTTCGTTTGAAATGGGAGGTACTATCCTTTTGATCATTTGAAGAAGGGTTACATGGAAAAATATCTGCGGCTTTGATAACCCAAGCACCGAGCCCGCTTCAATTTGACCTATCGGGACGCCCTGTATTCCTCCTCTGTAGATTTCGGAAAAATAACAAGCGTAGTTAATTATAAACGCAACCGACGCCGCAAGAAATCTGCCTTCCTCGCCGCTTCCCCAAATATGGTTTTTGAGAACAAGCCCGGGGAAGAAGTATATGAGCAAAAGCTGAATCATGAGGGGCGTTCCTCTGATAATCCACACGAAGAACTTTGAAACTGCGCTTATCAGCTTGATTTTTGACATTGAGCCGAACGCTATTATCAGCCCGAGAGGCAATGCACCTATAAGCGTTACCGCAAAAAGCTTAAGAGTTTGCAAAAATCCTGTATTCAGCGCCGATAATACCGTGGGAAATTGCTCGGCTATTTTAGATAAAAACTGACCGAATTCTGTAAACATAATTTCATCCTTTGATTAACCGAAAACAGAAAGTGCCCTCTGTTGGGCACTTTCTGCAAGCTCCGATGATAGTAATATTATTTGATGAGTGCAGCCTGAACACCATACTGTTCAGCTGTTTTTTCCATTGAGCCGTCAGCCAATGAAGCCTTAAAGAATTCGTTAAGCTTTTCTGTGAGGTCAGAGCCCTTTCTGAAGCCTACTCCGTATTCCTCGCTGTTAAGACCAACCGTGTAAGCAAGATCTTCATAGCCGGTGCCTTCACCAACCATAGCAGCTGCCATAAGAGAATCAATGATTGCGGCATCGCTGGAGCCGGAAGCGACTTCCATAACTGCTGTTGCCTGATCCTTAACCGCTGTGTATTTGAAATTGTTTTCGGTTGCCACATCTTCGCCTGCCGAACCGGATTCAACGGCAAAAGCAAGGTCTGCACAAGCTTCAGCCGTAGCGTAATCCGCAGCCTTATCCTTAGGAACTACCACAATCTGCTGATTGTTGCAGTAAGGCTCAGAACAATCCATTGCCGATTTAACTTCGTCTGTAAGAGTCATGCCGTTCCAAACGCAGTCGATTGATTTGCTGTCGAGCTCGAGAATTTTGTTGTCCCAGTCGATTTCAACAAATTCAACATCAACACCGAGGCTTTCCGCAAAAGCCTTTGCCATGTCGGCATCAAAGCCTATCCAATCGCCGTTTTCGTCTTTGTAATCCATGGGTGCAAAATCGGTAATACCGACAACAAGCTTTCCGTTTTGCTTAACATATTCAAGGTCGCTTGCAACAGCTTCGTTTTTGGAAGCGGTATCTTCCTTCTTTGCATCTTCCTTGCTTCCGCAAGCGGTAAAAATGCTGCACATAAGTGCAAGTGCGAGAACCAAACTTAAAATCTTTTTCATAATTCTAAACACTCCTGATTAAATTTTTGATAGCTATAGTTTATCACTTTAGCGTGGCAAAGTCAAGACTTTTTTCAAAAAAAGTTGAAAATAGACAATTTAAATAAAAAATCAGCTTTTTGACAGCTTATATTCAATAGAATCCACAAGAGCAAGCCAGCTTGCCTCTATAATATCCGACGAAGCGCCGACGGTCGTCCAGGTTTCAGAACCGTCCGATGTTTCAATCATAACCCTCGTCATAGCACCTGTTGCCTTTTCCGTGTCAAAAACACGAACCTTGTAGTCGGTAAGATGAACGCTTTTAAGCTCGGGATAAAAAACCATAAGAGCCTTTCTAAGTGCCGTGTCAAGAGCATTTACCGGACCGTTTCCGATTGCGGCGGTTATTTCTTCTTTGCCGTCTACCGATATTCTGATTACCGCAGAAGCTGAAATTCCGCAGTCGTTACCCGAAAATTCTCCTATTGTTTTATACAGCAGAGTGTCAAAATGAGGCTTAAAAATGCCGAGAGTACGCTTCACCATAAGCTCAAAGCTTGCGTCCGCACCTTCAAACTTGAAGCCGTGATATTCAAGTTCCTTAAGCTTTTTGGCAATCTGATATGCTGCGGGGGAATCCTTGCTTGCGTCCGGCATAAATTCCTGAATTTTATCCAGAACTGTAGCTCTTCCGGACATTTCGCTGTTTAAGAATCTTCGTTTGTTTCCGACTGTTTCGGGGTCGATATGCTCAAAGGAGCGAGAAAGCTTTTTAACCGCATCAATGTGCATTCCGCCCTTGTGGGCAAATGCGCCGGTACCGACATAAGGCATAGAGCGTCTCAAACTCATATTTGAAATTTCCGCAACCGTTCGT
The DNA here is from genome assembly GCA_902492655.1 of uncultured Eubacteriales bacterium. Lineage (GTDB taxonomy): Bacteria > Bacillota > Clostridia > HGM11514 > HGM11514 > CAKSKB01. The sequence continues at coordinate 10,144 of CABUMF010000046.1, read as the reverse complement.
GCGGTTTTGGATATAATCGAGAGATTGCCGTCGCAATCAATTCCGCATTTCAGCTTAAGGTCAGGAATTACTGTGGAAAGAGCGGCATTGCCCGTCCTTTCGCCGTAGCCTATGAATGTGCCCTGAACCATCACGACGCCTGCCTTAACCGCCATAACGGAATTTGCAACCGCACAGCCTGCATCATCGTGGGTGTGAATCCCGAACGCCGCATCCGGGAATTTATCGCAAAGCTTTTTTGTAATTTCGTAAATTTCAAAAGGCATTGAACCCCCGTTTGTGTCACAAAGCGTAATGTAATCCGCACCGCCTGAAACGGCGGCGGATATAACATTTTCGGTATATTCGGGGTTTGCCTTAAATCCGTCAAATGCGTGTTCGGCATCAAAAACAACTTCCAAACCGCTGTTTTTTAAAAATCTGACGCTTTGCTCCACCGTTTCAAGATTTTCCGCAAGGGATATTCCTAAAATTTCGGTAACGTGCAAATCCCACGCCTTCCCGAAAATTGCGGCACACGGACATTTTGATTTTATGATTGAAAGAAGACCGCTGTCATTTTCGGGCGCCACTCCTTTGGGAGCGGTTCTTCCGAAGGCGCACAGCTTTGCATTTTTAAAAGCAATTTTTGAAGCTTTTTCAAAAAAATCCATGTCCTTGGGGTTTGCCCCGGGAATTCCGGCTTCTATATAAGAAACGCCGAACTCGTCCAATGCTTTTGCAATATTAAGCTTATCCTGAACCGAATAAGATACACCCTCGCTCTGTGCTCCGTCACGCAGGGTGGAATCAAACATGGTGATTTTTTTAATATCCATAAGCCTTTTACTCTTTATCCGTTTATTTCCTTTTTAAGAAATTCTATTTCCGTATCAAGGCGTTTGAGAGTATCATCTTTTCCAATGATAACCGCAATTTCCGTACCGCCGCCGGGTGTGACCTTCTTACCGGAAACCGCCGCGCGGAACGGGAACAGAACAATGCCGTTCTTAACCTCCATTTCGGCAATGAGAGAATTGAGCTTTTCGTTAATTCCGTCCATCGTCCAATCCGTGCACTCTTCAAGCACCGGCTTTATTTTTTGAAGCACGTCGAGGGAAATCTCCGGAGTGGTTTTCATTTTTTTGCTTACATATATTGATGAATCGTGCTCGCAAAGCTTGTCGACAAAATCAACCGTTTCGGGAATATCCGTAAGCTTTTCGCAACGGTTTTTGAGCAGCTCCGCAAGAAGCTTTATGTCGGCATCTTCCCGTTTTATGCCCTGTTTTAAATATGGCATTGCGGCATCGAAAAATTCCTCGTCTGTCATTTTGCGGATATATTCGCCGTTCATCCAGTTGAGCTTTTTGATGTCGAATACAGCCGGAGATTTGCTTATCCCTTCGATTGAAAAAGCTTTTATGAGCTCGTCAAGGGTGAAAATCTCACGGTCATCCCTCGGGCTCCAACCCAAAAGCGCAATATAGTTAATAATCGCATCGTTGAGATAGCCCATATTTATAAAGTCTTCGTAAGACGCATCGCCGTTTCGTTTGCTGTACTTCGCTCCGCCCTCCTTAACGATAGGCGAGCAGTGAATATAAACAGGCTTTTCCCACCCGAATGCCTCGTACAAAAGATTGTATTTAGGCGTGGAAGTAAGATACTCGCTTCCTCTTATTACATGGGTGATTCCCATAAGGTGGTCATCTATAACATTTGCAAAATTGTATGTGGGAAGACCGTCCGACTTCAAAAGAACGCCGTCGTCAATTTCGGAATTGTCAATTTCGATATGCCCGAAAACAACATCGTCAAAGGAAGTTTTTCCTCCTTTGGGAATGTTCTGACGGATAACGTAGGGCACTCCCGCATCAAGCTTTTCCCTGATTTCTTCTTTTGAAAGGCTTTTGCAGTGACCGTCATACATCGGGTTTTGCTTTTTTGCCTTTTGCTCCTCACGAACCTTATTGAGCCTGTCCTCATCGCAGAAGCAGTAATAAGCTCCGCCCAGCTCCACGAGTTTTTCGGCGTATTCCTTATAAATCCCTCTTCTTTCGCTCTGTACATAAGGGCCGAAATCTCCGCCCACATCGGGCCCTTCGTCATGAATAAGTCCCGCATTTTTCAGACTTCTGAAAATAATCTCAACCGCACCGTCAACATATCTTTCCCTGTCGGTGTCCTCGATTCTCAATATAAAATCTCCGCCGTCATGCTTTGCGAGCAGGTACGCATAAAGTGCGGTTCTGAGATTCCCTATATGCATATAGCCCGTCGGGCTCGGTGCAAACCTTGTTCTTGTCTTCATTTGGCAAATCATCCTTTACAAAAATGTATATACTTATATTATAATGTGAAAAAATTATCTTGTCAAGTCAACATTTGTATGTTATAATATAAAATATACATATTATATGCTAATTGGAGTTGATTGTATGAATTTGACATTTTCAAACAGAATTCAGAATGTAAAGGGTTCTGTTATAAGAGAAATGTTTAAAATGCTCGGAGATCCCGATATTATATCCTTTGCCGGCGGAGCTCCTGCTCCCGAAACGTTTCCGAGCGATATTTTGGCGGATATTTCATCCAAGATATTAAAGGAAAAGGGCAATGTTGCACTTCAGTACGGCGTTACGGAGGGTTATGCCCCCATGGCGGATTTTATTAAAAGCCGTCACACGCACATTATGAAGGACTATGACCGTGTTATAGTAACAGCCGGAGGAAACCAGGCGATAGATTACACCGCAAAGGTTCTTATAAACGAAGGCGATGCGGTCATTTGCGAAAACCCGAGCTTTATCGGTGCATTAAACGCATTCCGTTCTTACGGTGCAAAGCTTTGCGGAGTAGAGTGCGACAGCGAGGGAATGGACATAGATAAGCTTGAAAATGCCCTTAAAACAGAGAAAAATGTCAAGCTCATTTATGTAATTCCGACATTCCAGAATCCTTCGGGCATAACCACCACTTTGGAAAGAAGAAAAAAGATTTTGGAGCTTGCCGAAAAGTACGGCGTCATGATTCTGGAGGATAATCCTTACGGTGACCTTCGTTTTGACGGCGAGGATGTTCAGACGATAAAATCAATGGATAAAAACGGAATAGTTGCATATGCCGGTACATTTTCAAAAACCCTTTCTCCCGGGCTCAGAGTAGGCTTTCTTATCTGCAATGAGGAAATGATGGAGAAGGTTGTGGTTTGCAAGCAGGTAAACGATGTTCATTCCTGTGTTCTTTCTCAGATGATATGCGCAGAGTTTTTCAAGGAATACGATTTTGACGACCATGTTAAAAAAATCCGTGCCTTATACCGCAAAAAAGCACATCTTATGATGGACGAAATGGAAAAAACCTTCCCCGATTTCGTTACCTGGACAAAACCGGAGGGCGGACTTTTCATGTGGGGTACAATCCATAAGGATGTGGACACCATGGAGCTTTCAAAGGATTTTATAAGTCACGGCGTTGCGGTTGTGCCGGGGTGCACATTCCTTGATGATCTGAATAAAAAATCGAATTCCTTCAGGCTTAACTACACAACTATGCCTGACGAAAAAATAATACTCGGTGTAAACAAGCTTGCAGAGGTTTTGAAAGGGTTATAATCATGTTTGAATTTACTTCAACGCAGATAATTTACATTATTTTTGCATTTATGATTTCGCTTCTCGTTTCGTTTGCGTCTACTCCCATAGCAAGCGCAATTGCGAGAAAGGTCGGTGCGGTTGACAAGCCGAACAAAAGAAGAATCAACAAGGTTCCTATCCCGAGAATGGGCGGTATGGCTATATTTTTCGGCTTTATTGTTGCCGTTCTTTGCTTTGCCGAAATGTCTGCTCCGGAAATAAGGGGAATACTTCTCGGGTCTGTTATGATAGTTGTTCTCGGTGCTTTGGACGATGTTTATCAGCTTCCGGCAATCGTAAAATTTGTTGTTCAGATTCTTGTTGCCGTTTTTGTAATATGGCATGGTGTCGATGTCACAATCGTAACAAATCCGTTCCCGGGCGGCTCCGAGTATATTCACCTCGGAATTTGGGGGTATCCTCTGACCGCATTGTGGATAGTCGGCGTTACGAATGCCGTAAATCTTATTGACGGACTTGACGGGCTTGCTGTCGGCACATCCGCAATAGCGTGCATGGCACTTTTTATAATTGCTTTGTTTACGGGAGAAGTGAATATGGCTTTGCTTCTTATTGCGGTAATCGGAGCGTGCCTCGGATTTTTGCCTTACAACTCCCATCCGGCGAAAATTTTTATGGGAGATACCGGATCTACCTTCTTGGGCTTTATTATGGCAACGGTGTCGGTTCAGGGGCTTCTGAAAAGCTATGCGGTTGTTACCGTTGCAATTCCGATTTTGATACTCGGCTTGCCGATTTTTGATACGAGCTTTGCGATTTTGAGAAGAATTATCAAGCATCAGCCCGTTTTCGCTCCGGACAGAGGGCATCTTCATCACAGGCTTCTTGACCACGGATATAATCAGAAACAGGCGGTGCATATCTTATATGTAATAAGCGCGTCTTTGTCGCTTCTTGCAATAGTTATGCTCTTTGTCAACAGCGCAAGGGCTATGATTTTCCTGGGAGCAATGCTTTTGCTGCTTTTCTGCGCATTTGTTTTCGCAGGAGGAAATATATTTAAAAAAGAAGACAAACATGAGGAGGAACAAAAGAATGATTAAGGTTATGCTTGTTTTCGGAACAAGACCTGAGGCAATAAAAATGTGTCCTCTTGTTAATGAACTGAAAACCCATAAGGATATCGAAACCGTGGTTTGCGTTACGGCTCAGCACAGGCAGATGCTTGATCAGGTGCTTGATATTTTCGGAATTGTGCCGGACTATGACCTCAATATAATGCAGGCAGGGCAGACGCTTACCGGCATTACAACCCGTTCGATAGAGGGGCTTGAGGGTGTAATTGCCGAGGCAAAGCCGGATATAGTTCTTGTTCACGGCGATACCACAACAACCTTTGCGGGAAGCCTTGCGGCATATTATGCTCAGGTCAAGGTCGGTCATGTGGAAGCGGGGCTCAGAACATATAACAAATATTTTCCGTTCCCCGAGGAGGTTAACAGAAGGCTTACGGGAGTTATTGCCGACCTTCATTTTTCTCCCACCGTATCCAATAAGAATAATCTGCTTAAGGAAAACGTGAATGAAAAGGATATTTTCATAACCGGAAATACGGTTATTGATGCTCTTAAAACAACCGTTCGTGAGGATTTTGAATTCAAAACCCCCGAGCTTAAAAATATTGATTTCAAAAGCCAAAGAATTATTACAATGACTGCTCACCGCAGAGAAAACTTGGGGAAGCCTCTTGAAAACATATGCACAGCCGTGAAGATGCTCGCAAATGAATTTTCGGATGTGCGTTTTGTATATCCCGTTCATCTGAATCCGAAGGTGCGCGATACGGCTTACAGCATTTTGGGAGAGGTTGAAAATGTTACGCTTTGTGAGCCGCTGGATGTTGAAGAGCTTCATAATCTCATGGCAAGAAGCTTCATGGTGATGACGGATTCCGGCGGGATTCAGGAAGAAGCTCCGGCTCTCGGAAAGCCCGTACTTGTTTTGAGAGGAGAAACCGAAAGACCGGAGGCGGCAGAAGCCGGAACGGTTAAGCTTGCAGGCTGCGAAACGGAGAATATATACCGGCTTGCAAAAGAGCTCCTTTGCAACAAAGCCGAGTACGACAAAATGGCACACGCTGTTAATCCGTACGGTGACGGTTTTGCTTCAAAGCGTACCGCCGAAGCCATTCTTTATTATTTTGGACTGGGTGAAAGACCTGAAGATTTTAATGCATAGGTGAGGCTTGGAAAATGAAAACGAAAATACTTGTTATTATTCTTGCCGCAGTCGTTGCCGTTTGCTCATTGCTTATCGCATTGCAGGACAGAGAAGATAAGTCCGTTGCGGTAATAATGAAAAGCGGAAAGGTTCTCAAAACCGTTGATATGTATTCGTTGACCGAGGGCTTTGAATATATCATTGATGAACACAACACGGTTCTTGTGACAAAAGAGGGAGTGTCCATGAAATATTCGGATTGTCGCAATAAAGAATGTATTCATATGGGAACAAAAAGAAGCGGTTCGATTATTTGCCTTCCCAATCGGGTTGAGATAAAAATAGTTGCCGATGAGGAGGAAGATATAGATGCCTACACAGAATAGAAATAGAAGCACATCCATGATTATTATGGCAGGGATTTTGGCGGCTGTCGCCGTGGTTTTGCATATTGCAGAAAGCTTTTTGCCGCCGCTTACCACGCTCCCGGGAATAAAGCTGGGAATCGCAAACGCAGTAGTCGTTTTTGCGGCATATTACCTTGATTTCGGCTGCGCTGCCGCTATCCAGATTGTCAGAATTTTGGTGGGAGCGCTGCTTTCGGGGAATGTTGTTTCCGCATTTTACAGTATTTCGGGCGGAGCTGCAGCGTTGACGGTTATCAGGTTTTTGCACCTGAGACCTTCGCAGATGTGGGCGGTAAGTGCGTTTGCGGCAATCGCAAATTCTATCGGGCAGATTATTATTGCCTTTTTTGCACTGTTATCGGAAGGCGTTTTTGCATATCTGCCGTATATGATTATCGCATCCGTAATTGCAGGTACCTTTACCGGTCTTTGCGCTCAGGCAGTTTATTTCAAAATTAAGGTAAGCGAAAATGCAAAAAAACGATCTAAGAATTGACAAGATTTTATCTCATATGGGGCTTGCCACAAGGAGCGAATGTAAAAAAATAATTCGTGACGGCGGTGTTTTTGTTAACGGAAGCAGGGTTACATCCTCTTCGCAAAAAGCAGATCCGAAAACGGATTTGATCAGCCTTTACGGCAAGCGGATTGAATGGAAGGAATACATATATCTAATGATGAATAAACCCGACGGGGTTGTCAGTGCCACTGAAGATAACAGATTCAGAACAGTGGTTGACCTTCTTGCGCCCGAATATGCTCACTTTGAGCCTTATCCGGTAGGAAGACTTGACAGAGATACCGTCGGGCTTGTTGTACTTACAAATGACGGTGATCTTGCGCACAGGGTGATTTCCCCCAAAAATCACATTCCGAAAACCTATATTGCAAGGCTTGACGGGGAAGTGCCCAAAAACCTTCCCGAGGAGTTTAAAAAGGGGGTAACCTTGGATGACGGCTATGTTTGTATGCCGGCGAAGCTTGAAATATGCGGCGAAAATGCAAAAATAACCATATATGAAGGCAAATTTCATCAGGTTAAGAGAATGTTTGCAGCTTACGGGCTGACGGTTACATACCTCAAGCGGCTTTCCATAGGGAATGTAATACTTGACGAAAATCTTTCGGAGGGCGAATACAGAGAGCTTTCCGAAAAGGAAATAAAAGCACTTTTAAGTGAGGAATAAGCTATGGATTTTGTAAAAAAACTTCGCGAGGAATTCGGATTTACCGATACGCACACAAGTAATATTATTGACCTTATCCGTCAGGGTAACACCATTCCGTTTATAGCACGGTACAGGAAGGAACTGACGGGGAATGTTGACGATCAGGAATTAAGAAAATTTGCGGACAGACTGGAGTATTATGACAATCTTGAGGCGAGAAAGGAAGAGGTTATCAGGCTTATTTCGGAGCAGGAAAAGCTTACGGATGAGCTTGAAAATGAAATCATGGCGGCGGAAACACTTACTGCCGTCGAGGATATTTACCGCCCCTTCAGACCGAAAAGAAAAACAAGAGCATCCGTTGCAAAGGAAAGAGGGCTCGAACCTCTTGCCGAAATTATGTCTGAGCTTGACAATACCGACATCGAGGCGGCGGCAGAGGACTATATATGCGAGGATGTTCCCGACATCGAAGCGGCACTTTCCGGTGCAATGGATATTATTGCGGAGGACATTTCGGATAATGCTCAGTATCGCACCAAAATCCGCTCAATGACTTATAGAAGCTCCCTTATGACATCCAAGCTGATAGCCGAAGATGCCGGAGTTTATGAAATGTACGCCGATTTTTCCGAGGGTATTACAAAGCTTGCAAATCACAGGATTTTGGCACTTAACAGGGCGGAAAAAGAGGGAGTGCTGTCGGTATCCGTAAAAACCGATCCCGATCTTATGACGGATTATCTTATCTCTCAGAGGGTGACTAACCCAAATTCGCCTTCGGCAAAATATGTTTCGGAGGCGTGCAAAGACTCATATACAAGGCTTATTGCGCCGTCTATCGAGCGTGAAATCAGAGCTCAGCTTACAGAACGCGCCGAGGAAGCGGCAATAGATGTGTTTTCCAAAAACTTAAAGGGGGTTCTTATTCAGCCTCCCGTAAAGGGCCATGTTTGCCTCGGGGTTGACCCTGCGTACAGAACAGGGTGCAAGCTGGCGGTAGTGGACAAAACATCAAAGGTTTTGGATACCGCCGTAATCTATCCCACGCCTCCGCAAAGCAAGACCGAGGAAAGCAAAAGAAAGATTAAAGAGCTGTACGATAAACACGGGTTTTCAATAATAGCCATAGGAAACGGCACCGCTTCAAAGGAAACCGAGATTTTTATTTCGGATTGCATAACAGAGCTGGGACTTAATGCAAAGTATGCCATGGTAAACGAAGCCGGCGCATCGGTTTATTCGGCTTCAAAGCTTGCGGCAGAGGAGTTTCCGCAGTTTGACCTGACGCTGAGGAGTGCGGTTTCCATTGCAAGAAGGCTTCAGGATCCCCTTACAGAGCTTGTTAAGATAGATCCTAAATCAATAGGCGTTGGGCAGTATCAGCACGATATGAACCAAAAAAGGCTCGGTCAATCCCTTGCGGGTGTTGTTGAAGATTGCGTAAACACTGTCGGAGTTGATTTGAATACCGCATCTCCCACGCTTCTTTCCTATGTTTCCGGGATAAATTCCGCAGTTGCCAAAAACATAGCTGTTTACCGTGATGAAAACGGAAGCTTTACAACCCGTTCGGAGCTTAAAAAGGTGCCGAAATTAGGCGCAAAGGCGTTTGAACAATGTGCGGGCTTTTTGCGTATTCCGGGCGGCAAAAATATATTGGACAATACAGGTGTTCATCCCGAGTCCTACAAGGCGGCAAAGGAGCTTTTGAAGCTTACGGGATTTTCTGAGGATGACCTTAAAAATCATAGGCTTTCATCTCTTAAAACCCGTGTTTCGGGGCTTGGAGAAGCTAAGGTTGCAGAAAGCTTGGGGATTGGTGTTCCGACTCTGGAGGATATTACAGAGGAGCTTATGTCCCCCGGGCGTGACATCCGCGAAAGCCTTCCCCCAACCGAGCTCAGAGCGGATATTATGGATATAAACGACTTAAAAGAAGGTATGATTGTTTCGGGTACGGTCAGAAATGTGATAGATTTCGGAGCGTTTGTTGACATCGGAGTTCATCAGGACGGTCTTGTGCACATATCACAAATCTGCGATTCTTATATTAAGCATCCCCTTGAAAAGCTTTCTGTCGGAGATAAGGTAAAAGTAAGAATTTTGTCGGTGGACACACAAAAAAATCGTATTTCATTATCAATGAAAAACTGCGAATAGACAACTTGCACAAACGAAAAGCTGTAATTTTGTGCATTATTTTTGATTTTTGTATTCTTTATGCAAATACAGTAAAAAATTGAATATATTTTTGGTTATTAAGGGTATTTTCAATATTGACTTTTTGTGTTATAGTATTAGTATAAGTTTATGTACCATTAGATTTGGAGGAATAAAAATGGCAGGTTTACAACTTAAAAATATTTACAAAACTTATGAAGGCGGAGTTACTGCCGTAAGCGATTTCTGTCTTGATATTGAGGACAAGGAATTTATAGTTTTCGTAGGTCCTTCCGGTTGCGGTAAATCAACAACACTCAGAATGATTGCCGGACTTGAAGACATCTCGGCAGGTGAACTTTACATAGACGGCGTTCTTGTGAATGATGTTGCACCTAAGGACAGAGATATTGCGATGGTTTTCCAGAACTATGCTCTTTATCCTCATATGACGGTTTTTGACAATATGGCATTCGGTCTTAAGCTCAGAAAGGTTCCCAAGGACGAGATTAAGAAGAGAGTTGAGCAGGCTGCCGAAATCCTCGGTATCGGTTATCTTCTTGACAGAAAGCCGAAGGCTCTTTCGGGTGGTCAGAGACAGCGTGTT
>CABUMF010000045.1 GCA_902492655.1 uncultured Eubacteriales bacterium | reverse complement strand
ATGGTTAAGACCACTCCTGATGATACGGATTATGTAAAATCGGGCGTTATTAAAATCAACCAGTCTCTTCAGATTGTTGATGCAACTCCGCAGAACGGCCATTATAAGATTTATTATAAGAAAGGTATTTATTATGTTGACGCAAAGTATGTGAATATGCAGCTTTCAAACACTTCAAAGCCTACAACCCAGTATAAAGCAATAGCATCTGCCGACTGTGATATTTCTGACGGTTCTTCGGTTGTCGGTTCGGTTAACAAAGGTGCGGCAATCGATGTCATCGATAAGGACTATGACGGAACAAATTCAAAAATTTGGTTCAACTCGAAGGAATGTTACATTCCGACAAGCAAGCTCGATGAATTTACCAAAACCCTGTCCGCTGCGGACACGGCAACGCTCGGTGCGCCTATCGGCGTTCTGTCGGTTGATACTCCCTGGGGCGAATGGGGCGCACTGACATATTCCTCCGAAGGGCTTGCAAAGTTGAAGGATTATCGCTTTGGATATATCAATGTTGACGAGAATAAGATGATGGAGTACACTCAGTGGGTTGGTTCAAACAATGGCGATATCAACAAAATACATGACAGAGAATGGGTAAATGTGTACGGTATCGAAGAGTTTTCGTTTGACCGTGACGCGGATATGAATGATATTTTAGCTCCGGAGGATATTAACCCCTGGATTATAACAGGAAAGATCTACACTATTTTCTATGACGGCGAGATTCGTTATCTGGTTCACGAGGACGATCAGCACGATACATTTACATATTATCCCGGAAACGGATTCAGCAAAAACTCTGTTGCAAAAACGCAGACTGTCTGCCTGGAAGGCCGCAAATTTAACACCGTTGCATATAACATTGATGACAACAACTACTTTAAACTCAGAGATATTGCACAAATCTTAAGCGGAACAATTAAAACCTTTGACATTAAGTATGACGGAGCAACAAATTCTATTGATATGTTAAGCTTTTATGATTATACATCGGTCGGCGGCGAATTAACCCCCGGTGACGGCACCGAAAGAAAAGCGCTTTCATCATCGGTATTTGTAATGCTTGACGGCGTGCCGATTAAGGCAACCTGCTATAATATTGAAGGAAACAATTATTTTAAGCTTCGTGATATAACAGATGCATTGGATTGCCGCGTTGAGTGGGACGGCGACAATCAGATGATTTGGGTTATTCCTGCCAGAACCGCATATGATGACCCGAGTGAAGCTGTAGGCTGATACCTAAAGAGAGAAATACTTGTATAATGGATACAACCCCGGATTTTGTGTAAAGCCTAAATATAGCCCTCTGAGATAACAAAATGTTGTTTCAGAGGGTTTTTATTAGGAAATACCATATTCAGAGTTGTTTTTGAAGTGCTTGTTGTACTCTATCAAATTTGGTATCATCTTCAGTTAATAGATAAGAGAAGTTTAATTTATAATATAATCAATATCTTTTACATTGATTAAATTATATGGTGCATTCAAGCCTTCTTTGTCTTTGGTATGCAAAAAAACCTTTTTGGAGCAAGTTTTAAATACTGCTTTTTTCAAAGCAGTTTCTGCAAGGGAGGTATCTACTACAATCCCTCTTTCGTTAATGCCGTATGAAGAAAAAAACACTAAATTATAATTGAATTTCGTGACAATATCTTCGGATATGATACCGCTACATCCCAAAGATTGAGGAAAAACTTCTCCGCCTATAAAATATGTTTTGATGTTCTTTTTTGCAAGCAGGATAGCCACAGGCATACCATTGGTTATAACGGTTATATTTTTAGCTGTTATAAAATCTGCAATATGCATTGTAGATGTAGATGTATCAATAAAAATAACATCACCATCAGAAATAAGTTTTGCGGCTTTGCGGCACATCTCGATTTTTTCATGAGTATTACGACCTGTTCTAAAGTCCAAAGGAATTTGATACGAGCCATCTGATAAAATCATAGCACCACCATGACTCCGGGTAATCAAACCATTTTTTTGAAGCTCGGTTAAATCTCGCCTAATTGTCGGCAAACTTGCATATAATAATTTGCTTAGTGTAGAAACACTTGCATATTGTTTTTCTTTAATAATATCAAGTATTTTTTGCTGTCTTTCATTTTTTAGCATAAAACCCCTCCTAATATGAGCGAAAATGATTGTTTATATAGTTTATCGCCAAATATTGACTTTTTTCAATCATATTATATAATAAATTTACGAGAAAGTCAAGAAACAATAGTTCTTATATGTTTTCAGCAGGGATAATAACATGAAATTTGAAACAGAGAATAAAGTACTGGTTGCAGGTCATCGAGGTGATCCTTCGGAATTTCCGGAAAATACATTGGCATCTTTTCAAAGTGCAGTTGAAGTTGGTGTTGATATGATTGAAACCGATATTCATCTGACAAAAGACGGTGTACTTGTTTTGATGCATGACCAAGATGTGAGCCGAACCACAGATGGAATAGGGCTTGTAAGAGAAAAAACATATGAAGAGATTAAAAAACTAAATGCCGGAACAGAAGAAATGCCTTCTCCCATTCCTACACTAAGTGAGTTTCTCGAATATTGTGCTTCTGTTCCCGGCTTGCTTTTAGATCTTGAAATAAAGGTTTATCTTAATGACGAGGGAGCGGAACGTGTTGAGTATGCAGTAGATGAAACTATAAAAATGTGCGAGAACATAGGTTTAGGAGATAGAATAATTTTAAATAGTTTTGATGCGTATGTACTTTAATACATATATAAAACATACAGAAAAAAATATCTTATACATGGATATTATCCATATTCAATTATGGAAAATGTCAAGCTCGATCCGACTGAATATCTTGATTATGCTTGCTATTGGGCAAGCGGAGAAGATGGTAAAAAGAAATGCGACGATATCTTGAACTTAAATATAAATCCATGCACAGGAAGTAATACACAGGAAAAAGATTTTTTTGAGGCGGTTTCGTTTGGCTGCACAATGTTTACGGAAAACAACCCTGCGTGTGTAATTGAATGGAGAAAACGTCTTTAAGGAGGACAAAGATGTACGATATTATAATTCAGTCAATAGGGGGAATTGGATTATTATGTGCGGTAATTGCTTTTCAATGCAAGAAACATAAAAATGTTATGTTATTTAGAACTTTAAACGAAATGTTTTTTGCTATCCAATATTTATGTCTTGCATCTTATACAGGTGTAGCAATGAATCTTATTGGTTCTGTAAGAAATATAATTTTTGCAATAAATGTTAAAAAAGAAAAATCCACATTGATTTGGCAAATTTTATTTTCGTTTATGTTTATTGTAATAGGGATATTGACAACAAACGGAATTGTTTCTGTAATGGTTATTTTGGCAAAAGTTGTAACAACCATTGCATACAGCTTAAAAAACACAAAGTATATAAGGCTTTTGACTTTACCGACAAGCATTTGCTGGCTTGTATATAATATTGTATGTAATTCTTTTGCAGGAATATTATGTGAGGCATTTACAATATGTTCGATTATAACAGCAATTATAAGAATTGATATTATTAAGAAATAAAATTATATGGGAATATTAAAGAATGAGGGCGTGCTTGAACAGGCACAGATGCGGCAGTCGGCTCGGCTTATGAATACGGGATTTTTTGATGCGGAGGATAAGGTAACACTGTTCAGACTTGAAAAGGAGGATTTTTATTTGCCGTCATTAATGCTACAGAAAGAAATTAAGAGAAGTATTGGATTTATTTCGTAAAAAATGTTCTTTATGATATAATTTTGATCGGAATAGATTAAAGAAAACCAAATATACCACTTGGGTTATGAAAAAGTGGTGTATATTATAATATATTTTACGGCAGATACGCAGTTCGGACACGAAGCAATTTTAAAAATATGCCAAAGACCGTAATACATTTTCGTCGTCGAATACACAGATTGTAATAGCTTTGACTAAAATAATAAATCAAAACCTCAAGGTTAAAAAAGCCTTGAGGTTATTTTTATGCAGGGTTTTTAACAAAATAAAACCAAGAAAAATTGTGATAAAACTTTATAATGCTCAGATGTGCCCTCATATTTTATAAATCATGTTCTGCTTTATATATTCGGTAGGTGTAAGTCCTGTTTTTTCTTTGAAAATACGGGAGAAATGATACTGGTTTGAAAAACCGCATTTGGATGCTACGGCATTTATTTTCAAGGCACCTTCGGAAAGAAGCTGCTTTGCCTTATTTATCCTTATATCAATTAGAAACTGTTTTGGTGTCATATTGTAATGTTTTGTGAAAATCCTGCGGAAATACACCTCGCTTATATTACATTTCATCGCCAGATCCGCATTGGTGAGATTTGGATTGTGATAATTGCTTTCAAGATATTTTATTGCCGGGACGATCAGCTTGCATGATGAGTTTTGCACTGACAGACGGTGAAGTATATGATAAAAAATGCTCATCATTTCAGCTCTGTTACCGTCAAAAAGTGACAGCGAACGGAGCTTGTCGAAATCTTTTATGTATGCATCGTTATTTTGGACCGGAATAGCAATAACAGTATCGCACAACAACTCTGTACACATGAAATCTATGACCGGAAATCTTCCTGTTTTATCACCGTGGAGGGTGTATGTCTGTCCTTTGGGAAGTATTACAGCGTAATTTTTATCCGATTTTATTTCAGTCCCGTTATGAGTATATGTAATCTGCCCATCTGTGCAAAACGATAATCCGTAGCTTTTTCTGTTCTCTATTTTTGCGAATCTGCCTCTCGGAGAAAAAACCGTAAAAACTCCTTTTATGTCGGTGATTGTTATATTGTCAAACATTTTGATCCCCCCCTTTATATTATAAAATAATTATACCCTTTTTGTTATTAAAAATCAAGAAATATGCCATAAAAATATCAGAAATGTCAAAACAGTATCATTTTACTCATTGAAATAAATTATTTGTGTGTTATAATATTCATATATATTAAGAAAGGATGATTTTATGGATTTCAAGGGGAAAACAGCACTATCAACAGGTGCCGCTTCCGGCATGGGACTTTTGTTTTCTCAAAACTTTGCCGAGCTTGGCGGCAATGTTGTTATGTGCGACATAAACGAAAAAGCTCTCAATGAAAAAGTCAGTGAAATAAACGAGAGAGGGAAGGGAAAAGCGGTTGCTGTTATATGTGATGTGAGAGATTATGCCGAGGTGTGCGTCGCGAGGGATAGGGCGGTCGAGGTTTTCGGAAGTATTGACATTATGGCGAACTTTGCCGGAGGTACGGCAAGGAGAATGTTAAATGTAGGCTGGGAAGCGGATTTTCCTGATGTTCCGATTGATGTGTTTGACTGGGGACTTGATGTAAATTTAAAAGGACCTTTTTATTTCGCTCATGCTGTATTAAAGCAGATGAGAGAACAAAACAGCGGCTTAATAATAAATATCGGTTCAATTACCGGCGCTGAGGGCGACGGACAGGGAATGGATTATGCAACAGCGAAAGCAGGGCTTATGTACGGTCTTACTAAATCAATTTCACAGTACGGTGCATCGCATAATATAAGATGCGTCTGCATTTCGCCAGGGCCGGTGCTTACAAGAGAAGCTATGGCAAATATGAAAACGCCTATGGGCAGAGCGGCGGAACCTCAGGAGATTATTGATTTGATTTTATTTGTTGCATCCGAAAAGGGGCAGTTTATAAACGGCGAAAACATAATGATTGACGGCGGAAGAAATGCGGCAGGGAGGAGTTGCTGATTATGAAGCAGAGTTTTTTTGAGCGGGATAAGGCGTTGCTTACCGTTATGGTTCAGGCGGACAACCCCGACAGAATAAAGGAGCTTATTGACAAATCCTCTCCCGAAGGAGCGGAAGCTTACGGAATGCAGTTTGAGAGAATGAAGCCGGAATACAGGACAAAAGAAGTATATCGTGATTTATTTTTATATACAAAAGACAAGCCGATATATGTGACGAATTACCGAGGCGGAAAAAATGAGGGTAAGTCTGATATACAGCTGGCAGAGGAACTTCTGGAGCTTGCGGACTGCGGAGCGGATTTATGTGATATTATGGGTGATTATTTTGACAGACAGCCTGATGAGGTTGCGGTTTCACAAACGGCTATAGAAAAGCAAAAGGAGCTTATAAGAAAAATCCATGACAAGGGCGCAAAGGTTCTTATGTCCTCTCACGTGTTAAAATATATTCCGGCAGAAAGAGTTCTTGAAATTGCTTTTGAGCATCAGAAATGCGGCGCCGATATTTGCAAAATAGTTACAGGAGCAGATACAATGGAGCAGCAGCTTGAAAATCTCAAAATCATAAATATGCTTAAAGAAAACTTAAAAATTCCGTTTCTTTTCCTCAGCGGCGGAGAATGTAGGATTTTAAGACGAATAGGCGGTGAGCTAGGCTGCTGTATGTATCTTTGTGTGCATGAACATGATGAGCTTGCAACACCGCAGCAGCCGCTTTTAAGGGATTTGAAAACTATACGTGATAACATGGAATTAAATTAGAGGGTTGATTTGTTGTGAATATAAATTTACAAATGGCATTGTCAGAGTGCCTATTCTCCGACAGAAATAGCAGACTGTTTATTTTCCATATCTTATAACGGTAGCATATGAAAAATATTTTTAATGTAGAAAGAAAGGAAGTAATAATATGAATTTTAATGACAAAACCGTACTTATCACAGGAGCAGCAGTGGGAATAGGTAGGGCGGTAGCAATTAAATTTGCACAAGGCGGTGCAAATCTTGTGCTTACAGATATAAATATAAAGGAGCTTGAAAGCGTTAAAGAGGAAATAGAGACGTATACGAAAAATGTACTCATCTTTCAATGTGACGTCAGTGATGAAGAAAGAGTTTATGCCGTTGTAAAAGAGGCAGAAAGTGTATTTGGCAAAATAGACATACTCATCAATAATGCCGCTTTGTGGAGATGCTGGGCACCTTTTACAGATACATCCTCTGATGAGTGGCGTAAATTTATTAATGTTAATGTCATGGGTGTTGTTTATTGCACGAAAGCGGTACTTCCAAAAATGCTTGAAAACAGTTACGGCAGAATTGTTAATGTTGCTTCAGTTGCAGGTGTTTACGGCAATGCAAATATGGTACATTATTCGGCAACAAAAGGTGCATTGATTGCAATGACAAAAGCGCTTGCAAAGGAGGCTGCGGATAAAGGCGTACTTGTTAACTGCGTATCGCCGGGAAGCGTCAGCCCCAGTGAAAACAAGGATATGAATTATTTTCAAAACAGCGAGCTTTCATTTATGGGAAGAACAGGAACAGATATGGAAAACGCTAATCTAATATGCTTCCTTGCAAGTGATGAGGCAAGCTACATATCCGGTCAGAATATACAGATTGACGGCTGCAGAAAGAAACAGTAAAGGATTAAATCCTGTATTTTTTCCTCATCTCTGTAGGAGTTATGTTAAAATACTGCTTGAACTTTTTTCTGAAATATGAGGTTGAGCTGAACTGAAGCGAATCGCTGATATATTCTATCTGTTTGTCGGTGGTTATAAGCATATCCTTCGCTTTTTCGAGCAAGAGGTTGTTCCGGAGCTGATTAAGGGTAATATCGGAGGACTTTTTAAACGCCGAATACAGTGCGGCTTCGCTTATTGCGGAGTTTTTTGCAAGCTCGGATGTTTTTGCGAAGGGATGAAGTATAAGATATTCTTTGGTATGTTCCGTAATTTCTCTCGTGCGGCATAAGGTTTTATGGGACATTGTAGGCAGAAGCATACCTGCCAATGTATAAAACTCACCAATATCATGTGCCGTTAAGCTCATACATTTTCCGAGAGACAGAAGAATTTCCACAGCTTTATCATTTTTCGGCAGCGTTTGAACGGGGTAGGTCTTATTGTCAAAGTTGGGCAGATAGGGGAACCCCAATGAAACGAATTGTATTTTGGGATTTCCGTACCAATATGACTGATAGCTGCATTTGTTAGGGATGTAGAAAATGTCTCCGGTGTTAATCTCAACAGCTTCGGTTTCTGTAATTATTTTGCAGTTTCCGCAAATCATATATGCAAAATAATGGGTTTGTACTCCGGCTCGGTTATCGGTGTGATGAAATTCATCAAATTCAAATATTCTGAATATGAAGCTGTTTGAGAAAATTATATCATTCATTACAAAACCTCCCATAAAAGTTATAGAAAATTACCTCATTTTTTATAGAATATCATATTTTATTCGAAATGTCAATGTGCTACAATGGTAATGTAACAATAAATGAGGGGGATTTCTAAATGGAGTGCAAACAGATTGTATTTACGGAAAAAAACAAAGCGGAGCTTTTGACGGTTGATGTAAATGAGCCTGCGCCAAATGAGGTTATGGTCGAAACCGTTGTTTCAACCATAAGCTGCGGCACCGAAAGGGCAAACATAACCGGTGACCCCAATGTAAACGCTTACGGAGCGTCCGGGGTGGTGTTTCCGAGAATGTCGGGATACAACAGCGCAGGAATAGTTGTAAAAAAAGGAAGCAATGTTAAAAGTGTTGAAATAGGCGACAGAGTTGTTGTGTTTTGGGGACTTCATAAAAAGTACAATGTTGTTTCCGAAGAAAAAGTTGTAAAGATTGAGGATGCCGGCATAAGCTTTGAAACGGGTGCTCTGAGCTTTATTTCCACATTTCCCATGGCGGCGATCAGAAAAACGAGGCTTGAAATGGGAGAAAGCGCAATTGTTATGGGGCTTGGTATTCTGGGCATGATTGCAGTAAAGCTTTTGCGTGCCTGCGGTGCGGTTCCGATAATAGCCGCAGATCCAAATCCCAAAAGGCGGGAAATCGCATTGAAAAACGGCGCCGACTATGCGTTTGACCCGCTCAGTGAAGGCTTTGCCGATAAGGTAAAAAGCTTAACATACGGCGGAGTTAATGTAGCAATAGAAGTCACGGGTGTGGGAGCCGGATTTAACGAGGCGCTTGACTGCATGGCAAAATTCGGACGGGTTGCGCTTCTCGGATGTACGAGAAATTCTGATTTTACCGTTGACTACTATAAAAAAATACACGCACCCGGGATAACGGTAATCGGAGCACATACGATTGCAAGACCGAATTGCGAGTCACATCCCGGTTGGTTTACTCATCGTGATGATATAAAAGCTGTGCTTAAGCTTTGCGGCGGCGGAAGGCTGTGTCTTGAAAATCTGATAGAGGAAACGCACTTACCGACCGAATGTACAGAGGTTTACAACAGGCTTGTATCCGATAAAGATTTTCCGGTTGTTGTTCAGTTTGACTGGAGGAATATGCAATGAAAAAGATAAAAATAGCGCAGATAGGGGCAGGACACGATCATGCAAATGCGGCAATTTCAACACTGAAGCTGCAAAGCGATATTTACGATTTTATCGGCTACGCTGTTGTTGACGGAGATGAGCCTGTTTATAATATCAGCCAACGGGCGTATGAGGATGTTAAGAGAATGACCGTTGATGAAATCCTCAGCTACCCCGGACTTGAAGCTGTTTGCATAGAAACCGAGGACAGACGGCTGACCGAATATGCCATAAAGGCGGCGGAAAAGGGGTTACATATACATATGGATAAGCCGGGGAGTGAATCCGATGCGGATTTTGACAGGCTTATTGATTTGGTAAAAGAAAAAAATCTTGTTTTCCATACGGGCTATATGTACCGCTATAATCCGGCGGTTATGAAGCTTAAGGAGGATATTAAATCCGGAAAGCTTGGGGAAATCTATGCCGTTGAGGCGCAGATGAACTGTATTCATCCTGTGGAAAAGCGTAATTGGCTCGGGAATTACCCCGGAGGTATGCTGTATTATCTCGGCTGTCATCTGATTGATTTGGTATATGACATCTGCGGCGAACCGCAGGAGGTGATACCATTAAGTCAACCTATCGGCACTGACGGAGTTACAGCCGATGATTTCGGTATGGCGGTGTTTAAGTACAAAAACGGCGTTTCATTTGTTAAAAGCACGGCTGTTGAACCGGGCGGCTTTGAACGCAGACAGCTTGTTGTGTGCGGAACACTCGGAACGGTTGAACTGAAACCCTTTGAATGGCTTGGCGGAGATTGCCCCGGCGTGTTTCAACCGCAAAGGACAGGAGTAAGAGAAGCCTTCGACAAAAACTGGAACATAAAGGCTGAATATCACGATACGCCTGTGTTCGGAAGATATGATGCAATGTTTCGCTCATTCGGTAAGTACATAAACGGCGAAAAGCAAAATCCGTTCGGATACGAATATGAAAGAGGACTGCATAAGCTGATACTGAAAGCTTGCGGTCTATAAAAAAGGAGAATGAAACCAATTATGAAAGCAATTCTTGTAAATGATGACAGAAGCTTAAGGTGGGATAATGTACCTGATCCGCAAATTAAGAGTGACGAGGTTCTCGTTGAAATTCATGCCGCGGCATTAAACCGTGCCGACCTCATGCAGCGTGAGGGTGATTATCCGCCTCCTCCGGGAGCCCCCGAATGGATGGGGCTTGAAATTGCCGGAGTAATCACCCAAATGGGGGACGAGGCAAAGGAAAAGTCAAATTGGAAGATAGGCGACAAGGTCTGTGCGCTATTGGGCGGCGGCGGATATGCCGAATATGTTGCGGTTAAATACGATATGCTTATGCCTGTACCTATTAACTGTTCAATGGCGGAAGCGGCGGCAATTCCTGAAGCTTTCGCAACGGCTTATTTGAATTTGTTCATCGAGGGAAATATAAAGCCCGGAAATACACTTCTTATGAATGCGGGAGCGTCCGGACTTGCAAGTGTTATCATTCCAATGGCAAAGGCATTTGGAATCAGGGTAATTACAACAGTTCTGTCCGATGAAATTGCATCGTCAATAAAACATCTCAATGCCGACAGGGTTGTAGTGACAACAAAGGAGGATATTTCCGAGGTTCTGAAAGAGGAACTCGAAAACGGTCACGGCGTTGATGTTGCCATAGACTGTTTGGGTGGTGAAATTATGGGTAAGTGCATACATTATCTCACACACGGAGCAAGATGGATTATGATTGCGGCTCTTGCAGGTCAGAAAACAGAAATAGATCTTAAAAATATTTATGTAAGAAATGTGAGAATTGTGGGAAGCACACTCCGTTCGAGAACTCCCGAGGTTAAGGCGAAAATCCTTTCCGAGCTTGTGGAAAAGGTATTCCCTAAAATTGAGAGCGGAGAAGTTAAGCCGACAATTTATAAGACTTTGCCGATAACCGAGGCAGAGGCTGCGCACGATATTCTCTACAAGGGACAAAATGTAGGAAAGGTAGTACTGACGGTAAAATGACAGAGATAATTCCTATAGAATATGGAAAATCGGTTTTATCGGAAGGTATGATATTTCACAATGGAGTGGACGATAAGTTTCGCCCCATCGTATTTATGATATACCTCACAAAAACCGAAAACAGGCTGATTTTGGTCGATGCCGGATGCGTGACCATGCCCGGCTTTGAAATGACGGATTTTATAGGTCCCGTTAAGGCACTCGGCAATTTGAATATAAAACCGGAGGATATTACCGATGTTATCATTACACATTCGCATCATGACCATATTGAATGTGTAAACGAATATAAAAATGCAAAGATTTATATTCAGCGTGATGAATAAGAAATGGGAAAAAAGTATTTTGCAGACGATATGAATGTTTGCCTGTTCGATAATAAAAAAGAAATTTGCCAAAACGTAAAAACGATAAAAATCGGCGGTCACTCAAAAGGCTCCTGTATTGTTGAAATTACCGGTAACGAAGAGAAATATATCATTGCCGGAGACGAATGCTATTTGCACGAATGCTTGAAAAAGAGAATACCTACAGGCTCATCATACTGCCCGGAAAAAAGCCGCAAATTTATTGAGAAATACGGCAACGGTGAATATGCGGTTCTGCTGTGCCATGATATATAAGTGGAAATGTAAAGATAACACCGCCACTTTTTATCGACAGTGATTAAAAATCTAATATATACGACAAAAACCCACCTGAAAATGGTGGGTTTGTCAGTAGTCCGGGTGCGGCAAAACGACTGATAAATCGTTTTGCCGCACCTTCTTAAATGTTATATTATGTTCCGGTTTTTATATATCATTTTACTTCGTAAGGAACGCAAACCGGTGTCATACCGGAGATATTGTTCCACAGAAAAACTTTGTCGCCTGCTCCCAGAACAAAATCCTTTTGCATATTAACCGTTACAGCTTCCGTTTCTGTTTCAGAAATCGTTTTTTCTACTATATCCACATTTGCAAGAATGCCGTTTTCGTAATCGGCAAAGATAACATTGTAGACTCCGGCAGGTGCGTTTAGCTTAATGGATTTGTTGTCATCACCTTCTGTAATGTATAGGCTCCATACTGCCAAAATTACGGTATCCTCCGAAATCGTTATCGTATCTCCGGGCTGATACAGTGTTCCGTTTACGTTCCATGCCTTAAATACCTTGCCTGCGGGAGCTTTAAAGGTACATTTCGGCAAAGTAACATTGCCCGAGTAAGAGGAGCTTATGCTATCCATGCTGCCCTCTGCACCGTTTCCGTCAAAGCTCAGCGTATAGGTCGGAACATCAAACTGCGTATCAAGTCCCGTAAAGCCTTCTGCCTCACACACATATACTCTCATGTCGCCCTTGCGGGTAGCCGCAACAGACAGTGTTCCGTCGGTTACAGTCTGTTCATCACCTGTTACCGCGTCAACGTATTTTCCGTTGGGGATATTTCTAAATTCTGCGGCACTTGTTATCGTAACAAGCGCAAGGCTGTCAATATTTTCGTCTTTATCGGTGTATCGGCGGATAAATGCCATATCTCCAGTAACATATTCGTCCGATGTGGTGTACTGACCTTTTCTCAGTGCCGGAACGGCTTGGCGGATTGCATTAAGCTCTCGTATGTGCACAGCAAGGGGAGAACTGAGCGTGTCTGCAACAGTACCGCTTGCGGTATATTCGGAAAACTCTGTTGCTTTTACATCTCCCTCTAAATAGTCGCCGTAGTAGGCGCGTCTTGTTGTAGACAACGGAGTGGTTGGTCCTGGGTCAATCACCATTCCCTTTTGGAATTCAGTTTCTGTGCCTGCCAAAACTCTCGGAATGCCTCGGAAGGTAAACATAAGACAAAGGTTTTCTGCCCATGTTTCCGTTCCGCCGTTAAATCCTAATCTTTCATTAGGGCTTTCGGGTGAATAGTCATAAGAATCCACAAACGTAATATTCCATGTGGAATCGTTAAAATACTTGTCGCCTGCCACTGCACCGGAATATGCCTTTGTTGCATTGCCAAAGTTACGATGCATAGTAAAATCATTAACATTTGCGCTTGCCATATCGCGATCGGGCTTGTGATATGTAATACCGTTAAGCTGCGCATTGTTGCTTGTAGGTTCATCGGATATGTCGACTTCTTCTATTGTATGGTCGAAAACAAGATTAATATTGTTATTGATAGCTTCCGCAGAAGTTTCCCAACTCCATTGATCAGCCCATTTTGAATTGCTCTCTTTCCATGTATAATACGGTGTTGATTCAGTTGCCTTTTCTCTGTACCATATATTCGTATATCTTGTGACTACATCTAAAAATACTGCAGGTTCCTTTCCTTTTTCTATGAAAAGGTCTTTTATTTGCTCTATGAATAGCATATTGAGAGACAGTCTGTCTATATGGCGTGCATCCATTATGACAAATGCGTCCACACCCGCATCCACATACATTTTGCAAGCCTCTACAAGGTATTTTGCCACAGCGGGATTTTCGGTGTTGATATCCACGCAGTCTCCCGCAATCTGACAAAATTTACAAGTCCAATCATCCCAGTTCATACTCTGGAAATATCCGCTGTGGTAATAGTTGTTCGGGTTTAACACATCGGAATGGGAAAGCTTACTTATGTCATAGTCTTTAGCATCGGGCAGTGGGCCTGTGGAGTTTCCGTTTTCAGCAGAATACTCCAGATTTTTCATAAGGTTCAGTCTTTGGTAATACTGAACAGATCCTTTCTGTGCCCAATATTCATCGGTACTGTTTAACCCGTATGCGTCAAGGAGTGTTTTCGTGGGAATAAATGACTCTTCCAGGTTAGAAAGGTCTGCGTTATCATCAATGTCAAAAAGCTTGCACAAGAACTCCTCACCGAAATTTCCTGTATGGTTTAAAGTAATCTCCTGAATGACCTTAAGTCCTCTTTCATGGCAGGCGTTGATAAGATCCTTATAGGTGTATCCTTCGGATTCAAATCTCGGGTCAATTCTATTAAAATTTATGGGGTGGTAGCCGTGGTAATCATAGCCCGAGGCATTCTGAGCAACGGGAGTAAGCTGCACCGCAGTAAAGCCGAGAGCCTTTATATAGTCAAGCTTTTCGATAAGCCCCTTAAAGTCGCCGCGCCATGCCGGGTCGGAATCGGGATTGTTTGCCTGACCGTCATCCCAGCAGTGAACATTGTTGCTCGAATCACCGTCGTAAAAACGGGTGATCATAAGATAGTATATGGATTCGTCTCTTAAGTCCGTTCTCGTCGCATAATAAATCGAATCATTAGCAAGATTCGATGAAACATCATGGTCAAGATAGTATCCGGCAGACACCGCCGTCGGTATCAAGCCCGTCACCATAATGCAAGTCAATAGAATTGATAAAAGCTTTTTTGGTTTCATAATCACCCTGATCCTTTCGTACATAATGCTGTTTGCTTTATTTTTTTCAGGACATCAAAATCCATTATCATTTTAGCATTAATTTTTAAATTTTGTCAACCATTTTGTGACAAAACGACATTTTTTAGGGACGAAACGACATAAAAGATATAAATATAGGTCATAATTACGATGATTTTATTTGCCGCAGAACTTATAAAAGTTCTAAAAACTATTGACAATTTGTATAAAATTAGTTATAATTTTCTTATACACAAGTGTAATCAGGGGTGCGTTATGAGAAGTGCGGATTATAGAGAAGAAAAAAAGAAAGAAATAATGGAAAAATGCTATGAGTGTTACAGTGAATACGGTCTTCGAGATACAGGTATAAAAGATCTTGGTAAATATTGCGGTATGACAAGTGCAAATCTCTATGCGTATTTTGATAATGTGGATGACCTTATTGTGCAGTCCACCGAGTATTGCATGAGCAAGGTTGAAGCAGAGTTTATGGCGCTTGCTCCCGAAAATGCTGATGATATATTGCGTTTTATTAATGAAGTACCGTATTGGACTGCGAAAAAACACGGTAAGAAATATCGTTTTATGCATCAGGTTTATACCCACCCCAGGTACATAGAGTACGGTAAGAAGTTTTTTGAAGGTGTAAACGAACGCTATTATGAATATGCACGAACTCTTTCGCCGAAGCTCGGCTTGCCTGTCGATATTCTTTCCGGGTTTATATTTATGTTTGTCCGCGCGGCGGTTCATTATGCGATGTATGAAGATGAGCATTATTTAAAAATGCAAATGAAAGCACTTAAGCTATCGGTTTATTCTGTTTTAAAGCAAAATAATTCGGAAAAAACATTATGATGGCTTGAACATTCTGCTTTCGAATGATAATAAGCAGAACAACGGGTGTAGCCGAATGATTTTTTAAATCGTTTTGCTACACCCGTTTTGTATTTTGATGTTGCCTATAGCGGAGATGAACTTGTTAATTGGCTTCTGTCGCATAAAAAAACCTGTTCTCATTGACGGTAATGTGAAATTATGAAAATATTTATTTATGTTCGCTTGGAATTATTGACAAATTAAATGGAATTTGATATAATTTACTTACAGTTAAATAAAAATGGCGGAGGTAAACAGATATGAAAAAAGTCATTTTGAGTTTTTTGTTGGTTATTTGTCTTATGACAACATTTTTGCCCGCTGCAGTGTTGGCGGCAGACGGCGATGTAACCTATCGCTATTGTGATGAAAATGGTGCAAACTGGGCTATCGGGACAAAATCTGTCGGTGAATACAAAACAGTAACCGACAGCGACACCGTATGGACAGACGGCTGGTATGTGGTCGACAGCGATATTACTATCGGAAGCGAAGTAACACCTCAGCGCGTAACTGTAAGCGGCAAGGTTCACCTTATTCTTAAGGATGGTTGTGAGCTTATAATAAACGGTGGTATTCAGTTAGAGGACGATGATACTGATATAACAGACGGCAGCCCCAATGAACTGACCGTTTATGCTCAGTCCGAAGATGAAAACACTATGGGTAAGTTAACTGCTACGATAGCGCATGGTCTGGACGCGGCTATCGGAGCCACTTTCATATCTTATTCTCCTAGTGATATTAAAGGCAATTGCGGAACAATGACAATAAACGGCGGCATCATTGAAGCTAAAAGCATTTATGGAGCCGGTATTGGCGGTGTCTGCCCCGGCGTCGATGGCGGCATCATCACCGTTAATGGCGGTATTGTGAAAGCAGAGAGCAAATCTGGAACGGGAATCGGCGGAGGCCGTGAGGGCGAAGAAGGTGGCAATGGTGGGATTTTCACCATAAACGGCGGAGCTGTTTATGCCAAAGGAGATACGGGAATAGGTGGAGGCGTAAGTGGCAAAGGCGGCGATGGTGGCATCATCACCATAAACGGTGGTTATGTCAAAGCAGAAGGCGATGATGGTGCCGGTTTAGGCGGCGCATACGGCGGCGGTGATGGCGGCAACAGCGGCACTATCACTATAAGCGGCGGTATCGTTGAAGCCAAAAGCGAAATGGGTGCCGGCATCGGCGTAGGATACACCGGCGGAGTAGCAGGCTC
>CABUMF010000044.1 GCA_902492655.1 uncultured Eubacteriales bacterium | reverse complement strand
GGATGGAAAATGTTCACGATTGGTGTATTTCCCGTCAGCTTTGGTGGGGACACAGGATTCCTGCCTTCTATTGCGAAAAATGCGGTGAAACGACTGTTTCGGAAACCGATGTTACTGTATGCCCCAAGTGCGGCGGAAGCGTTAAGCAGGACGAGGATGTTCTCGACACATGGTTCAGCTCCGCTCTTTGGCCATTCTCAACTCTCGGTTGGCCGGAAAAGACAGAAGAGCTTGAAAAGTTCTATCCCACATCGGTTCTTGTAACGGCTTACGATATTATTTTCTTCTGGGTTGCAAGGATGATTTTCTCGGGCATGGAGCACATGAAGGAAAAGCCTTTTGACCATGTATTTATCCACGGTATCGTTCGTGATGAGCAGGGCAGAAAAATGAGTAAATCCCTCGGGAACGGCATAGATCCCCTTGAGGTAATCGACAAATACGGAACAGATGCTCTCCGCTTTACACTTGCATCGGGAAATGCTCCCGGAAACGATATTCGTTTCTCATGGGACAAGGTCGAGGCGAGCCGTAACTTTATCAATAAAATCTGGAATGCTTCAAGATTTGTCCTTATGAATCTTGAGATAGACAGGTGCGAGCTCCCCGGAAACGACAGGTTGCAGCTTGAGGACAAGTGGATTTTAAGCCGTATGAACAGTGTTGCCGGCGAGGTCGGAGCAAATATTGAGAAGTATGAGCTTGGCATAGCCATTGCAAAGCTTTATGACTTTATGTGGGACGAGGTTTGCGATTGGTACATTGAGCTTGTAAAGAACAGGCTTTACGGCGATGATAAGGAATCTTCAAAAACCGCTCAGAAGGTACTTTGCTATGTTCTTTCAAACACTCTTTGTATGCTTCATCCCTTCATTCCGTTTATCACCGAGGAAATATGGCAGGCACTTCCCCATGACGGAGATACCATTACTCATGCGGATTACCCCACATATAAAAATGAGCTTAATTTCCCCGATGAAGAACGTAGCATGAAGCTGATTATGGATGCAATCAAAAATATCAGAAATACACGCTCGGGCATGAATGTTCCCCCGTCAAGGAAGGCACAGGTTATTATCGTAACCGAGCACAGCGATATATTCAAAAAGGGCGGTGTGTTCTTTGAACGCCTTGCTTCGGCGGCAAGCGTGAAAATTCAGACGAGCGAAGAAAACATACCCGAGGATGCTGTCGCTATAGTAACCGAGGGTGCGAAGGTTTATATTCCTCTCGGTGAGCTTGTGGATAAGGAAAAAGAGCTCGAAAGATTAAATAAAGAAAAAGAAAGGCTTCTTGGCGAGATAAAAAGAGTTGAAGGAAAGCTTGCAAACGAAAAATTCGTTTCAAAGGCTCCCGCAAAGCTCGTTGAAGAAGAAAAGGAAAAAGGCGTTAAGTATAAAAAAATGCTTGACGAAGTTTTGGAAAATATAGCAAAGCTTTAATAATAAAGGTTATAAATTTCACCCTCCTTGAGTATAATTATATCAAAGAGGGTGATTTTTTTGAATTATATTCTTAACATTGCTGTTGCGCTTGCCGTAGGAGGGTTTTCTTCCATTTTGACAAGCGGTTCAATGAAAGCCTTTGAAGATAACTTCGTTCAGGCTCCGCTTACGCCGCCGTCCTTTGTGTTCCCGATTGTATGGAGCATTTTGTATATTCTCATGGCTGTAGGTTATACAAGAGTTTCCGCAAAAAATTGTGAAAAAGCAAAGGTTTATTATTGGCTTCAGCTTTTGTTTAATTTTTTCTGGTCAATTTGGTTTTTCGGTGCAAACGCCTTTTTATTCTCGTTTATTTGGCTTGTTGCACTGCTTATACTCGTTTGCGCCATGGCATGGAATTTTTACAAATGCGATAAACCGTCAGGTCTTTTGCAGCTTCCGTATATTATTTGGCTGTTATTTGCCGGCTACTTAAATATTACGGTTTATATTCTTAACCGTATTTAGTAACCCGAAGTCAATATTCGACATATTATGATTCTGCAAGCCGATTTTTTTAACGAAGGGGAACCGAATATGTGCGGATGTAACAGATGCAACGGATGTAACAGATGTGAAAGAAGTAACAGACAATACGACGAATGCAGATGCTGGCACCAAATGCGTCGCGGATTTGTAAGCATGGATATTTTCCGTGCTTCCGACAATGACAGCGATTGCGGCTGTAATTGTGATTGTAATTGCGACTGCTGCTGAATTTTATGGGAGAATATCCGATTTTTTCGGATATTCTCCGTTTTTTTGAAAAAAAATCAACTTATTTTCCAAAAACACTTGACTTTTTACCCAAAAATAGGGTAAAATAATAAGATAGATGAGGAGGTTGATACTATGGACGGTAGTGTAACAGGCTCTGATTTTATTGCTGTAAAAGCTGAAGAAAACGGAGTTAATATAATAGGAATAACAAGGGGCGGAGAAACAAAGTTTCATCATACCGAAAAGCTCGATAAGGGCGAGGCTTACTTTGCCCAATTTACGGAGAATACCTCCGCTATAAAAATCAGAGGTAAATGCAAGGTTTATTGCAAATATGGAGTTATTGACATTGGAGATTGACAGGAGATTTTTACAATGAGCGAAGAGATTAAAGCTATTAAAACAATTGGAGTTCTTACAAGTGGCGGTGATGCTCCGGGAATGAATGCAGCCGTTCGCGCGGTTGTCCGTGCCGGAAAGGAACGGGGACTTAAGGTAATGGGTATCCAAAGAGGATACGAGGGCTTGGTAAACGGCGAAATTAAGGAATTGGACGCTCGTGATGTAAGCGATATTATACAAAGAGGCGGCACAATTCTTCAGACGGCACGGTGCAAGGCTTTTAAAACCGACGAGTGTCAGTACAAGGCTATTTCGATAGCCCGTGAGCACGGGATTGAAGGTCTTGTTGTAGTCGGCGGTGACGGCTCTTTCCAGGGGGCAAGAGCTTTGAGCCTTAAGGGATTTCCTACTGTCGGAATACCGGGCACAATCGACAACGATATAGGTTGCTCCGACTATACGATAGGTTATGATACCTGTCTTAATACGGTTCAGTATGCGATAGATAAAATAAGAGATACGGCGGTAAGCCACGAAAGATGCTCGGTTGTTGAGGTTATGGGCAGAAATGCAGGACATATTGCACTGGCGGTCGGTGTTGCGGTCGGTGCCGAAATTATACTTATTCCCGAGCGTCCCTTTGATTTTGAAAAGGATGTGCTGAGGCCGATTTCCGAAAACAAAAAAAGAGGCAAAAAGCACAATATGATTATTGTTGCGGAGGGCATCGGCGGAACAATGGAATTGGCTAAGAAGATTGAGGAAATCACCGGAATTGAAACCCGTGCAACAATACTTGGGTATGTTCAGAGAGGCGGAAGTCCTTCCGTTCGTGACCGAATAATGGCAAGCGAAATGGGTGTTAGGGCTGTGGAATTGCTCTCTGAGGGAATCGGAAATCGTGTTATTGCATTTAAAGATAACAGGATTTGTGATTTTGATATTCTTGAAGGTCTTAACATGGTTAAGACTATAGATGAGGAGCTTTACAGAAAATTCAAAATCCTCAGTGTTTGAAATTAATCATTGCGTAAAGGGGGTTGCAGAGTGAAAAACATACCAAATATTATGTCGGTATTCAGAATATTGCTTGTTCCGTTGTTTATATGGCTTTATTTTTCTGGCAACCCTGTTTGGTTGGCGGCGGCAGTTGTAATTTTGGCGGCGGCGACCGATGTTGCCGATGGCTTTATAGCAAGAAAATATAACCTTGTCACCGTTACGGGGCAGGTTCTTGACCCGTTGGCGGATAAGCTTATGCAGCTTTCGGTTATTATCACATTGTGGGTTGACGATAAAATACCGAAATGGGCTATAGCTTTGATTGCCGCAAAAGAGCTGATTATGATTATAGGCGGCTGTATTTTATACTTTTTCAAAAAGAAAACCGCTATCCCGGCGGAATGGTACGGCAAGGCGGCAACGGTTCTTTTCTATATCACCATGCTCTACATCATTATTCTTAATAGGGTAGATTATGTTGCAACAATTCTTATTGTTATGACAGTTGCGCTTATGATGTATTCATTGGTAAGATATTTCGCTCATTTTGTCAGACTGGCAAAAAAGGACAAGGTGTCGGTCTGATACCGAGTTTATGAGATTTAAGGAGTTTTATTCATGAATAAGATTTTGACTGCTTTGGTCGCAGCTTTTATGTTGCTTACTTTTTGCGGTTGCGGCGAGTCCGGTGGCGGATCAACCGTTGCAAAGGATGAAGTGCAGCAGCAAAGCCAAAGCACAGAGTGGAGTATTGAAGGCGATACTCTTGTGCTGACAGGCTCAACCAGAATGTTTGACTATAATACTTATGAGGTTGAAAATGAAAGCATTCCGTGGTTTTTTGAGAAGGAAAACTTTTCGTCGGTCAAAGTTAATGACGGTGTAACCCATATCGGTACATTTTCCTTCTATAGGTTTGAGAATATAAAAACGGCGGAAATTGCGGGGACGGTTGATTCTATCGGAAGCAGCGCGTTTGCGTTTTGTGAAAACCTTAAAAAGGTCACTCTCGGCGAAGGCGTGAGAGAGATCGGCATGGGTGCATTCGGAAGCTGTAAATCACTTGAGGAAATCAACATTCCGTCGACGGTTACAAAGATAGATAAAGGCGCATTTTACGGATGCTCCTCTCTTGAAAAATTGGAAATTCCTTCAACGGTAACTGTTTTTGGCGACGATTTATTTACTGATTGTTCCTCGCTTACCATATACTGCGAGGAGGGCTCCGCTGCTCAGACTCAGGCCGAGAAATACGGTGTTAACTGTAAAATTGTAAAATAACTGATTTGTATTTTTAATTTTACGGAAGATGAAACGCTTCGGAGCTTCCCGGGGCGTTTTTTGCAATTTTGAATAATATAAACAAAGGCGGTGAAATCCATGGCAAAAGAAACGATTGACGCGATTTTGTCGGCTGAAAAAGCTGTCGGAGAAGCAGAAACTCTTGCGAAGTCAAAGGCCGCTGAAATGATTGCCGATGCAAAACAAAAAGCAGCCGAAATTATTTCCGAAAAAGAAAGCTCGGCAAATTCTAAGGCGGCAAAAATCATTTCCGATGCAAAACAAAAAGCGGAAAAGGTTCTTAATGACGCAAAAGAGGACACGAAAGGCATTGATGAGCTTTTAAAATCCGCAAATGAACACAGCGCAGAGGCTACCGATGCGGTTATCGAAAGAGTTATCGGCATTTGTTAACGGAAACAAAATCCACAACAGAAAGGTGGTAGTTGAAATATGGCTGTTGTACCTATGAGCCTTGTAAGCGTTTACGGACTTAAGAAGGACAGAAAAGCTATTCTCGAGGCTCTTCAGAGGTATGGAGTTCTTGAAATAAAAAAGCAACAGTTTGAGGGAATGGATTGCCCCGATACGGCTTCTTCCCAGCTGACATTCAGAAAGGCTTCTCAGACGGCAGAGGATGCGCTTGCGATTTTAGAAAGCGTTGTACATGAAAAAACATCCTTGCTTGACTCGCTTTCGGGCAAAAAGGAAATGCCTCCCCAAACCTATTACAGGCTTGTTGACGATGTGGGCGAAATAATGAGAATAGCCGGAGAAATAATAAGGCTTTCAAAGGAGAATGCGGAGACAAAGGCTGAAATCTCAAGGCTGACATCTCAAATCGAGATGCTTATGCCGTGGGAGAATTTTGACCTTCCTCTTAATTTTTCCGGTACCGAAAAGACAAAAGCCTTTATAGGTACCGTCCCCGGGCAAAAAAGCGAGGAACAACTGATTGAGCAGTATAAAGGCGAAAATACCGAAATTAAGGTTGTTTCGTCAAGCCCCGAGCAAACCTGTATTTTTGCGGTTTGTCCCAAGGATGAGGCGGAGGTTTGTGAAGGAAATCTCAGGAGCATGGGATTTTCCGCCGTATCTGTTTATTCAAAGGCTGTCCCTTCCGTAAGGATAGATGAAATCAGAGCAAAAATCAAAGCTTCGGAAGAAGGCTGCGATAAAAATCTTAAAGAAATCGCCGGGTATGAAGGAATGCGCAATGCGTTGAGGTTTGCGTCGGATTATTATTCCATGAGGGCGGACAAGTACGATGTTTTGGGCAGTACCTTAAATTCCAAAAATGTTTTTGCAATAACCGGATATGCTCCGGAAAAAACCGCAAAAGCCCTTGAAGCGGTACTTACAAAAAAATATAATGCGGCAGTCGAGATCGAAAAGCCCGACGGCGATGAACCGGTTTTGCTGCAAAACAACTCATTCACCGCTCCTGCGGAGGTGGTTGTGGAATCATTCAGTATGCCGGGACGAGGAGAGGGCGATCCTACCTCAATAATGGCGGTTTTCTATTATATTCTGTTCGGGCTTATGCTTTCCGATTTTGCATACGGGCTTATCATGGCAATAGGATGCTTTGCGGTAATTCATAAGTTTAAGGATATGGATTTTGGTCTGAAGAAAACACTGAAGTTGTTTATGTATTGCGGTATTTCCACAGCGTTCTGGGGATTGATGTTCGGAAGCTGTTTCGGAGATGCGGTCACTGTAATCTCCACAACATTTTTCGGAAAGACTGTTAATTTCCCGGCACTTTGGTTTGAACCACTTAACGATGTAATGAAAATGCTGCTGTTTTCTTTTGCACTCGGCATAGTGCATTTGTTTACGGGGCTTGGTATTAAGCTTTACGAATCCGTAAAACGGGGAGAAGTGCTTGAGGGAATCTACGATGTTGTATTTTGGTATATGCTTGTGGGAGGTGGAATAGTATTTCTGCTTTCCACCGAAATGGTTGCATCCATGTTTTCGCTCAGTCCCCTGCCTTCAGGTGTCGGCACGGTTTCTGCGATTGCCGCCGGATTAGGTGCTTTAGGCATTGTGCTGTTTGCCGGAAGAAGCTCCAAAAATCCTTTCAAAAGACTTGCAAAGGGGTTATATGAGCTTTATAATGTGACGGGCTATTTAAGCGATTTGCTTTCGTATTCGAGATTGCTTGCCCTCAGCCTGGCAACGGGCGTTATTTCTCAGGTGTTTAACAAAATGGGAACAATGGCAGGCGGAGGAGTTGTCGGGGCAATCGTGTTCATTTTGGTGTTTGTTGCAGGACACGCTCTTAATATCGGTATAAATCTGTTGGGTGCGTATGTTCATACAAACAGATTGCAATTTGTAGAATTTTTCGGTAAATTTTATGAAGGTGGCGGACGAAAATTCACGCCGTTTTCAGAAAATACAAAATATTTCAAAATCAGGGAGGACGTTTAGTATGTCAAATTTAGGTATGGTATTCGCATTGCTCGGTGCTGCTCTTGCGGCGCTTATGGCAGGAATCGGTTCGGCAAAGGCTGTTGGTATGACAGGTGAGGCTGCCGCAGGTGTTGTTACGGAGGATCCGGGTAAATTCGGTAAGGTTCTTATTCTCCAGCTTCTTCCGGGTACACAGGGTATTTACGGTCTTCTCATTGCGTTCATTACGCTTACTCGTATCGGCGTGTTGGGCGGCGAACCGGTTACAAGCTGGCAGACAGGTCTTTTGTATCTTGTTGCTTGTCTTCCTATGGCAATTGTAGGTCTTTGGTCAGCCATAGCTCAGGGAAAAACAGCGGTTGCAGGCATTTCACTCGTTGCAAAAAAACCTGATCAGATGGGTAAGTCAATGATTTTTGCCGCTATGGTTGAAACTTATGCAATTCTTGCGCTTCTTGTTTCAATTCTTTCTATATTCGGAATTAAATAAAAGGGGTTGAAGCTATGACCGGACTTGACAAAATAATCGACAGAATTAATGAGGATTCGCAAAATTCGGTTAAGAGTATAACGGCTGAAGCAAAGCTCGAAGCGGACAGGATTATTTCAGAAGCCAAAGCGGCGGCTGACGAAAGGGAAGCTGCTGTCTTGGAGGATGCAGAGAAAAGGGCAAACAGTATTTCCGAGCGCGGGGCATCATCGGCAGATATTGAAATCAAAAGAAAAATCCTTTCAAAAAAGCAAGAAATAATTGCAAATACAATTAAGGACGCAAAGCAAAAATTGAAGGAGCTTGACGATGAAAAATACTTCGATGTTGTCGGGAAGCTTTTGGTAAAATACAAAACCGGCGATGCGGGCGAGATTGTTTTTTCCGCAAAGGACAAGAAAAGAATTCCCAAAGATTTTAATTTTTGTGGACTTTCCGTTTCTGAAAAGGACGGAGATTTCGACGGCGGATTTGTGCTTGTTTACGGGAATATCGAAATTAATTGCACCTTTGATGCGCTTTTTGAAGGGGCTTATGACGAGCTCTCCGATATGGTTAATAAAATCATGTTTGGCTCTTGCTGAGCGGAAAGGCTGTGTGTTATGGCTGAGTTATATACCTATGCTGTTGCTCGCATAAGAGCAAAGGAGCTTTCTCTTTTGACCTCTCAGGATACCGAACAGCTCGTGACGGCAAAAGATGCACGCGAGGTTTTGCAGCTTTTGGCAGATAAGGGCTGGGGTGACGGTACGGTTGCGGCGGCAGATAAAGTTTTGGATGCCGAAAGCAAAAAAACATGGGAGCTCATGGGTGAGCTTTTGGATGATATGTCCGTATTGGATGTGTTTTTGTTTGAGAAGGATTTTCATAACCTGAAAGCTGCAATAAAGGCTGTTTATTCGGATATGCCCACGGAGGGAATATTCATTTTCGGCGGAAGTGTTTCCCCGGATGTGATATACGGTGCGGTTCGTGACCGTGAATTTTCCGAATTGCCCGAAAATATGCGCGACTGTGCCCGTGCGGCGATTGAAACGCTCAATAAAACGGGGGACGGTCAGCTTTGTGATATAATAGTTGACCGCGCGGCGCTTGACGCTATAAGAAATGCCGGAAGGGTATCGGGAAATTCCATGATTGACAAGTTTTCCGAGCTTACGGTTGCACTTGCGGACATCAAAATCGCATATAGGAGCAGCAGGCTGAAAAAATCCGCTGAATTTCTCAAATCCGCAATTGCGCAGTGTGATTCACTTGACAAAGGCAAGCTGATTTTAGCGGCCGTTTCGGGACTTGATGAGCTTTTTTCGTATATAGAGCTTACAGATTATTCCGCTTGCGTGCCCGAAATAAAGGCTTCGGATTCGAGCTTTGAGAAATGGTGCGATAATCTCATTATGGATTTTATTAAGGAACAAAAGTCTAATCCGTTTACGATAGCGCCGCTTGCAGCTTATATACTTGCGAAGGAAAACGAAATCAAAACGGTGAGAATTATTCTTACCGCAAAGGAAAACGGACTTTCCGAAGGCTTTGTGAGAGAAAGGCTGCGTGATATGTATGTATAAAATAGCGGTTATCGGCGACCGTGACAGCATTTTCGGCTTTGCGGCATTGGGACTTGAAACAAAAATCTGCGATTCTTATGAAGAAGCTGTTCGTCTGCTTAAGAAAATGGCGGCAGATGATTATGCGGTAATTTATATTACCGAGAAGCTTGCAGCACTTGTGGAGGAAGAGCTTGAAAGATTTTCCGAAAGCATTCTTCCGGCTGTTATACTTATACCCGGAGTTTCGGGTAACACCGGCCGCGGAATCGGTGATGTTAAAAAATCAGTTGAGCAGGCGGTCGGCTCTGATATAATCTTCAATAATTGAAGGGAGAAGCAATATGAGCAAAGGAACCATAAAAAAAGTTGCCGGTCCTCTTGTTATTGCAGAAGGTATGCGTGACGCAAATATGTTTGACGTGTGCCGTGTAAGTGACAAAAGACTTATCGGTGAAATTATAGAAATCCACGGTGATAAGGCTTCGGTACAGGTTTACGAGGAAACATCGGGCTTAGGACCGGGCGAGCCTGTTGAATCAACGGGTGCGCCGCTTTCGGTTGAGCTCGGACCGGGGCTCATCGGCAGTATCTTCGACGGTATTCAAAGACCACTCGATGATATTATGAAAATATCCGGAAACAACCTTCAAAGAGGCGTAGAGGTGCCTTCTCTTAAAAGAGATTTGAAATGGAACTTTGTGCCGACGCTTTCTGTAGGGGACAAGGTTACGGGCGGAGACTGCCTCGGAACGGTTGCCGAAACGGATATAGTAACGCAGAAAATAATGGTGCCGAACGGAATTGAAGGCACAGTTAAAGAAATAAAAAGCGGTGAATTTACCGTTACGGATACGGTTGCTGTAATCGAAACGGAAAAGGGCGATAAAGAGGTTCAGCTTATGCAGAAGTGGCCTGTCCGAGTTGGCAGACCGTACAAGAAAAAGCTTTCGCCTGATATGCCTTTGGTTACGGGACAAAGAGTTATAGATACGCTTTTCCCCATTGCAAAGGGCGGTGTTGCCGCAGTTCCCGGACCTTTCGGAAGCGGAAAAACCGTTGTTCAGCATCAGCTTGCAAAATGGGCGGAGGCTGACATTGTTGTTTACATCGGATGCGGCGAACGCGGAAACGAAATGACGGATGTTCTCAATGAATTTCCCGAGCTTATCGACCCTAAAACTGGAAAATCACTTATGGAAAGAACCGTTCTTATAGCCAATACCTCCGATATGCCCGTTGCCGCGCGTGAGGCTTCGATTTATACCGGTATCACCATTGCCGAATACTTCAGAGATATGGGATATTCAGTTGCCCTTATGGCGGATTCCACTTCAAGATGGGCAGAGGCTCTTCGTGAAATGTCGGGAAGACTTGAAGAAATGCCCGGTGAGGAAGGTTATCCGGCATATCTTGGAAGCCGTCTTGCTCAGTTCTATGAAAGAGCGGGCAGGGTAATTGTTAACGGAAGTGAAGATACCGAGGGTGCGCTTTCGGTTATCGGCGCCGTTTCGCCTCCGGGAGGAGATATTTCCGAGCCTGTTTCTCAGGCGACTCTCAGAATTGTAAAGGTATTCTGGGGACTTGATTCCGACCTTGCGTATAAGCGTCATTTCCCGGCGATAAACTGGCTGAAAAGCTATTCTCTTTATACCGATACGATGGGCGATTGGTTCAACGAAAATGTAGAGCAAGATTGGATGAAGCTCAGAGCAAGGATAATGCTTATGCTTCAGGAAGAAGCAGAGCTTGATGAAATTGTTAAGCTTGTCGGAATGGACGCACTTTCCGCACCTGACAGGCTGAAGCTCGAAGCGGCTCGCTCTATAAGAGAAGACTTTTTGCATCAAAATGCTTTCCATGAAACAGATACTTATACTCCTCTTAAAAAGCAATTCCTTATGATGAGCTTGGTTATGGAGTATTTCGATGCCGCAACGGACGCTCTTAAGGCAGGAGCCGAGGTTGAAAAGCTTATTGCTCTGCCTTCAAGAGAAAAAATCGGTCGATTCAAGTATGTTGAGAACGATAAAATTAATGCGGAATACGAAGAAATTCTCAAACAAATGAATCGTGAGATTGCTGAGTCTATGCCGAAGGAGGAATTCTGATGCCCAAAGAATACAGAACCATTGAAGAGATTTCCGGTCCTCTTATGCTTGTAAAGGGCGTTGAGGATGTAAGTTATAACGAGCTTGGTGAAATTGAGCTTGCAAGCGGTGAAAAAAGGCGTTGCAAGGTCCTTGAGATAGACGGAAGCAATGCTCTTGTTCAGCTTTTTGAAAGCTCCGCTGGCATAAATCTTGCCGACAGTAAGGTTAGATTTTTGGGAAGAAGCATGGAGCTTGGCGTTTCGCCCGATATGCTCGGCAGGGTATTTGACGGGCTCGGTTCGCCTATTGACGGGGGTCCCGATATTTTGCCGGACAAGAGAATGGATATAAACGGTCTTCCCATGAATCCTGCCGCAAGGAATTACCCCCAGGAGTTTATCCAGACAGGTATTTCCGCAATTGACGGTCTTAATACATTGGTAAGAGGTCAGAAGCTTCCGATATTCTCCGCAAGCGGTTTGCCTCATGCAAATCTTGCGGCGCAGATTGCCCGTCAGGCTCAGGTTAGAGGAACAAACGAGCCTTTTGCGGTTGTTTTTGCGGCAATGGGTATAACATTTGAAGAATCCAACTTTTTCGTTGAAAGCTTTAAAGAAACAGGCGCTATCGACAGGACGGTAATGTTTGTTAACCTTGCAAACGATCCTGCAATCGAAAGAATCGCAACTCCCCGAATGGCTCTTACTGCGGCGGAATATCTTGCGTTTGAATGCGATATGCACGTGCTTGTTATACTCACCGATATAACCAACTACGCAGATGCTCTCCGTGAGGTTTCTGCGGCGAGAAAAGAGGTTCCGGGAAGAAGAGGATACCCCGGATATATGTACACCGACCTTGCATCCATTTACGAACGTGCAGGTAGGCAGAGAGGCAAGAACGGTTCAATCACGATGATACCTATTCTCACAATGCCCGAGGATGATAAAACTCATCCGATTCCCGACCTTACAGGCTACATTACCGAGGGACAGATAATCTTAAGCCGTGAGCTTTACAGAAAGAATATCATGCCTCCGATTGATGTTTTGCCTTCGCTATCTCGTCTTAAGGATAAGGGTATTGGTGAGGGTAAAACCCGTGCCGACCATGCAAATACCATGAATCAGCTTTTTGCGGCTTACGCAAGAGGTAAAGAGGCTAAAGAGCTCATGACGGTTCTCGGCGAAGCGGCACTTACGGAAATTGATAAAATTTATGCTCTGTTTGCAGAACGCTTTGAAAAGGAATACGTTTCCCAGGGCTACGATGCAAACCGTTCCATCGAAGAAACTCTCGAAATAGGGTGGAAGCTTCTCTCTATTTTGCCGAGAAGCGAGCTTAAACGAATCAAGGATGAGTTTTTGGACGAATATTATCAGGGATAGGGGTGATGTGAGTGGCTTCAACGCAGATAAATCCTACAAGAATGGAGCTTACCCGTCTCAAAAAAAAGCTTGCAACCGCAATGAAAGGACACAAGCTTCTTAAAGATAAGCGTGATGAGCTTATGAGGCAGTTTTTGGATATGGTTCGTGAGAACAAGGCTTTGCGAGAACGAGTTGAGGAGGGCATAAAGAAGGCAAATCAGAACTTTGTGCTTGCAAATGCGGTTATGAGGAGCGAGGTCACAAAAACTGCTCTTATGGCGCCAAAGCAGTCGGTTTCGGTTGATGTTTCAAGCAAAAATGTAATGAGCGTGGAAATTCCGGTCTTTAATTGCAAAACAAGAACGGCAGATGCAAACGATATTTATTCCTACGGTCTTGGCTTTACATCTTCGGATCTGGATTTTGCCGTAAAATCACTTGCTGAGGTTTTCCCCGATATGCTAAGACTTGCCGAGGTTGAAAAATCGTGCAAGCTCATGGCGACCGAGATTGAAAAAACAAGGCGAAGGGTAAATGCGCTTGAGCACGTTGTTATACCCGAAACGCAGAGGAACATTAAATATATCACAATGAAGCTTGACGAAAATGAGCGCAGCACACAGATAAGGCTCATGAAGGTCAAGGACATGATGATTAAAGAAAACATAGAGAAAAAACACATGGCTGAATAATGACACAATATGCCAAAGCATAAAAGGATTATGCTTTGGCATATCATATAAGGATGATTATTTATGAAGATGGTAATACAGCGCGTGACGGGTGCTTCTGTCGATATTGACGGAAAAACCGTCGGTAAAATCGGAAAGGGTTATCTTATGCTTTTGGGTGTCGGAGAGGGAGATACCGAAGAAATTGCCGAAAAAATGGTTGATAAGCTCTATAAGCTCAGAATTTTTGAGGACGAAAATGGAAAAACAAATCTTTCCGCCGAAAATGTAGGGGCGGAAATACTTGTTGTTTCCCAGTTCACTCTTTATGCTTCGTGCAAAAAGGGTAATCGCCCCGGCTTTACCGATGCGGCAGAGCCCAAAACCGCTAACGAATTATATGAAAAGGTAGTTTCTCTTTGCGAAGGCAAATTTGCCAAAACCGAGCATGGGGAATTTGGGGCGGATATGAAGGTCTCCCTCGAAAATGACGGACCATTTACGATTATACTCGACAGTTGCGAGCTGAATATAGTGTAAAGAGGGGTTATGAATTGGAACTTAATTTTTTTGATCAGATAGTTTTTGTGATTCGGCTTCTTGTAGCCGGGTTTTGCGGCTTTGCAATAGGATTTGAGCGTAAAAACCGTGCAAAGGAGGCGGGAATCAGAACTCATTTTGTTGTGGCATGCGCATCGGCACTTATGATGATTATTTCAAAATACGGCTTTTGGGATATTGCGACCGAAACCGGAGATTTTATTTACGGAACCCGTGGGGCTGACAGCTCAAGAATTGCGGCGCAGATTGTAAGCGGTGTTGGTTTTTTGGGCGCAGGTATGATTTTTGTGCACAAAAACATGATTAAAGGTCTTACAACAGCGGCAGGAATTTGGGCAACAGCCGGAATAGGAATGGCTATCGGTGCAGGAATGTATTTTATCGGTATCGCAACTACCGTCATTATTTTGCTTGCACAGGTTATTCTTCACGGCAATATTTCTGATTATTTCGGGCATGAAACCAAAATAATTGCCGTAACGGGCGTAAAGGAAGACGGGTTCAGGCAAAAAACCGTCATGATGCTTTCGGAAATGAAAATCCATGTGACCGATGTTACGATTTCTCATCAAAAGGAGCAGAATACATATGACTATGTGTTTACGGTGGAACTTCCGTCGGGATTTGACGAGGATATAATAATATCCAAATTTGATTATGATGTTAAGATCGGAAGCAGCTTATGATAAAAAAGATTACGGTATTTTTCCTTGTTTTTGCTTTGTTTATGCACATATCGGTTTATGCCGAAACCCTTGATTGCTCAACGCTTGAAAACGAAACGGTATTCTTTTCGGGAGAGCTTTATTTGCCGGTATGCGAAACACTTTCCGCTTGCGGCTTTGCGTTAAGCTGGGATAAAAACAGTTTTGCATACAGGGCGGAAAGCGGCGACCGAATTGCGGTTATTCCGCTGAACTCTTACTCTTTATATATAAATAATGAGGAGATGGTTCTTAATAATCCGACCGCTTTCAGAAACAATGTGCTTTATATGCCGTTGTCGGCAGCAAAAGAAATATGCCAAGGATGGAATTTTGATGTTCCGGCAAAGAATATAAATTTTTCAATCGGAGACAAGTATCGCTTCGACTCCGCCGAGAGGTATAAGGATTGGTATGTTTGCGATGATAAGTTCATTTTTAAACAGTATTATATTTCGCAAAGCGGAGCTTTGGAATATGCGGATATTGTAAGAAGTATTTCGGATTCCTTGCCGGATGTTCGTATTTTTGATATGCTTGTTCCGGAGGGCTCGGAAATATATGCACCCAAGAGCCTGCAATGCGGTCAGGTTGAGGCGTTCAACACCGCAGCAATCGCTTTGCCTCAGTCTGTCACGGTTGTCAATATTTGCTCCGGGCTTTATGAAAGAGCGGCTGAAAAAATTTACTTTAACACCGACCACCACTGGACTCAGCGTGGGGCATACTATGCATATTGCGAATTTTTGAAGGTTGCGGGCGGCTCGATTGACAGTATAGCCTCCTTTGAGAGCCGAGACTTTTTTCGCTACAAGGGCTCATATATTAACGAAGGCTATGACAGAGAAAACTATGAGATTATGGAAAGATTTATGCCAAAGGGCGAAAACATCGGATATGTTTATAAAGACGGTGATTTCCTCGGCGAAAAGAAGCAAATACAGATTATAAATCCCGATGACGATACATATGCTTGCTTTATCGGAGGCGACAATGCTCTTACTGAGCTTTGCGGAAACCCCGAAAGTGAAAGAACCCTGTGCATTGTCAAGGAATCCTTTGGAAACGCCCTTGCAACATGGGCTGTTAATAATTATAAGACTGTGTATGTGGTTGATGTGAGGAAATTTGAAGACACACTTAGCCGGCTCTATGACAAGGTGGGCTTTGACGATTTGCTTATTGAGAGCTATGCGGAATCTGTCGGCAGCCGTGACCTTCGCGCAGCTCTTAAAAAACTTGCAGGATAATAGGGCACATAAAAATGCACTCGAAATTTTTTGGTTTCGAGTGCTTTTTTAATGTCAAGATTTTATTTATAAAACTCTTTATACCACCTTGCAAAACGGCGAAGTCCTTCGGAAAGGGGAGTCGAAGGCTTAAATCCGAAATCGTTTTCCAACGGTGCGGTATCCGCATAGGTAACCGGAACATCGCCCGGCTGCATCGGAACAAGCTCCTTATGTGCATCAAAATCGTAGTCCTTCGGCAAAACTCCTGCCGAAACAAGCTCGCGTTGCAGTATATCCACAAAATCCAGAAGATTTTCAGGGTGGTTGTTTCCTATGTTGTAAACCCTGTAGGGTGGTATGGGCAACCCGTCCTCGCCGTCCTTCTTTTCGGGGGCACAGGCGGTAACCTTAATTACGCCTTCTGCTATGTCATCGACATATGTAAAATCACGCTTGCAGTTACCGTAATTGAATATTTTTATGGTTTCTCCGTTTATCAGCTTGTTTGTAAAGCCGAAATACGCCATATCGGGTCTTCCGGCAGGGCCGTAAACCGTAAAAAATCGAAGTCCTGTTGACGGGATGTTATAAAGCTTGCTGTACGAATGTGCCATGAGCTCGTTCGATTTTTTGGTGGCTGCATAAAGCGAAAACGGAGTGTCAGTTTTATCGTCGGTACTGTACGGTATTTTTTCGTTCGAGCCGTACACGGACGAGCTTGAGGCATATACAAGATGCTTTGTTCCGAATTTTCTGCAAGCCTCTAAAATGTTATAAAATCCTATTATATTGCTCTCTATATACACATCCGGGTTTGTTATGCTGTAACGCACCCCTGCCTGAGCCGCAAGATTTATCGTAACATCGGGCTTATAATCCTCGTATATTTTATAAACAAGCTCTTTGTCTGCAATGTTGCCTTTAATGAATATCCAGTTTTTATTCAGCTTTTCAATCTGTTCAAGTCGGTATTTTTTTATGTTTACATCATAATAATCGTTTAGGCTGTCTATGCCTATAATCTTAATATTACCGTACTTTTCAAAAAGCATT
>CABUMF010000043.1 GCA_902492655.1 uncultured Eubacteriales bacterium | reverse complement strand
CAAACGGCGGCACACCGGTTTCGGATATTACCGCACTTTACGAAGCACCGATTACCAAGCCTGCACAACCTACAAAGGAAGGCTACAATTTTGGTGGTTGGTATCAGGATTCGGCTCTTACAACAGAGTTTACATTTGATAAGATGCCTTATGCAAATACGACATTATATGCAAAATGGACGGAAAAAACCGATATTGCATATACTGTCCGTCATGTAAGGCAGAATCTTGACGGAACATATTCTACATTGATTGAGACCGAAACTAAGTACGGTACAACAGGGGAAATGACCGCAGCTGTCGCAAAGACATACGAAGGCTTTACAGCTGAAAGCTTCACTCAGAAGCCCATTTTGGCAGACGGCACAACGGTTGTTGAAATTAAGTACAGCAGAAATACCTATACCGTAAAATACTACATAGCATCATCGCTGATCGGATTGATTTCTACAGAGGATGTTCCTTATGAAGGAACTGCTGTTTCAATTCCTGCTGATCCAACAGCAAGCGGCAAGGTGTTTATCGGTTGGTATTATATCGACTCTACGCTCGGTGAAACAGAGTTTAATAATACAATACCTGTTAAGGGCGATATTGATGTATATGCAAAATGGACGAATATGTTCGATGTTGCATTCTATATGGATGAAACGCTCACACCGCCCGAAATAGCAGTTATTCAGGTAGATGAAGGTGCAACACTTACATCGTTGCCATCTGATCCTACAAAAGAAGATTATATTTTTGAAGGATGGGCATATAACGACGGTGGAACAGAGAAGGTATTTGACACAACCGTTACGGTTAACTCAAATATGCAGGTTTATGCAAAATGGAAAATTAAGCAGTACACGGTAAACTTCTATGTTGAGTATTCAACCGCTCCGGATGCTTCCATTCTCGAAAGCTCATATGTGGCAGATTCAGGATCGACCGTACCCGATTCCGAAATTCCGGATACCTATGTATATAACGGTTATGTAAAGAATTCGACCGTTGACCCTGTTTATGCAACAGAGTATAAGCATAAGATTCCCAATGAATGGTGGTATTTTGATACAGATTCTTCCAAGTGGACGATATTTGACGATTCTGT
Organism: uncultured Eubacteriales bacterium; assembly: GCA_902492655.1. GTDB lineage: Bacteria > Bacillota > Clostridia > HGM11514 > HGM11514 > CAKSKB01. The sequence goes on along the minus strand of CABUMF010000043.1, from coordinate 16,176 downwards.
TGTTGTAAAGAGTGATATTGATGTATTCGATATGTCAAAGAACATCAGCTTTATGGTTAAGTCAACCAAGCTTCCGTCGCCTGCCAGCGTGACTGTTCCGTATAATTCTCATACGAGAATAGCCGATACATTTAAGGATGCACTCTATTTCGGCAGAAACAGCGTACAGTATGCAGTTGACCATACCGATGCATACAATAAGCTTCTTGAAAAGCTTGCTAACCCGAAAATCGGTTTGATTGATTCTGACGGAAATATCCTGAAACAGAAGATTGATATCGGCATTTACGAGATTATTGATTCGGATGAAATTCAGGGCGAAATAAAGAATTATATCAGACTTATGGTTAAAAACGGCGGCGACGATTTGAGGACTGTCCTCGGATTTGCAAGTATTCCCGAGCTTGTAAGCGCTGTGGGTGTGGGTACTATCATAGAATATGTTGATGATCCAACACTTTTAGAAATGGTTAAGCTACCCGCGATGAGGAATACATTGATTGAGTTCATGAAAGAGAAGTTTGTAAGCAGTTCCGTTTTCAGAGATGAAATTATCGAATCGCTCATTCTGATTATGTCAAACAACAACAATGTAATGCTCAACCTTGCCGGATATATAAGAGCTGAGTATAACGCAGGAAATCCGGATGTTGTCAACTTGGTTAACAATACAATGCACATACCGGACATCTCGATGATTGATGATGCTACATTGGCAAATGAAATGAAGTCGCAGGTTGCATCAATGCCTGAGTTTATGGCAATTTACATTACCAACCGCATTAACAACAACGATCCGATAATCGACGATTGTGTTAACGATTTCATAGATACTGAAATGAGTTCTGCATTTGTAGGCAATCTAAAATCTGTTTTTGTTGGAGATTCTAAGATTGAAAGCATAATCAATAAGTATCTCGAAGATGACCCAGCAGAAGCCGAAACGCTTATAATAGATTATATCGAGTCTTTGACAGATGCACAGAAGGATTCGCTTGCAGACAAAATCTTTGAAAAAATCAGCGAACATGATACTTATAAAAACTTTATCCAAACGTTTATCGACAAAAAAGCAGAGTTTGAAGTAACTTCAGAGAATGTAAACCTGCTTTTAGCTGTTGCAAACGCTGTTAACAGTTATACTTATGACGGACTCCGTGATAAATTCATGTCGAAATTCGGACAAATAATTGATTTGATTGGCGAGGACACCGTTAGGTTATACTTTGACGAAGCCAAGAATGAATATTATGACGGAGCAATGGCGCTTGCAAATAAGATCAATGATGATAACGCTCACGGAACAGTCGGAACATATTATTATAAGACTTCACTTACATTCAGAGTAAATCTTGTTGCAGATATCCTTGTTCCGAAGTACAATCAGGCGATCGCAAAGATTAAGGAAAAGCTGCAGAGTCAATCCAAAGTCGATTACGAAGGTAATATTTATCTCAAGGCTTTGGTTGAAAAGGATATGATTGCCTCACTGCTTGACACAGCTACGGAGGATCTTGAACATTCGGGATATAAGCTCAAGGATGACCCGATGGTATATTACGATTTGCTTTACGCAATAGTGGTTTTGTCGGATGATGCGCTTCTGTATTATGACTATGTGGACTATGACACAGCGTTTACAAAGCTTACGCCATATGCCGTAAAGGTTATGAATAAGTTTGTGTCGGTTGTTGATCACTTTGATAAGACAGGCGAGCTTCCCGGCGGAATAAACGATAAGCTTTCGTCCATTTCGCAGATAGCCGATTTGTATTCATCGTTTGAAGATGTTCTCAATGCGGTTGCTGATGAAATTCTTGCAAGCGGAATAAATCAGGATTATACCGAAGGAAACTTCAAGAATGAAAGCATAAAGGCGGTTACGGCTGCAATTAACCTTATTCTTAATCAATTTAATGAGTATGTTGCAACCGGTGACCTTCCGTTTAATGCAGATCGCCTTGTTGAAAGAATTTCGCAGATTCAGGCAATTTACGACAAATACGGCGATAATGTCCATAAGGTAGCTGAAAAGCTTGCCGGCTACAACTTCAATCATGCCTATACAGAAGGTGAAGTTGCAAGCTACGAGGAATATGTAAAGCATATTTACACACTCCTTAACGAGGCTGAGGATCCGGCATACTCTGTCGATGATTTGTATGATTTAATCAATGTGTTCTTTGGTGATATTCTTCATGAATTTGAATATACTCCCGAATATATCGAAGGCACAGTGGATATTGATGCATACAGCGCAGGAGCAAAGGGTACAAACGGTTTTGTATCAAGATTCTATAGGTAAAACTTTAGAAGGCGCAAAGTTATTTGCGCCTTCCTATGTAACTGAAGGAGGCATTTATGAAAAAGATATTAGCATTATTTGCGGTTTTGACACTTGTTTTTACTTCTGTGACGGTATCAGCTTCCGGACTTTCGATTTTTTCCGATGTTGATATTACAACAGATGAAGGTATAGCTGTATATACACTTTATGCAGAAGGAATAGTTAAAGGCTACGGAGACGGAACTTTTGGCATAAACAACAGTCTTACAAGAGCTGAATGTTCAAGAATGATTAACCTTTTGTTTAAATTTACCGATGCCGGCGAAAATATTTTTTCCGACGTTTCCCCTGAGGATTGGTTTTATGATGATGTAAACATTGCCGTAAAGGCAGGATTTATTGTCGGCTTTGAGGATTTAACCTTCAGAGGAAATGAGCCTGTAACCCGTCAGCAGGCGTGCAGTATTGTTAATAGGATTGCCAAGCCTGAGGCTAAGCATGACCTTAAAATTACCGATACTGTTGACGACTGGGCAAAGGACGATGTAAAAGCGATTGTTGATGCAGGTCTTTTGAAGCTTGAGGACGGCGACACCTTCCGTGCAACCGAAAATATGACAAGGGGAGAGCTTGCACTTCTTCTCGTTAACTTTATTGATAATTCCGATTATACCGTAGATGTTCCGGAAAATAAGCCTTTAGATGAGGAAAAATCCGAAACTGAGGAGAATAAATCACAGGGTAATACTTCGTCAGGTGGATCATCAAGCTCCGGCGGAAGCATTTCGAGCGGAGGCAGCTCATCATCGGGTTCGGGCTCCGGTTCCGTCGATAAAAAGCCTTCAACTCCTACTGAGCCTGCCGAACCGACAGAACCTTCAGAACCCTCAGAACCTACCTTTGATAACACCGAGGTTATCGCAAATCTCAAGGCTGTGCTTGCCGAAATTGAGAGTGAAACATTTATTGGTGCTGAAAAAGAGATAATTTCAATAGTTAAAAAGGATATTGAGCTCACGATAGAGGCAGGAGAAACCGAGTTTATCGACGAAAATTATGTGAATGATCATTTTGCCGAGGATGTTACAAAGGCACGCGGTATATATACTGAAATGTCAAAAGCGGCAAAAGACAGATTTTTAGAAAAAATTGCAGGGTTTGACACAAATACTCTTGCATTTCTACAAGGATATTTTATAGAAAAGGAGTAATTACAGGTGGTAAAAATTCTTTCAATAGGCAACAGCTTTTCTAACGATGCTCAAAGATATATATACGAAATTGCAAAAAAAGCAGGAGAGCAGGTTAAAACTGTAAATCTTTATATCGGTGGCTGTTCCTTAGCTACTCATTATAAAAATATGAATAATGACGAGCGAGCATATGAAATGGTGTTTAACGGCATTTCCACAAAATTTTATTCTTCCATAAAGGAAGCACTCCAAAGCGATGAATGGGATTATGTTACAATGCAGCAGGCAAGCCATTTAAGCTTTGATTATAAAACATATCAGCCATATCTTGAGAGATTGTCGGAATATGTAAAATATCATGCTCCTCATGCAAAGCAGCTGATTCACCAGACATGGAGCTACGAGCAGGGAAGCGATAAGCTTAAGAATATGGGATTTTCTGACCAGGCAGAGATGTTCTCGCAGATTGAAAAGGCATATAACAGCGCTGCAGATTCCATAAATGCTCAGATTATCCCTTCCGGAAAAATGCTTCAGGAGCTTATAAAAATGGGATATGGCGTTCATAGGGACACATTTCACCTTAGTCTTGGTTTGGGAAGATTTTCCGTTGCACTTCTTTGGCTTAAGCTTCTTACGGGGATTGACATTAAAACCGTTGATTTCCATGATTTTGATGCGGAAGTTACCGAAAAAGAGTATAACGATGCTGTTTTTGCGGCAGATTTGTTTGACAGGCTGTCTTAAAACTATTGAGGCTTCATTTCGGAGCCTCTTTTTTATATGATTTTAGCAAAAGCCCTTGAAAGATTTACCGATTTGATGTATAATACTATTGGTGAAATTAATGAAAAATGAACTTGAATCCATAAAAGGTCTTGTTGAGCAGATAATTTATTCAAATGATAAAAACGGTTGGACGGTATGTGATTTTGAAACCGACGATGCACTTATTTGCGCAGTCGGTTATTTGCCTTTTATCACAGAAGGGGACAGCCTTCAGCTTTTCGGCAGTTGGGGACTGCATCCTACATACGGTGAGCAGTTCAAGGTTGAGTATTACGAAAAATGCGAGCCTTCCGATAAGGCATCTATAGAAAAATATCTTGCATCCGGAATAATTAAAGGAGTTCGCAATGTTACCGCCAAAAAAATTGTCGCAATGTTCGGAACCGAAACATTTAACATACTCCGTACCGACCCTATGCAACTCACAAAAATCAAGGGTATTTCACCTTCAAGGGCTATGAGCATTGCCGATTCGTTCAACGAACAAAGCGGCGCCCAGTCAGTTGTTATGTTTCTCAACAAATTCGGAGTTACTCCAAATTTTGCGCTCAAGATTTTTTCTCAGTACGGAACCGATGCAGTTGACAAAATCAAGAGCAACCCTTATTCCTTGTGCAGTGATATTTCGGGGATTGGCTTTAAGAAGGCTGATATGATAGGGGAGTCTCTCGGCTTTTCAAATGATGACGAAAACAGAGTTTGTGCAGGCATTGAGTACATCCTGCTTTATAACAGTCAAAACGGACATACATATTTGCCCAAAGATAAGCTTATCTCCCTTGCGTGCCAAATGCTTAATATTCCGGACGCCGTTGCTGAGAACGCATTGGTTTCTCTGCTTATGAGGTCAAGACTGTGCTCTGTGCATGGCGACAATTTTGAAAAAATATATTTATATAATTTGTATTGGTACGAAAGACGCTCTGCTCAAAGGCTTGTTGCGCTTGCCAAAAAACCTGTAACTTTGCCGAAAAACATAAGCGATATTATATCGGAGGCGGAAAACGAGTGCTGTATTACGCTTGAAGATTCCCAGCGTGATGCGGTAATGACTGCCGTTTCCAACAATTTTTCTGTTATAACAGGAGGCCCGGGAACAGGCAAAACAACTATTATAAAGACTCTGATTTCAACTTTTGACAGGCTCGGAATGAAGGCTGAGCTTTGCGCACCAACAGGACGCGCCGCAAAAAGGATGACACAGGCAACCGGGCATGAAGCAAAGACAATTCACAGACTTCTGGAAATGAATTATGAGGATGATACCGAGATTCGTTCCTTTGCACGATGCGAAAGAAATCCTCTTACTTGCGATGTAGTTATAGTTGATGAAGGCTCGATGATAGATATTGCTCTGTTTGACTCTTTGACAGAGGCACTCGGAAATAATACAAGGCTTATTATAGTGGGGGACTCGGACCAGCTCCCGAGCGTCGGCGCAGGGAACGTTCTTGCGGATATTATTTCTTCGGGACATATTAAGGTTTCACGGCTTACCGAGATTTTCCGTCAAGCCAAAGAGAGCATGATCGTTATGAACGCCCATGCAATAAATCATGGAGAATATCCTAAGTCCGGTGTTGATTTCTTTTTTATCCCTGTTGAAACTCAGAGCGGAATTGTATCGAGTATTGTAGACTTGTGTCAAAGACGGCTTCCTGCAAAGTATGAAATTAACGATATTTTTTCTATCCAGGTTATTTCACCCTCGAAAAAGGGTGAGGCAGGAGTGAAAAACCTCAACTCGGCACTGCGGGATGCGCTTAATCCGCCAAGTCCCGACAAAAACGAGTATAAAGCAAGGGAGAATATTTACCGAACCGGCGATAAGGTAATGCAGATAAAAAACAATTACAATCTATGTTGGGAGAGCATTTCCACAAAAGACTCGGGATCGGGTGTATTTAACGGCGATGTAGGAATAATAGAGGATGTTGACAAGAAAAACTCCCGAATATCTGTTGTGTTTGACGGCGACAAGAGGGTTTATTATGATTTTTTGCAGCTTGACGAAATCGAACCTGCTTTTGCAATGACCGTCCATAAAAGTCAGGGAAGTGAGTTCGATATTGTGGTTATGCCGATGTACAAAGCACCGCCCATGCTGCTTTATCGCAATTTGCTTTATACCGCAATAACGAGAGCGAAAAAGCTTGTTGTGCTTGTGGGAAGCGATCAGATTGTTAAGTATATGACCGATAATAACAGACAGCTCGAAAGATTTTCTTCGTTGGGAGATATGATTTGTGATATTTGGCAAAAGGATAGTCGAATTTATTAAGCGTAAGCTGTATCCGCCGAGATGCATATTTTGTCGTGATGTGTTGGCTGATGATGTAAAGCTTTGCGTCTGCAAAAGTTGCAGTGAAAAAATCAAGCGGATACCTTCGGAAAGATGTCCCGTTTGCGGACTTGTTACGCCTCTTGGTTCCAATGTGTGCTGGTCATGCGCATCGAAAAAGATGTACTTTAACTATCACAGGTCGCCTTATTTCTATGAGGATGATGTAAGACGAGCAATTCTTAGGCTAAAATTTGCCCGCAAGGCGCAGTATTGCAAAACTATGGGAATTATTATGGCGGCATATATTCCATATGATGTAAATTTTGACTGTGTAACTTGGGTTCCGATGACAAAGAAGCAAGTTACAAAGAGGGGCTTTAATCAGTCGGAGCTTCTTGCAAGGGAAATTGCAAAAGTGTGCGGATTTGTGCCATGCGAGCTTCTTGTAAAAATTAAAAATACCGAGAAGCAGAGTAAAACAAAGGCAAGTAAAAGAGCTGAAAATGTAAAAGGTGCGTTTTCCTGCGGACACGATCTCCACGGCAAAAACATTCTTCTTATTGATGATGTTTTTACTACCGGCGCAACTCTCAATGAATGCTCAAAGGTGCTCAAAAAGTGTGGTGCAGACAGAATATATTGCCTTACATTTGCAAGCGCAAAACCAAAAAACTGATTTTAACATTGTTGTATTATAACGAGGTGCGATATGATAATAATGAGCGAAATGGGTTTTTGCCCAGAAAATTCAGCACATGATAATTACATTGCGTTACAAAATGCAGTCAATTGCGGTGGAGACATATACATTGATGTTCCGGGCATATATAAGCTTAACGATACCGTTACGATAGGTGACAATACTTCTGTTTATTTTTGCAACGGTGCATTTATAAAGCGAGAAAAAAACCCGGCAGAGACGGGGCCTGTTTTTATAAATAAGGGTGCTTATCAGAAAATATTTAATCACAATATAAAAATCTGCGGCTTAAAGCTTATTTGTGACGGAGTTGTTTCCGACGAAGTAAACATCAATTCAAAAAAGGAATTATGGGTATATCGGCTCATATTGTTTTTTATTATATTAAAAATTTGGAAATTCATGACTTTCAATGCTTGGATTTACCTGCAAAGGACTTTTGTATTCAGATTTGCACTTTTGAAAATGCTTTAGTTCGGAATGTGCATATTGAAGGCTTAAAGGACGGAATTCATTTTGGAAAAGGTTCCGGATTTCGTGTTCATCACGGAATATTTAAAACCTTTGATGATCCTATTGCGCTTAATTCCTATGATTATTCCATAAGCAATCCCGAAGTCGGCTGGATTGAGAACGGAGTAATTGAGGATTGCCGAGATTTGAATGATACCAAAACGGTAGGATATTTTTGCAGGATTTCGGCAGGCGGATGGGTGGATTGGTTTGAAGGCATGGAGGTTCAATGGTCGGATACAGTTTGCCATAACGGAAGATTATACAGAGTAGTTTTCGGAAAGCCTGACGGAAAAGTATATAAATCTTATACTCCTCCGGTGCACGAGAGCGGATATGGGGAATATGACGGTATTTGGTGGTATATGATGCAGGACGGGAATAAAGGTGGCTGTGCGTGCAGAAACATATTTTTCAGGGATATATTTCTCCAAAAGAAAAGAGATTATGCACTTTCGATGTCAAGCTCAAAAAATGCATGGTGCAGAAACTATTATCCGAATGCGCCCGTTGCCGTGCATGACAATATTTCTTTTGAAAATGTTGTTTGCGCAGATGAAGTAAAAACTTTGATTTATTCTGCTTCTCCTTTTTATAATGTTCGTTTTTCAGGATGCGCATTTAACGGGTGTAATATTATCCTGGATAACATTAACACGCTCGGAATGGAATATCCGAAAGCAAATATTTTCATAAGCGATTCCGTTATAATGGGTAAAAAAGATGATTTTATAAAAAAAGCCGACGGCAGAGAAATTAATGTTAAAATGCAAAACTGCATAGAACAGCTTTAACCGGTGATTTAGGCAAAAAAATAGTGAGCCGTTTGGCTCACAATCCCATTTATGCAAGTATGTAAGGTTTTAATTCTTCAACAATCTTATCAGCATCATCGGAATGAATTTCTACCTTAATCGGCTTGCTGAGATCAAGACTGAATATGCCCATTATTGACTTTGCATCAACGATGTATCTGCCTGAAGTAAGGTCGATATCAAAGGGATAACGATTAACAATGTTAACAAAGTTCTTTACATCATCAATGGAATTGATAAGCACATTAAATGTTGTCATACAACTCACCTCCTTTAACTTTATTATAACACCGCATTTGCGCAATGTCAAGCAAAATCGGTTATTTTACATTAAAATTATATTGCAAAATATTTTTTGCTACTCTCTGAAGGGATTGATATTTTGAAAAAAGCAGCAATACACACTTTAGGTTGCAGAGTCAATCAGTATGAAAGTGAAGCGATAGGCGAAATGATGGTAAAAGCAGGGTACGAGATAGTCCCGTTTTCCGATTTTGCCGATTGCTATATTATAAATACCTGTACCGTTACCGGTATGAGCGACAGAAAATCAAGGCAGATAATAAGGCGCGCAAAGCATCAAAATCCGGATTCCGTCGTGGTTGTCACAGGCTGTTATGCTCAGACCGCCCCCGATGATGTTATGAAAATCGAAGGCGTGAACCTTGTTGTCGGCACAAACGACCGTAAGAAAATTCCTCAGCTTGTCGGTAATGCCTTGGGCAACAGCCTTTGTGTTGTTGATGATATTATGGATGTCCGTGAATTTGAAGAGCTGGATGTTGAAACATATTTTGAGAGAACGAGAGCTTTTCTTAAAATTCAGGACGGGTGCAATCAATATTGCTCATATTGCATTATTCCGTATGCGAGAGGCAGAGTAAGAAGTCGCAAAAAGGAAAACATTATCTCGGAGGTGCAGCGCCTCACAAAAAACGGATATAAGGAGTTTGTGCTTTCGGGAATCCATGTTGCATCCTACGGCTTAGACCTCGGTGACACAAATCTTCTTGATATAATTAAGTCTATCCATGAAATTGACGGAGTGGAACGAATCAGAATAGGTTCTGTCGAGCCTTCAATAATTACAGAGGAGTTTGTATCAGAGCTTGCTAAAATTCCTGAGTTTTGCCCGCATTTTCATATTTCGCTTCAAAGCGGATGCGACAAAACGCTTTTGCGCATGAACAGAAAATATACCGCCGATGAATATATGAAGGCTGTCTGCGCAGTAAGAAATAACCTTGATAATCCTGCTGTTTCTACCGATATTATGGTAGGATTTTCGGGTGAAACCGAAGAGGATTTCGTTGAGTCTTGCGAGTTTGTAAAGAAGGTTGGCTTTTCAAAGCTTCATGTGTTCCCGTATTCAATACGCCGCGGTACGAGAGCCGAAAAGTTCAGCGGCGCCGTTTCAAAACCCGAAAAGGACAGAAGATGTGCAAAAATGATTGAGATAGGGAATGAAATGACAAGTGCTTTTCTTAACTCTCAGGTCGGTAAATCAGCTGAGGTTCTGTTTGAAAGGCAGTGCGGAATTGGCTTATATGAAGGCTTCACAAAAAATTATGCTAAGGTTATAAAAAAATCAGATGTTGATATTTCGGGCGAAATACTAAGCGTTAATATAACCTCTGTTGAAGACGATCATCTTTTGGCAGACTGATGTTTGAAAGGAAATAATATGTCTAAATTTTATGCTGTCAGAATAGGAAAAGTCCCCGGAATTTACAATACATGGGATGAATGCAAGGCGCAGGTTGAGGGTTTTTCGGGAGCGTCGTATAAATCATTTAAAACATTGGACGAAGCCGAACGTTTTATAAGGCAGGAGGACGATTCAAAGTGCCACATGGGACTTTGTGCGTATGTGGACGGTAGCTTTAATGCCGAAAAAGGAATATACGGAAGCGGAGCAGTTATTCTTTATGATAATGAAATCATAGACAAAATAAAGAGAACCGGAAATTCCGAAATACTTGTCCCTATGAGAAATGTTTCGGGCGAAATTGCCGCATCTGTTGCCGCAATGCGTTATGCTGTGGAAAATGGGTACAATAGTATTACTGTTTTTCACGATTATGAAGGCATTGCAAAGTGGTGTACCGGCGAGTGGAAAACCGAAAAAGACGGTACAAAAATGTATAAGCGGTTTTATGATTCGGTTAAAGATAAAATCAAGGTTTGTTTTGTCAAGGTTGCGGCGCACACCGGTGTTGAATATAACGAAATGGCGGACAGGCTTGCAAAGGAAGCTGCCGGGATTAACGGATAATCATAAACAGATCAGACCTTTTTCGGTATATATGACTTTATCACCGGGATTCATCGTAACAATGGATTTAAGAACATCGGAAAGCTTTTGTGTGGTAATGCTGTTGTCGTTTATTATATCTCGGCATTTTTGAATTATGTCCTTGATTTCGCCGGAAAATACCAAACAAGTGCCTATGAATGTGTAATACATAACGGCGTTTTCGCTATTCCCACAGCTAAGCGAGAGACTTTCTTCGGTTTCGCTGTATTTTGCTTCACAGTTTTTATCATCGTGTATTGAAATGAAATCGTGCCCTATTACAAGGTTACGATAATCCTCCGAGCAGAAGGTTATGTTGCGATTTAAAAATATTAAATCATGGCTAATGTATGCTTTGTGGTTACTTTTGAAATCAACTATACCCGAAATCATAAATTTCAACTCCTTACAAGTATATTTTATGAATTTCGATTAAAAATGTTAATTCTACGAGGTGATTGTATGAAAACGGTAATACTTGATGCTTCAACGCTTGGAAATGATATTGATTTATCCGTTTTTAATGAGTTCGGAAAGACTGAAATTTTCCAAAAAACCAAGCCGAGCGAGGTGGAAAGCAGAATTTCAGACGCTGATTTTGTTATAATCAATAAGATAAAGCTCAATAGAGAAAACCTTAAAAACGCACATAAACTTAAGCTAATTTGCATTGCTGCGACAGGGTTTGATAATGTTGACATTTCATATTGCAAAGAGAAGGGAATAGGTGTTTCAAATGTTGTCGGGTATTCAACCGACAGCGTTGCACAGCTTACGGTTTTAATGGCGCTTTCTCTTGTTACTCATCTTACGGAGTATAATCGCTTCGTTGAGAGCGGTGAGTACACAGAAAGCGGAATTCAGAACCGTCTTATCCCTGTTTATCACAGCATATCCGCTTTGACATGGGGAATAGTAGGATATGGAAATATAGGGAAGAAGGTAGGGGAGATAGCAAAAGCTTTGGGCTGTAATGTGATAGTGAACAAGAGAAATTCTGACGGAATTGAAAATTTTGCCGACATTGACACCCTTTGCGCAACATCAGACATAATATCAGTTCATACACCTCTTAACGGCGACAGCAAAAATCTCATCAACCGAGAAAGAATCAAAATGATGAAAAAAAGCGCAGTTTTCATCAATGTTGCACGAGGTGCGGTGGTTGATGAAAATGCACTTTGTGAAGCTGTGCTTAATAAAGAAATCGGAGGAATAGGAATTGATGTATATTCAACCGAGCCTTTCCCGTTAAACAGCCCTTATTATAAGGTTTCAAATCTTGATAATGTGTGTCTTACTCCGCATATGGCATGGGGTTCCTACGAAGCCAGATGTACCTGCATTAAAGAAATGATGCTTAATATCAAAGCGTTCTTAAACAGCGAAACAAGAAACAGAGTTGATTTACTTTAATTTTGATAAAGGATTTGCGTCAATAGCAGTTTTGAGCTGATCAGAGCTTACATGGGTGTAAATCTGTGTTGTTGAGAGGTTTGTGTGACCGAGAATTTCCTGCAAAAGTCTTACATCAACATGACCTTCCTGATACATCAGCGTTGCGGCGGTGTGCCGAAGCTTATGAACAGACAGCCCGAGCCCGTCAAGACCGGCGATTTTCAGATATTTTTCAACGATTTTTTCAACCATTCTGCAAGTTATTCTACGCCTGTTTCTGCTTATAAAAAGAGCCTCCCGGTCAATTAGCGAGTCGTTCGGGCGTACCTTTAGATAAGCATTTACGGCATTTACGCAAGCATCGGAAAGGTAAACCGTTCGTTCTTTGTTTCCTTTTCCTGTAATTACCAAACTTTGGGAACGTATGTCTTTCACATTAATATTTACCAATTCCTGGAGACGCATTCCACAGGTCAAAAACAGCAGAATTATTGCGTAATCTCGCTCTTTGTTTGGCCCGTTTACAGAATTTAGCAATCTTAATGATTCATCTAGCTTTAAGTGCTTCGGAAGTGTCTTTTTAGCCTTTGGAAAAGCAAGATTTACAGCCGGATTTTCAACGATTATTTTTTCATTCACAGAAATGAATTTGAAGAACGATCTTATTGCGCTGATTTTTTTAGAACGCGTAGTTGAAGAATTTTTCTTTTTAAGATCAATAAAATACAGATACTCATATAAGTCAGTAAGAGTAATTGTTTTTAAAAATTCATTATCAATATTTTTAATCGAAGCTTCAATATCTATGTATAATTTGAAATGCTGAAGAAAATGCAAAAGCTCGTCAATAGTTTGGATGTAAACTATAATTGTATTTTCTGAACGACCTAAAACAGTACGCAGGTACCTAAGATAATTCTTTATACAGCTTGGATATTCCTCGGTGTTGAGTAAATCGTGCATTATAAAAAATCCTCCCCTCAATTTCGGAGAATATTTATTCTACGAAATTGGCTTTGTAATTTTATTGTACCTCATTCCGAAAAAAATTGCAATAGTTTTTTTATTAAATGTATGTTACAAAATACGCAGCAGGCAAATAAATTACCTGCTGCGTTCATTAAATTTTAAAAACAGCCTTAAGTATTTTTCTCCATAGCTTTGTTGGATGTACAACTACTACCTTCAAATCGACCATCCTTTCATTTTTTAAGAAGAAACCATCCTGCAATAATTAATAGAATGCATTGCATGAATATAATGACGCAATCAGGAAGGAACAGATTTATAAGCAGTGTTGCGGCGAATAAAATAAGTATCAATCCAACGGTGAAACACCGCATTGTGTAATTCCTCCCTTCTTCTAAAGCATTATATTCGGGAGGCATTGATACTGTTACAAATTAAAAATCAAGCCATTCTTTAATGAATTTATTCATTGTTTTCATAAAACTGCATTTTTTAACCGTTCTGTCTGATACCAAATTAGCCGAAGCGGATTTTTTGCCGTTACAATAATATGTAACCGTGCCGACTTTATCCCCCTTTTCAATCGGAGCGTGAATCTTATCATTAAGCTTTATTTTCTGAGTTATTTCTGCCGTCTCCCCCTTGTTGCAAAGAAAATTGTAATCGTTTTCATAAACAGCATTGATAAATGGTTTTGCACCCTTTTCTATCTTGATTTTCCTTGCAATATCGTTCTTGGAAGAGCATTTCTCTATCTTGTAATTCGAAAAACCGTAGTTAAGTAGTGCTGAAGCATCCGCAAACCTCTGTTTTGAGTTTGGACCGCCAAGGATTATTGCGATAAGCTCCATTCCGTCTCTCATAGCCGAAGCGGAAAGGCAATACATAGCCTGTGAGGTAAAGCCTGTTTTTACTCCGGTACAGCCATCGTAAAACCTTACAAGCTTATTTGTATTTGAAAGAGTAAAAGAACCGTCTCTTATGCTGTCCATCCATATAACAAGAAACGGTCTTATTGAGTCATGCTTTAATAACTCGTTTGAAATAATCGCTAAATCGTACGCCGATGAATAATGGTTTTCCGCATCCAGACCGTAGCAATTAACAAAATGAGTGTTTTGAAGCTCAAGCTCCTCTGCCCTTTTGTTCATCATAGAAACAAAGGATTCCTCATTTCCGGCAACATACTCAGCAATCGCTACCGCCGCATCGTTACCCGAGGAAACGGCAATGGATTTTAATAAATCCGACACCGATATTTTTTCGTTTGTGCTTAAATATACTCGTGAGCCGGTCATGGACGAGCTGTTTTCTGAAACGGTCACGATATCGTCCATTTTAATTTTGCCGCCGTCAACAGCTTCTATGGCAACAAGCAAAGTCATTGTTTTGGTTACGCTCGCCATCGGAAGCCTTGCATTAGCATTTTTTTCATACAGGATTTGTCCGGTTGAGCGTTCTATAAGTATTGCTGAATTTGAAGGAATTGCTATATCGTCAGCATACACAATTGAATCTAAACAAAAAAACAGAACTAAACTAATTAGGATTAATCTTTTCATGGAAAGCTCCTCCGAATTTAATTTAGTTCTATTTTATGTTCATGATTTACAGGATATTCTATTTTTCAATAAAAATGATATTGCCGAAGGAAGTGTAAGTTTCGGGATAAGAGCCGAGCTCATAAGGCATAACCGTATCATTGTAGAACACCATACCGTCATGAAGCTCCGTATCACCGTTTACTCCGTCATAAAGCTTGAATACGTCGCCGTATTTAGCACCGGTTTTACCTCCGAGGCTTACAATTTCCGTCTTTATTCTCACGGTAAAGCCCCTGCCGTTGTTTGTAACGAGCGAAGGATAGAATGTAAGCTTAACTTCAACACCGCTATCTGCCAAAATATTTGCAACATCTCTTTCCATAAGCTGTAAGAATAAGCTTCGGAAATCTCTGGAAAAATCAAACTTGCCCTTAGGCGTATCCTCAACGGGTGCCGCAGTATTTGTAATCATAAACGGTGTGGTATAAACCTCTGACGGCAATCCGGAAAGCACGCACTGATAATATGCATAATTCTCGGGATAGTGATTGAGGTCACGGCTTACGGATATATCATGAGCCACAGTACCGTCTTTTGTTACATCGTAGTATGACATCGAACCGATTAATTCATCAAGCTGAAGAAGGACGGTTGCAATATCTCTCATCGTGGAAGTTAATTCAGGCTTTATGGTATTGTCGCTGTAAAGCTGAATTCCGTTTCCGTTTGCGTAAGAAAGGCAGGTGGACGCCGTGCTTCTGCCTGTGTCGGTAACATCGGCATAAGCCTTGTTTGAAGTATCATATACAATTTTTTCGTTGGATTTCTTTATAAATGCAAATGTAAGCATTGCAATCATATCTGCATTGGTAACATTTGCGTCAATATATTCGGGAGTAATCTTATCCTGACCTATACAGGATGTAGCAATAGCATAAAGATCTTTTATGTATTCATGCTCAAAAGGCTCTTCGACAGTATATTTTGTATATCTGGGAACAAGCTCTTCGGAAGCAATTCTCAAAGCCGCTCTCGCCATTTCGCCGTTTGTGAGCGGCAGATTGGGATTATATTCGCATGTGAAAGCACCGCTTGTTTCAAATACCTTTTTAAGAACATCATCAGACACGGTGTCGATAAAGTTGTTCTTCTCCGAAACATTTCTTGAACGGACGATAATAGAAGCAACTTCCGCTCTTGAAATGCCTTCGTCAAGCCTCAAATCAACACCGTCATCGCCTATCATAAGCCCGTATGTATAGCCCCAGGCTATTGATGCCGGTACATCTGACTGTTTTGTGATAATTGAAGGAGCGGACACATCGGTGGGTGCACCTGCTCTTTTCCAAAGCGTATAAATTACATCTCCTCTGAGCATAGGCTCGTCA
>CABUMF010000042.1 GCA_902492655.1 uncultured Eubacteriales bacterium | reverse complement strand
ACACAATGCATAATCTCATTACATTTTACTTGTGTCAAGCTCATACAATTTAAAATATTAGTTTGCCGATAATAAATATTTACATATACTATCGGATGCGAGAAAATCCTGTATTTTCGTGGGTTCTAAGGAAAAGTGCATTGAGGAAAACAGTGAAAATTTAAAGCGCAAAATGGTAGGTCATATTATTCGCTGTTCGTCTTAATTGGCTTGAGAGAAAGGAATAGTTTTACAGCTAAACTTTTCATCAAGAGCAAATACACCGAAATTTTATTTTTTAAAATTAAGCGTCAGTACAAAATCAAAAACCGCATAATTGCTTGAAAATCAAGCCGTTATGCGGTTTTGCTTTTTTGTAAGGTGGATTTTTTAAATCTTTTTTATCTCAAACAGTCTTGCGCTGTATGCGTCATCAAGCTTAACCGACAGCTTATTGTTTGAGTATGAATATTCGGTTTCGAGCGTCTGCGGATATAAAACCTCGGCAACGCTGTTTCCGATATAATTTGACAAATCGAATACCTGAACATTTTCAGAGGAATTAATGCGCCATACTCCGAGTAAAATTCTGTTTCTGTCCTTATCTGCAAGACCGTAGGCATAAAAACCGTTCTTTTCAATCCTAAATCTTCCGCCGGGGTATATGGGGTATGCCGATGCAATAAATTCTCTGTTTTCCTTGTAAATCTCCACAGCTTCTTTGATAAGTTTTGTATTCTCCTCGTCCGCAAGCTCGATGTGACCTGACATATACATAAGTCCGAGCATACCGTTTATCATGTTAAAAACGGTTTCTGCGCTGTTTTCGGAATTTACCTTTACACATTCAGCCGCAGGTTTTAAACGATCGTCATAAAGCTGTGGGTACGGATAAGCCCAGCTTCCGCATTTTTCGGGCTGAACACACGCCGACATACCTGCCAAAATTGAGGGATTATTGTAATAATATTCTTGGTCGCTCATGCTTACAAGGTGAAAATGCTTCATGATTGAGCCGTCGCTTCTCATTGAGCCGCTTGCGCAATTTTCAATTATCAAATCGCTGTATTTCTCTGTTATGCTGTCTATGAATTTTTCAAATGCAATCGAGCTTTGACGAACCTCTTCGCCTCCGCACAGCTCACCGTCAAATCCAATTCCGCTTGTTTGGTTATAATCATTCTTTATAAAACGAACACCAACCGCATAAAGCCTGTCGATAACCTCGGTCATGTATTTGGTAACGGCAGATTGTCTGAAATCAATCTGACAGTTTCCGGCAGAACCGGCGTTTGCACCGTTTCTCTTTAATAAAAATTCACCGAATTTTTTATATGCTTCGTTTGATTCGGCAATACTGTTAAGCTCGAGCCAAACTCCGGGCAACATACCTTTGTTTTTGATATATTCTATTATTCCTTTAAATCCGTATCCGGGGAAGAGTTCATCCTTCCATTCCCAGTCACCCAAATCCCGGGCACTATTATCTTTAGCTTTTTGCCAACCTGCATCAATGCAGAATATCTCACAGCCAACCTCTGCCGCCTTGTCAATCAAAGGAATAAGCTTGTGTGCCTCAGGCATTGCCCAAAGACAATTCATGTAGTCGTTAAAACAAACGGGAATCACGCTTAAGCTCGCCTTAGATACGCTTCGTCTGTAATCAATCAATGCTGCTACTGCCTCTTCAAAGCCGCCGTCAGCCACACCGTAAACACAAGGAGACGCTGTGTATTCTTTGCCGCTTTCCAAATTAAGAAACCAGTTGTCATTGTTAAAGAAAGCGGAATTAAGCTCAACACACAAAGTTCCGTCAGCATTTCCGCTAATCTCTATGTACCAGTTTCCGGTTGTTTCTATTTCAAAAAAGTATATTTTTCCAAACTCCTTGTCCTCAATAAAAATCTGAGGATAATACATAGCGGTGCTCTGATTTCCCACCGAGCGTAAGCGAATAGCGTTAGTATCGGCATGATTTGATGCTTTATAAAGCCCCATGTCCGACAAAGAAACCTCTCTCCATTGCGCTTCACCCTGCCATGTAAAGTAACAAATGTGAAGTCGGAATTTTCTGTCATCGTACCACGGTAAAAGTCCTCCGCCGATGCTTTCAAACCTGCCGCTGCTTATGTGCTCGATTACGATTGTTTCGTTTGAAGTATTTTTAACTGTGTATTGAATCTGCTCTGCGCAGCCGTACTTTGTACATCTGGATGAAATTATAAGTCCTGCATTTGAGTTAAAATTTCCGTCGCTTTCACTTTGAAGTTCGATTCCGCCTTTTCCCGAAAGCGTCCAATGCTTACTGTTTCCCGAAAGCTTAATCATAGGATTTGCTTTAAGTTCAGCCATAATATTCCTCCTGTGTTGGTTATTTCTACGCTATTATAACATTCTGAACAATTCATGTCAATAAAAGATTTTTGTTTTGTAGGATAAATCATTTTTGTGTAAATTTTCAGAACAGTTTTATATAAAAAAAGCATAACCACCGATATTTCCGATGATTATGCGGTAAAAAAATCGAGGTGACAGGATTTGAACCTGCGACCTCTACGTCCCGAACGTAGCGCCCTACCAAACTGGGCCACACCTCGATTTATCTGCAACGGAATCTATTATAACATACTTTTATCCATTTTGCAAGAACTTTTTTTATTTTTTTGTATTTTTTTTGATTTTCCGGAGCTGAATTCCTAACAGGGAACTTTGAAAGTTTTAAAATTATATTACATATACTAATCTTCGGTTGACAAAAACCGACTTTCGATGATATAATTTGATTTAAAATAAAACGGATGTTTTGTTATGCAAGGAGACTTAATTATGAGACAGGCAAAATACAATATAGACCGAGATTCCATATTGGAGAAGACATTTAATTATCTGGTCAAAAACGGATTGGAAAACATTACTATCAGGGAGCTGTGCAAGGGCACGGGGATTGCGCAGGGCTCTTTATATTACTGGTTTGATGATAAAACGAATATTATTTGCGAATCCACCGAATACGGGTTTGAGACGGTATCGGGAAAAATATTTGAATATGCTTTCTCGGCTGTTGACGACCTGGAAAAGTTTTTCAATGAGTGTATGTCCTACATTTCTTTGTATAAGGACGAATTGAGATTTATATATCAAATGGCGGCAAGCCCGATATACGGCGAGAGAATCCGTGCCGAAGCCAATAACTACGAATGGTACAAGATCTATTCCGAAAAGCTTTCAAAGAAGCTCGGATGTTCTTCGGACGATCTCCTTCCGCTTGTATATTTGTTTATATCCACTATACTTAATTATGTTATTTGGGAGAAAAAAGAAGGAACGGCGGATCAACTGAGCTTTATTTATACGAGTTTGGTTGGCAAAATTCATAAAAATAATGGTATAGCTTGAAATTGCGCCCGTAAAATTGCCCGAACCACCTTGTTCTTAAAGATTTATCTTTAGGAACGGGCAAGTCTGCGCGAATTTAATACAGACCGTGAAGCTTATTACCGCAACGAAGGCTCATTGCTCACAAAATTCTATTGTATTTTTGAGCTGATACCACCTCCATGGATAATTTTGAGCATTTCGTCCGCATCATTGCTTGTCTGTAAAAAATTCAACAGGTCGGGCGCTTTTTTTATTTTTCGGGCGAAAGGTGAATGTAGCTTCTCATTTCCAAATAATTATAACAATTTTGCCTAAAACCATTGACATAAAGCAAAAAAATTGTTATAATATGCAGTGGTGATTGACATGGATTGGCTTAAAGCTCAGATTACAACTGAAAATCCCGATGATGTTTGCGATAAGCTTTATGCTATGGACATATCATCTGTTCAGATTGAGGATCCGGCAGCCTTTGAGGACTTTTTGGAAAACAACAAAAGGTACTGGGACTATGTCGATGATGATTTGAAGATGCCATCTGTTCCGATAGTAAGCTTCTATCTTGAAAATAACGATGAGTCAAAAGAGATTCTTTCAGAAGTTAGCAAAGCTTTCGATTCCCTTACGGTTGAAAAGGTTTGCGATGAGGATTGGGCGAATAACTGGAAAGAGTATTATAAGCCGCTTCATATCGGCAATCACATTGTTATACGGCCCGTTTGGGAAGAATATGATCCTGCGAGCGACGAAAAGGTAGTAGTGCTTGATCCCGGTGCGGCATTCGGAACGGGTTCTCACGAAACCACGGCGATGTGCATTGAGCTTATGGAAGGCGTTGTCAGCCCCGGAACGGTCGCTTTGGATGTTGGGTGCGGTAGCGGAATACTTTCGGTTGCGGCACGCATTATGGGGGCAGAAAAGGTCACTGCCGTGGATATTGATGAGCTTGCGGTTAAAACTACTGTTGAAAATGCCAAGCTTAACGGCATTGATGACGGCAGTATAACTGCTGTATGCGGAAGTCTTACGGAAAAGGTTCAGGGCAGGTTTGATGTGATTGTTGCCAACATCGTTGCGGATGTTATAATTTCGCTGTGCGGCGATGTGGGGCAGTATCTTGAAGATTGCGGGGCGTTCATTTGCTCCGGAATTATTGATGACCGAGTTTGTGATGTTAAAAATGCTTTTGAACGGTATGGTTTTGTGATAGAAAAGGCTCTCCATAAAAAGGAATGGAACGCATTTTTGCTCAGAAAAGGTGAACAAAATGCCTAAATTTTTTGTCAACAGAGAAGATATAGGGCAGGATTATATAACAATTTCGGGTTCGGATGCAAGGCATCTTACCAATGTGTTGAGAAAAAACGTAAATGATGATATAATAGTATGTGACGGCTGCGGCTTTGATTATGACGCCGTCATTACATCTGTCGGCGACGGTTGCGTTAATCTTAAAATTTCGGATAGACGCAAAAATGATTGCGAGTCGGACATTAATGTTACTGTTTATCAAGCTGTCCCTAAGGGGGACAAAATGGAAACCGTCATACAGAAATGTACCGAGCTTGGGGCTTACGGCTTTGTGCCGTTTATAAACTCCCGGGTTGTGGTCAAGGGCGACAGCAAATCGTTTTTAAAAAAGCGTGACAGGTGGCAGAAAATTGCCGATGAAGCTGTAAAGCAATGCATGAGAGGGCGTATCCCTCGGGTTTCAGAGGTTCTATCCTTTGATAAAATGCTCGAAACAGCTTCAAAGCATAAGCTTTGCATAATGCCGTACGAGTGTTGCCGTGATACACGGCTTAAGGACGCTCTCGGCAGCGGCATAGTTGATGATATTGGCATAATTATCGGCAGTGAGGGTGGATTTTCTGAGGAAGAAACGGAGAAGGCAAGAACTTTTGGGATTATTCCCGTTACGCTCGGAAAACGAATTCTTCGTACCGAAACCGCAGGGGCGGCTGTCCTTGCCTGCACTATGTATCATATGGATCGTTTTTAAAAAAATTATTATAAGCAACAGGGCGAATATCCCTCTTGCGCACAAAAGGAGTGTTCGTTTTGAACAAAAAATCTCAGGAAAGAATGACAAACAGGATAATGCTTACAATGTCAATCAGCTTTTTGGCTGCCATTGCAATGTATTATCTCTACGGTGCTATCGGTAACAATATCTTGAAGCCGTTGCCCACATTTATTACGGCTGCAGCTATCTTTGTGGTTTTCGCAATCATTATGATGATATGCGGTATCAAGGAATCTAAAAAGCTTAATCTCGGCATTGTTCAAGGCTATAAGGATAACCTTAAGGCAAGGCTTTATTTCAATTTTGAGATATTCGGCATTGTTGCGGCAATTTTAAGCCTTGTTATCTATTTTGCAGGTAACGGTTCGATTGCTGGATACAAAAAAGTGATGATTGTCATTGCTGTTGCTATGCTTGTTTACAACATAGCTCTTATTGTTGCAACCTTCATCTATGAAGCTGTTCAGAAGAAAAAGATAAAGGACGCAAGAATCAGCAAAAAAGCTTCCGCAAGAGCTGAACTTAAGGCTAAAAGAAGCAAGTAATAATATCTGTACCAAAAAGCTTTGCATTTGCAAGGCTTTTTTTCTGTTTTTCATTGACAATTATGCGTTTTTGCTATATAATTAATTGGTATTGGTAAAATTACTTAGGGGGATAAAAAATGAATTCTGCTGTTTGCATGTTGGAGGCGGCTGCTTCAAAATTCGGCTCAAAAACCGCAATAGTTGATGAGTTTGGAGAAATTTCTTTTATTGATTTGAGAAATAAAGCAAGAGCTGTCGGTGCTTTTCTTGCCGATTCCGATATTTCTTCCGCTCCCGTGATTGTATATATGAAAAAAAGCCTCAAGTGTATAATTTCATTTATGGGGGTTCTGTACAGCGGTAGGGCATATGTCCCTGTTGCGTCGGATATGCCCTCAAGCCGAGTGCAAAAAATTATTGATAATCTTAATCCTTCGTGCATTATTGCCGATGATGAATGTGCCGAAATTCTGAAAAACAGCGGACAGGAGCTTCCGCCCGTGTTTTCTTTCGACAGCGCCGCTATGTTTAACGGCAACACCTTGGTTGTAGACGAAATCGTGTCACGGGTTATTGATACCGACCCGATTTATATTATGTACACCTCCGGCTCTACAGGTACTCCGAAGGGTGTAACCGTATGCCACCGCGGAGTTATTGATTATGCAAACTGGCTAAGGGAAGAATTTAAATTCAACGAAAATGATATTTTCGGAAATCAGGCACCGTTTTATTTCGATAATTCCATACTTGATATATACAGCTGTTTGCTTTGCGGCTCGACCATGGTTATTATTCCCGAGGTGTTCTTTAACTTTCAGTCCAAGCTTCCAGAGTATATCGAGGAGAAGAATATAACCGTTATTTTTTGGGTTCCGACAGTGCTTATAAATGTCGCAAATTCCGGTGCCCTTGAGCAATTTAAAATGCCTTCGCTTAAAAAGGTTATGTTCTGCGGTGAGGTTATGCCGAATACTCAGCTGAATATCTGGCGGAAAAATCATCCGGATGCAATGTATGCAAATCTTTACGGCCCTACCGAAATTACCGATGTCTGCACATTCTATGTTGTTGACAGAGAGTTTAAGGACAGCGAGCCTCTCCCCATTGGAAAAGCCTGCAGAAATATGCGTGTTTATATCATAAAGGAGGACGGCACCTATGCAGCCACCGGTGAACAGGGTGAGCTTTGCGTTTCTGGAAGCGGCCTTGCTCTCGGGTATTGGAACAACCCTGAGATTACAAACAGAGTTTTCGTTTCAAATCCGCTTAATACGGTGTTTTCGGAGCGAATATACAGAACCGGTGACCTTGCATATATAAACGAGGAAGGCTTAATTATGTACATCGGCAGGATGGATTCCCAGATTAAGATTAACGGAAACCGTGTTGAGCTGGGTGAAATTGAAAATGCCGCTATGTGCTTAGATGATGTTACCGGCGCTTGCGCACAGCTTGATAAGGAAAATAACAGAATTGTGCTGTTTTTGGAATCTTCAAACGAAAGAAAACTGAGAGAAATAAATATGAAGCTGAGGGCTTTGATTCCCAAATATATGCTCCCGGGGAAAATTGTGTTTATGGAAAAGTTTCCTCACACTCCCAATGATAAAATTGACAGAGTAACTTTGAGAAAGATGATGGAAGGAGGGGAAGTCTGAAATGAATACGGTTCTGAAGCAGATTAAAAGAACAATTAACAAATACCCCGAAAATATCGCATTGGACGATGACGAAAATGAGATTTCTTATTCCGAGCTTAATGTTAAAATGACCTCGATTGCTACGAGGGTAATAAGGGATTTTGATAACCCTTCAAACAGACCGGTTGCGGTTTATCTTCCGAAGTCTGTGTTTTCCGTTATTTCGTTTATGGGCATTTTGGCTTCGGGCAATATTTATGTGCCGATTGACTACAATGTTCCTAAATACAGACTTATGGTTATGCTTGAAAATATCGAGCCTCTTGCTGTTATTACCGATGAAAAGGGTAAGGGCGCACTTGTCGAAAACGGATTTTCGGGCGAGATTTTACTATATGACGAAATTTCGGAGGGTGCTGCCGATTTTGATGCGGTAGACAAAAAGATAGATTCGGTTATTGATACAGACCCTGCCTACATTATGTACACATCAGGCTCGACCGGTGTGCCCAAAGGCGTTGTCATTGCCCACAGGGGGATAATTAACTATGCAAACTGGCTCATTCGTGAGTTTGATATAAATTCCGAGTCTGTTCTGGGACTTCAGTCGGGATTTCATTTTGACAATTCCGTTTTTGATATATACACTTCGTTTTTTACCGGTGCAAAGATGGTTATTATTCCGGAAATATTGTTTATGTATCCCCAGCAGCTTATGGATTTTGTAGCTTCAAAAGCGGTTTCGTGCATTTTCTGGGTGCCTACGGTTATGATAAATGTTGCAAATTCGGGTGCATTGGACAGTGAAAAGCTTAAATCCCTTAAAACTGTCGTATTTGCGGGGGAGGTTATGCCGAATGCCCAGCTTAACATTTGGAGAAAAGCACTTCCCGGAAGAGTTTACGCAAACCTTTACGGACCTACCGAAATTACGGTCGACTGCACATATTATATAGTTGACAGGGAATTTGAGGATTCCGATAAGCTCCCGATAGGAGTTGCCGTTCCCAACACAAGGGTTTTAATTCTCAGCGAGGACGGCAGAGAATGCGATGTGGGTGAGCACGGCGAGCTTTGCGTTGCGGGGTGCTGTCTTGCTCTTGGGTATTGGAACAATCCCGAGCTTACAAAAAAGGTTTTTGTTCAAAACCCCCTTAATACCAAATATAGGGAAACAATTTATAAAACGGGAGATATTGCATATAAGACCGAAGAAGGAATTATTATGTATGTAGGTCGCCGTGACAGTCAGTTTAAGCTGAGGGGAAACAGGATTGAGCTCGGAGACATTGAGTCGGCTTGTATGTGCCTTGATTTTGTTACATCTGCCTGTGCAATGTTCGACAGCGAAAATGAGAAAATCGTTTTGGTTATCGAAAGCGCAGAGGATATTAATGTCAAAAAGCTTAATATGAAGTTAGGAAAGCTTATTCCGCAGTATATGCTTCCGAAAGATTTGTATATCCTCGATAAAATGCCCTTGACGCCCAACCGAAAGATTGACAGAAAGAGTCTTTTTGAAAGGTATGTGGTGAAGGGCAATGCTTAAAAACAGAAATAGTGCCGTAAATTTTCTTAAAGAAACCGCTAAAAGATTCGGCGATAATACCGCTATGGTAAACGGCGAAGCTTCGGTTACATTTAATGAGCTTAAATGCGTTTCGGCAAAAATCGGAACCTATCTTCTTAAAAACGGTTTTTCGGGGAAAAACATTGCGGTTTTATTGCCTAAAAGCATTTTTGCCGCCGAAAGTTTTTTCGGAATTCTGTATGCGGCATCCGTCTATGTGCCTCTTGATTTGGGCGATGCTATCCAAAGAATAGAAACGATCATAAAAAATGTCGATGCGGCGGCGGTTATTACAGACAGCGAGCATTCGGAATTTTTAAGCGGCTGCGGCGTGTCTGTTCTTGAATTTGAAAAAATTTCGTGCGAAGCTGAGGATTTTTCTGAAATCGACGAAGCTCTCAGCTTAGTAAACGACATGGACCCGGCTTACATTATGCATACCTCGGGTTCAACCGGCGTTCCGAAGGGTGTTGTTGTTTCCCACAGGGGGATAATTGATTTTATCGAGTGGATTACAGGATATATGAAGCTTGATGAAAATTCCGTAATTGCGTTGCAGTCGCCGTTTAACTTTGACGCTTCCGTATTTGACCTTTATTCATGTATAGCAGTTGGCGCAAAGCTTGTTTTTATGCCGGATATACTCGTTAACTTCCCGGCAAAAATACCTCAATTCCTGATTGAAAATAAAATAAGCTGTGTTTTCTGGGTTCCGGGGATACTTGTCAGCATTGCAAACTCCGGCGCATTGGAAGGGGTTTCGTTTCCTGATCTTAAGGTTGTTTCTTTTATCGGTGAAACAATGCCCACAAAGCATTACAACATTTGGAAAAGGCTTCACAAGGATATAACATATATCAATCTTTACGGCCCTACCGAAGCAACGGTTGCCTGCACCGCATACACCATTGAACGGGAATTTGCCGACAACGAAGCGCTTCCGATCGGCTATGCAAATACAAATAAGCGTATGATTTTGCTTGACGAAAACGATAAAGCTCCAAAGCCCTTTGATTTGGGTGAAATTTGTATCGGCGGAAGCGGTGTAGCTTTTGGTTATTACAACGACTTTCAAAAGAGCGAGAGCGTTTTTGTGCAAAATCCGCTCAATGATAAGTACAGCGAAATTATATATCGCACGGGTGATTACGGTTATTTTGATGATGAGGGCAACCTTTATTTCTCCGGAAGGCGTGATAATCAGGTTAAGCTTCACGGAATACGGGTGGAACTGGGTGATATTGAAAATGCCGCCTGCTCTGTAAGTGGAGTTGAGAAGGCGTGCGCATTTGTTGTTTCGGAAAAGCTTATACTTTATATCCAGGCAAAAGAAGCGCCCAATAAGCGAAAATTCAATCTCGAATTAAGAAAATATATACCAAAATATATGCTTCCTTCCGAGATTATTGCTGTTGAAAGCTTTCCCCTTAATAAAAACGGAAAAATTGACAGGAAAATTTTATTAAATATTAAGCCTTAACGACGGATTTTAATGCCCGTGCGAAATTTTCCTCAGGCAAAGCCTTAGAAAAACGCACATGGGCGTAATAATCTCTTATCATTTCTTGCCCTGATGATAAGAGAATATAAATTACTTTAAGACAACGGGCAAAGAATGGAGATTATTATGACAATGTCAGTAGAAGAAAGAATTGAAAGTTATATCAGAAACGAGTTTGAGATTGGTGACGATCCGGATTTTTCAAACGATATTCATTTGTTTGACAGCGGTTTTGTTGATTCTCTCGGTGCAACCACGATCGTTATGTATATCGAAAAGGAATTTGATATTCAGATTACACAGAAGGATCTTATGAAGTACCCCATGAATACCGTTGAAGAAATTGCGGCAGTCGTTGAACAGAAGCTCAGCGAAAAAGAATAAGGGGTTTTGATATGTGGTTTTTGCAGGGGAGAATGCTGCTTGTTGTCCTGACCGCATTGTTTTTCTATGCATTCGGGCTTTGGATAATGAATAAGGTCGGAATTGCGCAAAGAGCTTTTAAGCCGTACAGCATTATAATTAATATAATCGTACTTTACAAATCATCATGGCAGCTTTGCGTATTCTATCTTGCTTATGTCCTTATAACATATGCGTTTATACGGCTTATGCCTAAAATCAAACATTTGAGAAAAGCGATATTTGTGTGCCTTATCGTACTGTTTATATCGCCTCTTTTGCTGTACCGTTCATTTGATTTCGACTTTGTTTTCGGAAAGGTATTTTTGCTTTTGGGCTTTTCGTATAATATGCTTAAAGCGACAGACGCTCTCTTTTACGCATATTATACCGATGAGGATATTCTGTTTTTGGATTATGCCAATTTTATACTGTTTTTCCCTGTATTCACCGCAGGACCGATTTTCAGATACCGCGATTTTGTGCCTGCATTTAACTCCATAAAGCCTTTAACACTTGAGGGGCTTGAAACGGGCGTTAAAAGATTTATAATCGGCATGTTTAAAAAAGTGGTGCTTGTTGTCATATTTACAAGAGTGCTTGATAAGGTGCTGCTTATAAAGCAAAGTAACACTCTTATTTCCCTTGGAATAGTGTTGCTTTCGTATCTGCTTCTTTATATTGATATGTCAGGTTATGCGGATATGGCAATAGGCATCGGTGCAATCGCCTCAATGAAGGTTCCGGAGAATTTCAAAAAGCCATGGACAGCCGCAAGCTTCACGCAGTTTTGGAGAAAATGGCATGTTACGCTCAGCGATTGGATTCGTGAGCATATCATGGTTGTTGTAAAGGGCAAAAAGCTCAATAAATACCAGTCTGCTCTCATCGGTCTTATTGTTATGATTGTAATGAGCCTTTGGCACGAATTTACTGTTATAACGCTTATTAGCGGTATATACATGGGCTTATTTTTGGTTATTGAGAATATTTTTTCTCTGTCAACTTTTAATGTCCGCAAGGAAAGAAAATCAAAGTATGTCATACGATGCATCCTTGTGAATTTCTTTTTCGGGGTAAATGCGCTGCTTTTCTACCTTGAGCCGGATAAGGTTCTTTCGGTTTTGAAAGGATTGGTGATTTGGTCGTGAGAATAAAAAAGCTTTATCCCGTTCTATTTTCGCTCATTATTATTTGGATTCTGTCGGATTTGGCTCTTACGCACTTCGATCCTCTTAAATATTCGCCATATTTTGAGAAAAACGATTTTGAAATAACAGAGCTTAGGCATCCGGAAAAGTCTTGGGACAAGGTTGTTTTCGGAAGCTCTATTGCCATAAACTCGTTTAACGAAGAACTTAGCGAAAGCGGCTATATAAACGCCGGAATATGCTACGGCACGGTTTCCGACATTTATCAGATGCTTTCAAAAAATATTGTTGATATAGAAAGCGACCTTGTGCTTATATTAAATGATATTTCATTTTATGACGGTCTTAAAACAAATCCTTCGTATCTTTGGCATAAAAAATGGTATCAGCATTACATCTATTTTGAAAGAGACAGAATATATCCGCTCTTTGATGAGGGTATAGACAATGTTTTGGACGGTAAAGATGCTGTGTCCGAGCCGCAGTATAAGGATGCGGATAAGTATTATTCGATAGGTGCGCTTTCGGATGAGGAACTTTTTGAAAGCAACGAGAAAATGCTCAAGGATTTCGGTAACTGTACGGTTGAAAAAGATTGCTCCCGCAATTTTTCCGAGCTTAAAAAGCTTATAAAATACTGTGACAAAAACGGCATAAGGCTTCGTGCTGTGTGGAGCCCGTGGAACCCTAAAATTCCCGTTTACGGATTTGCCCGGGAGGTTAAGGACGAGGCTGACAGGATTTTTGCCGAAAACAATATCGAAGTCTATGATATGATGAATGAAATCCCGGTTGAGTATTTTTATGACATAGGTCATCTTGATTACGAAAAGGGCGCTCCGTATTTTACAAAAAAGCTTGATGAATTCCTTGTTAAGTAGGAGATTTGATTATGAAAAAATTCTTATCGATTTGTTTTACAATTTTGATTCTCGCCATAATGCTTGCGCTTATTATGATTTTCTATACAGGTCACGGCAGCTTTGTTTATGAAGGCTGATTAATCTATGCAATCGTAACGATTGCATATTTTTTTTACATATTCTCGGGGTGTCATTTTCATTTTTCTCTTAAAAGCAAAGCTGAAATAGGACTGGGAGGAAAATCCGCACAAATAAGCTGTTTCCGCCAATGTTTTGTCGGTTGATACAAGCATATTTGCCGCCTTTGCTATCCTTTGTTCTTCCACATAAGCATGAAGCGTTTTCCCGATTGCCGCCTTGAAGCAGTTGTGAAAATGAATCGGGCTCAGAGAAACATATTTTGCCACAGCTTCAAGCGTCAGATCGTCTGTTATGTTCTCGTTTATAAAAGATAAAGCATTTTCAATAACCTCATAATTGTTCTTCTTTGCCTTATATCTGTACAGTTGCTTTTTAGATTCCTCACTTATATTGTATATCAGCTTTAAAATTAAGCTGTTAAGCATTATCCTGTCATTTTCCTGCAGGCTCTCAAACAATTTGCAAATCTCGCTAAAAATGGCGTAATATTTGTCATAAGATACATTTATATAATCCGGAGTGTTCTTCAGTATTTCATACAGCTTTCCGTCTTTCAGTATCATGTGTATATAATAGCATTTGTAGGGAAGCTTTGTATGGCGAATTTGTCCCGGCTTTGCGCATATAATCATATTTGTGTTAATCCGGCTTTCCCTGTCACCAATGTATGATACGCCTGTGTTCTCAATCGGTATTTCTATTTCAAACATAGTGGTTTTTCTGTTCTTTGTTATCGTTTTGTCCCTATGAACGAAGTTTGAATTATAAATACCGGCAGAAATAATATCCGGCAAAATCATTTCCATAACAATTACCCCCATAAATAATAAGAAATCTAATAAAATTGATAAATATGCTATAGAATTCTTATAAAATATATAATACACTATATTTATAGTAATGTCAAGGAGGAACAAAATTTGAAGGTTACTTGGATTGGTCAGGCAGGATTGATAATTAAATGCGGAAAGCTTACTGTAATGATAGATCCATATTTGTCTGACAGCGTGAAAAAAATCAACCCCAAAAATTACAGGAGAATCCCTGTAAACAAGGAATTATTCAATATCAAACCCGATGTTATGATTTTTACTCATGATCATCTCGACCATTATGATCCGGAAACAGCTACGAGATTTATTAATGAAGATACCTCCGTTACGGTATTGTCACCCTCTTCTGTTTGGGAAAAGGTCAGAAAGCTCGGCGGTGATAATAACTATGTTATGTTTAATAGAAACACTACCTGGACTTTTGGCGGAATAAGCTTTACTGCGGTGAAGGCGGAACACAGCGATTGTGCCGCGATAGGCTGTATTATAGATGATGGATCTGAAAAGCTTTATATAACGGGCGATACTCTTTATAACGAAAGCATTTTTGAAGATATTCCAAGGGATATTCATGCAATGTTTTTGCCGATAAACGGTGTGGGGAACAACATGAATATGGAGGACGCCCGTAGGTTTTCCGAAAGAGTAAACCCTCACATTACGATACCTTTTCATTGCGGTATGTTCGATAATACAGATATGTCAGAGTTTAATTGCAAAAACAGAAAATTGCTTGAATTATATAAAGAAACCGAGGTGTGAGCATGAAAGTTACCGATATTAAAACATTTGCCGTCGACTGCTTCAGAACAAATTGGGTTTTTGTAAAGGTATATACCGATGAAGGAATTGACGGTGTGGGAGAAGCAACGCTTGAGTATAAAGAGAAGGCTCTTTTGGGGGCGGTTGAGCATATTAAGGACTATCTTGTGGGCAAAAATCCAATGGAAATTGAAAAGCACTGGCATGCAATATATCGTGATGCCTATTGGAGAGGCGGTCCTGTTTTAATGTCAGCTCTGTCTGCCGTTGAAACTGCGCTGTGGGATACTCTCGGCAAATACCTCGGAGTGCCGATTTATCAGCTTTTGGGCGGCAGAGCAAACGATAAGGTGAGAATATATGTAAACGGTTGGTTTTCGGGAGCAAGAGAACCTTATGAATTTGCAGAAAAAGCAAAAATTGCGGTCGGTCGGGGAGTTACGGCACTTAAGTGGGATCCCTTCGGAAAGAATTATCTTGAAATATCAAATAACGAGCTTGACAAGGCGATGAGGTGCGTTTCGGCAGTTCGGCAGGCGGTTGGGAATGAGGTTGATTTGCTTATTGAAGGTCACGGACGGTTTAATATCCCCACAAGCATAAAAATAGCCAAAGAGCTTGAACAGTTTAAACCCATGTTTTTTGAAGAACCCGTTCCGCCCGATAACCTTGATGCACTTAAAGAGGTTCGTGATAAATCGCCTGTTGCAATTTCGGCAGGAGAAAGGCTGTACACCCGCTGGGATTACAAGCGTATGTTTGATCTTATGGCGGCTGATTACATTCAGCCAGACATTTCACACGCAGGCGGAATAATGGAACTGAAGAAAATTGCTGCGGATGCTGAGTGCAGATATATTGCGTTTGCTCCGCATAATCCTTCGGGACCTGTTGCAAACGCCGCAACACTTCAGCTTGCCGCTTGCTGCCCCAACTTTTCAATTCTTGAAATAATGTACAGCGATGTAAGCTACAGGAAGGATATAACCGATGAAAAGCTTACATATGCTGACGGGTATATTACAATCCCCGACAAGCCGGGACTTGGCATAGAAATAAACGAAGATGAATGCTTAAAGCATCCCTACAAGATGCATACATTAAGGCATTATACGGGGGCATTGACAGATATAAGACCGCCGGAAACCGAGTTTTATTTTTAAGAAAGAAAGGGAAATATCAATGAAAAAATTTGAAGTAAAAGACCACGAACCAAGCTATTTGCCTGACGGTGAATGGAAGTTGGTATGGGCAGACGAATTTAACGGAACGGAGCTTGACAGAAGCAAATGGGATTTCAGACTTAATTTTTGGGGAAAGCCTTTTGATGCCTACACAGACCAAGGAATTGTTCTTGATGGAAAAAGCCACATTGAGCTTCACAGAACAGAGCGAAACGGATGTTATGTTTCACCGCAATTGCAGACAGGCTCAAACTCGTTTGATGTGCCTAAAAGCGGTACGGATAATCCTTGGGGACAGGATGAAATATGGCCTCTTGGAATTTTGGAGGAGCCTAAATTTGTACATCGTTACGGATATTATGAGTGCAGATGTAAATTTCAAAAAGATCCCGAAACAATGTGGAGTGCATTTTGGACGCAATCGCCTACAATAGGAGCAAGATTTGAACCGGAATGGTGCGGAATTGAATCTGATATTATGGAGTGCTTTCAGTCAGGAAAAGCTACCACCGGAAATATAATGGGTGGTTATGGAAAGCAATTTCGTCAAGAAGGCAGAGTAAAGTATGATTTGCAGGAAACGGAAGATAACTGGCATTATTTCGGAATGGATTGGCAGCCTGACGGATATGTGTTTTACTGCGATGGCAAAGAAGTATCCAGAGCTGATAAGAATGTTTCTCATGTTCCGCAGTTTATCCTTCTTACCACCGAGGTTAAGGGTTACCGCTCGTCATGCCCCAAGGTTATAGAGGGCGAATTTGAGGATGATGCATTTATAGTGGATTTTGTAAGAGTTTTTGATAAAAAAGGAGAATGATATATGAGCACAGCTCTTGTGACGGGTGCTTGCAAAAATACCGGCGTTGCAATCGTTGAAAAACTTGCATCCGGTGGCTTCGATGTGGTTTTTACAGGGAGAAATGCCCTTGAAGTTCGTGACTGTGAGAATAAATACAGAGAAGGTTTTCCGAATGTAACCATAACAGGGTATGCTATTGATTCTGTTACCGATGAAAATACAGTTGATGAAAAATCGGTACAGAAAATGTTTTCATACTTTGACAAAAACGATATTTTCATTGAAACCTTAGTACTAAACGCTGCAGACCAGGGACTTGGGATTTCTGCTTTTGAAAATCCGCTTTCCGATTTTGTCAGGGTAATTAACACAAACATGATTTGGGATTACTGTCTTTCAATAGAGGCTGCACGAAGAATGAAGGAACGGGGAGGCGGTAATATAGTTTTCATTAATTCAAATACCGCCTACAGAGCAATCCCCGACAGAATAGCATATTCCGCATCAAAAAGCGGACAGCTTGGCATGATGCGTGCAATGGCGC
>CABUMF010000041.1 GCA_902492655.1 uncultured Eubacteriales bacterium | reverse complement strand
ATCGAAAACGGAGAGCTGAAAAGAGCGGTAGGCGATGAGCACGCCTTTTCGTATCGCCACAGTATATTTTGCAATGAACCGCTAAAGGTTATAACCAAAACAAAAATTGACTTAAAGCGTGCCGACAGGGCGGATATTAAGGCTCTTACGGACGATTATACCAATCGCAGAAAAACCAAGCAGCCCCTTAAATACCCAAGTGCAGGAAGCGTTTTCAAACGCCCCGAGGGGCATTTTGCCGGTGCGCTCATAGAAAAGTGCGGTCTTAAGGGATTTTCCGTCGGAGGAGCACAGGTAAGCGAGCTCCACGCCGGATTTATCATAAACACCGGCGGTGCAACTGCGGAGGATGTCAAAAGGCTTATTGACCATATTCAAAAGACCGTTTTTAAAACCTTTGGCGTTATGCTTGAATGTGAGATTTGCATATTATAGGAGAATGTTATGGAATGCTTGATAATTACGGGGCTTTCGGGAGCGGGAAAGAGCCAGGCTAAAAAATATATTGAAGATTTGGGCTACTTTTGTGTCGATAACATGATTGCCGAGCTTGTGCCTTCATTTATTGATTTGTGCCTCAGTACAAGACGGGAAATTGAAAAAATCGCTTTCGTGATTGATACCAGAAGCGGTGCTGATTTCAATGCGTTTATCAAATGGCTCAATTCCGATAAATGCAGAGTTAACTATAAAATTATTTATCTTGAAGCGAGCGACGATGTTATCGTAAGAAGATACAAGGAAAGTCGCAGAAAGCATCCCTTGGCAGGCGGAGAAAGAGTTGTGGACGGTCTTAAGCTTGAACGGGAAATGCTTTCCTCCATGCGCGAAAATGCCGAAATTATTATTGATACAAGCGACATAAAGCCACAGCAGCTCAGGAATATTCTCTACGATATGCTGGACGAAAGTGACGATAGCTCTCATATTTCCGTAACGGTCATTTCTTTTGGATTTAAGTACGGTATTCCCATTGATGCCGATGTTGTTTTCGATGTGAGATTTTTGCCGAATCCGTTTTATATCAAGGAACTTAAGGATTTTACGGGAATGGATAAAACAGTTTCGGATTTTGTGCTTCGGCATGAGCAGACACGAATTTTCCTTCAGAAGCTTACGGATATGATTGAGTTTTTGCTTCCCCATTACAAAAATGAGGGTAAGCAGCAGCTTGTCATTGCGATAGGCTGTACTGGCGGAAAACACCGAAGTGTTGCGATTGCGGAAAAGCTGTTTGAATTTTTGACCAAAAGCGGTGTGAACGCAAATATTATTCACAGGGATATAAGCTTGGACGGGCAGAACAAAAGATAGTGAGGTTTGTTATGTCATTTGCATCTGATATTAAAGAGGAGCTTTGCAGAAGAAATGCAGGAAGTAAGTGCTGCTGCCGCGCGGAAATAGCGGCTTTTGTGCTGTTTTCGGCTCGCTATGAGGACGAGGAATTGAATATCACCACCGAAAATCCTGCCGTTGCAAAGCAGGTATTAAATCTTATTAAGCACGCATACGGGCTTGAACCCCATGTTTCTGTAAAGAAAAATCTTTTGTATATCAATCTTGATAAAGCTTCAACCGAGAATATATTGAGGGATCTCAGTATTTTGCGTGATGACGGCAGAGCGGAATTTAGGATTTATAACGGCATGATAAAAAATGAATGCTGTGCAAAGTCCTTTGTTCGAGGAGTGTTTCTTTCCTGCGGTTCAATGACATCACCCGAGAAGGACTACCATCTGGAATTTATGACTCACCGCAAAAGGCTTTCGGGGGATCTTGAGGTTCTTTTGAAAAAGTTCGGGCTTGTTCCAAAAACAGTTATCAGGAAGTCGAACTATGTTATTTACTTTAAGGCGTCCGACGCCATTTCCGATGTGTTAAGTCTTATAGGAGCGGTAAATTCTCTTATGGAATTTGAAAACACCGTTATTATAAAGGATGTAAAAAATAACATCAACCGCCGTACAAATTTTGAAAACGCCAACATGAATAAAACGGCGGATGCGGCGGTAAAGCAGCTTACGGCGATCAGGAAAATCGAAAGTGCAGGTATGCTTGATTCTCTTACTCCCGAGCTTAAAGAGGTCGCTTTGCTGAGAATGGAAAACCCGGATATTTCGTTGACGGAAATCTGCGGTTTACTAACGGATAAGGTTTCAAAATCGGGTGTAAATCATAGGTTCAGAAAACTAATTTCAATTGCGGAAGGTTTAAAATAATGAATGATTTTGTTCATTTGCATCTTCATACCGAGTGCAGTCTTTTGGACGGTGCCTCTAAAATCCCCGATGTTATAACACGGGTTAAAAGCATCGGGCAAAAGGCTTGCGCTATAACCGACCACGGCGTAATGTACGGCGTGGTAGATTTTTATAATGAGGCAAAAAAACAAGGCATAAAGCCGATAATCGGGTGCGAGGTATATACAGCCGCCCGAAGAATGGAGGACAAGTCCTACGAAATTGATTCGTCATACGGTCACCTTGTGCTTCTTGCGGAAAATAACGAAGGTTATCAAAATCTCGTTAAAATCGTGAGCATTGCTCAGCTTGATGGCTTTTATTACAAGCCCAGAGTTGATTTTGACCTTTTGAGAAAATACAGTAAGGGGATAATTGCGCTTTCGGCGTGTATGTCAGGGGATATTCCGAGGGCAATTTTGAACGGAAACACATCAAAGGCTGACTTTCTTGCCGAAAAATTTATCGACATTTTCGGGAGAAGTAATTTCTTTATTGAAATTCAAAATCAGGGAATTGCCGTTCAAAATACTCTAAATGCGTCCTTGGCGGCGCTTGCAAAGCGGCACGGACTGGGGCTTGTTGCCACAAACGATGCGCATTATGTAAATAAAACCGATGCCGAAATTCAGGATGTTCTCATGTGTATCCAAATGGGCAAGAGACTTTCGGATTCGGACAGGATGAAATTTGAAACAAACGAATTTTATATAAAATCCTATGATGAAATGTACGATGCCCTGCCAAATTACAGTGAGGCTCTTAACAACACCGTTTTGATTGCAGAAAGGTGCAATGTTGAATTTGACTTTTCAAAAATGTATCTTCCGAAATTCGATACGCCCGAAAATCGGGATGCGTTTTCTTATCTTAGGGAATTGTGCCTTGCGGGCATGGATATAAAATACGGGAAGCGTACGGATTCACTTTTGGAGAGGCTGGATTTTGAGCTTGACACCATAAAGCAAATGGGCTTTGTGGACTACTTTTTGATTGTGTGGGACTTTGTAAAATTCGCAAAGAACAGCGGAATTGCGGTTGGCCCGGGAAGAGGCTCTGCCGCCGGCAGTATCACATCGTATCTTCTTGATATAACCACTGTTGACCCGATAAAATACAATCTGCTTTTCGAGAGATTTTTAAATCCCGAGCGAGTAACGATGCCGGATATTGACATCGACTTTTGCTATGAGCGCAGAAAAGAAGTAATTGATTATGTTATAAATAAATACGGTGCTGACCGTGTAACGCAGATTATAACATTTGATACGCTTGCGGCAAGACAGTCGGTGCGGGATGTGGGAAGGGTTATGGACATTCCGATTCCCGAGGTGGACAGAATATCAAAGCTTATTCCGAGAGGCCCAAAGGTCAGCTTAGCTTCGGCGCTTGAGGAATCGGAGGATTTAAAGAAAATTTATGATTCCGATTTTAAGATAAAAGCATTAATCGACCGTGCAATGCGGATTGAGGGTATGTACAGAAATCCTTCAATTCATGCGGCAGGAGTGGTTATTTATAAGGAAAGCGCATATAACTATTTGCCCCTGCAAAGGCAAGGTGATGTTGTCACAACCCAGTTCACAAAGGAAAATGTTGAAAGTCTCGGGCTTCTGAAAATGGATTTTCTGGGGCTTAGAAACCTTACGATAATTCAGGATACCGTTGAAATTGTGGGGATTTCAAAAGGCGTGGAAATAGACATTGAAAATATCGACCTTGATTCCCCCGAAATCTATAAGCTTCTTTGCACAGGAGATACCGACGGTGTGTTTCAGCTTGAAAGCGAGGGTATGAGGAAGTTTTTAAGAGAGCTTAAGCCCGATTGCTTTGAGGATGTTATAGCGGCGATTTCTCTTTACCGTCCGGGGCCGATGGCGTCAATTCCCACATATATTCACAATAAGCTTCACCCGGAGGATGTTAAGTACAAGCACCCTCTTCTTAAAGATATTCTTGAGCCTACATACGGATGCATTGTTTATCAGGAGCAGGTAATGCAGATCGTAAGGAAGCTTGCCGGATATTCATTGGGGCGCGCAGACCTTGTAAGGCGAGCTATGGCAAAAAAGAAAAGGGATGTTTTGCAAAAGGAGCGAGGTCTTTTTGTTTACGGCGGAGAAGGCATTGACGGTGCCGTAAGGCGAGGTGTGGACGAAAAAACCGCTAACGAGATATTTGACGAAATTGTAGATTTTGCCGCTTATGCGTTCAATAAGTCCCATGCCGCCGCATATGCGGTTGTTGCCTGCAGAACTGCTTGGCTTAAAGCAAACTACGGTGCTGAGTTTATGGCATCGCTTATGACGGCGTACCTTGGCGACACATCAAAGGTTTCAAGGTATATTGATGATTGCGCAAAAAAGGGCATCCGTCTTTTGCCCCCCGACATCAACAAAAGCTATGATGTTTTTACAACGGAGGACGGAAATATTCGCTTTGGGCTTGCGGCGGTTCGGAATGTGGGAAAGTCGGTAGTTGAAAGAATAACGGAAGAACGGAAAAACGGAGCCTTTACGGATTTATATGATTTTATTTATCGCTGTGCAGGTGCAGAGCTCAATAAGCGTGTGGTTGAGGCACTAATAAAGTGCGGTGCGTTTGATAATTTGGGAGCCGCTCGCTCGCAAATGGTGGCGGTTTATGAGGATTGGCTTGACAATGTTCAATCCGGTAACAGAAATCGAGTGGAGGGTCAGCTTTCTCTTTTCGGTGCGGAGGAGGATGACAGGTTGCTTCCTGAGCTTAAAGAGTATTCTCTGTCCGACAGGCTTGAGATGGAGCATGAGTTTACGGGACTTTATATTTCGGGAAATCCTCTTGATGAGTACCGTCTTTCGGTAAACTTAAACTCCGATGCTTCGATAGGAACGATTTTGTCGCCCGACTCAAACTTTTCGGACGGTGACACCGTAAAACTTTCCGGAATTATCACACGCGTTAAAGCAAAGCTTACCAAAACGGGTGCAAAAATGGCTTTTGCGGATATTTCTGATTTTGACGGAAGCATAGGACTTGTCTTTCCGCCAAAATCTTATACAAAGTTTTCCCGTGATTTAGCAAAGGGGAATGTTATCTCCGTCAGGGGAAAGCTAACAATATCGGATAATGCATTGCCGGAGCTTAATGTTTTTGAGATCAGAAGGCTTAATAAAATGCGAGTATCGGAAAATGTCAGACTGATTATAAAAACCGACAGCAACGGCATTAAAGATGCGGCGGACATTTTTAAGGATTTTTACGGCGGCAAAACAGAGGTTTACATTTACAACTGCGATGACGGTCGCTGGCGTGCACTAAAGGGTGAAAAAGCGGTTTTTTGTACGGATATGCTGACAAAAAGGCTTGAAATTCGCTACGGTTCCTCGTTTGAAAAAACAAAAATTTAAAATATTAAAAAAAGACTTGATTTTTTGAAAATTTATGTTATAATATATTTATTGGTATGTGAAAGAATATTTTCTTGATGATGGGAGGTATTGTTGTGAATTTAGCTGTTAATATTGTTTATATAGTAGTATGTTTGGCTCTTATTGCGATTGTTCTTTTCCAGTCGGGCAAGCAGGCAGGTCTTTCCGGAAGCATTGCCGGAGGTGCCGAAACCTTCTTCGGTAAGAACAAGGCAAGAACTTGGGATGCAAAGTTGAGCAAGATTACTTCAGTGCTTGCAGTAGTGTTCATGGTATTGGCGATAGTTATTAACTTTGCTCTTAAATAGGTTTTCAGTTAAGCCACGCATACATAATACTATGCGTGGTATTTTTATGCCTGAAGGGAGGTATTTATGAACAGCGACAGAAAAAACAGAATACTTGAATTTATAAACTCAAAGGAATATATTCCCATGACCGCTCCGGAGCTTGCAGCGGTCATTGATGTTCCGAAGTCTGATTTGAACGAGTTTTTTGCGATAATTGACGAGCTTTCCGACGAGGGCAGAATTATTATCGGGAAAAAGAAAAGAATACGCTCATCAGGAGCAGACGGTTTGCTTTCGGGAGTTTTTTCCGGAAACGAAAGAGGTTTCGGATTTGTAAGGTTTGAATCTGAGCACGAGGATTTGTTTATTCCCCCGGATGCCGTAAATTCCGCATTTGACGGAGATGCGGTTTTGGTTTCCGAAAGCGTCGGCAGAGACGGAAGAATGGAAGGAAAGGTTGTAAAGGTTACAAAGCGTGCCAACAGATTTATTGTTGGGCGTTTCACCGCTATACGAAACTGCGGCTTTGTTATCCCTGATGATTCCAAAATTTCAAAGGACATCTATATACCGAAAAAGCATTTCTTCGGTGCAAGAGAAGGTCAGGTGGTTGTCTGCGAGATTACAAGGTACCCTGACCGTACAAAAAAAGCCGAAGGCAGAATTATTGAGGTAATAGGGTATGCAGGAAAGCATGATACTGTCATAAAAACTGTTCTTAAACGATATAATATACCGTGTGAATTTTCGGATAAGGTTATTTCGGAGGCTGAAAAGCAGGAAAAAATTCCTCTTGATTTGGAAGGTCGCCTGGATTTAAGACGGGATACGATTATCACAATAGACGGTGAGGATTCAAAGGACCTTGACGATGCGGTTTCGGTAAAGAAGCTAAAGGGCGGTATCTTCAGGCTCGGGGTTCATATTGCAGATGTAAGCAATTATGTCAAGCCCGGAAGCGAGCTTGATAAGGAGGCTTATTTAAGGGGGACAAGCGTTTATCTTGTTGACAGGGTTGTCCCAATGCTTCCAAAGAACCTTTCAAACGGAATATGCAGTCTTCAGCCGAAGGTTGACAGGCTCACGATTTCGTGTATAATGGATATTGACAGGGAAGGAAATATCAGGAATTATGAAATTGTAAAATCTGTCATTCGTTCAAAGGAAAGAATGACTTATAAATGCGTAACCGACATATTGGAGGGAAGGTCGCAGGAGTATCCGAGGCTTCACAAAATGCTTGGGACAATGAACGAGCTTGCAGATATTCTTCGCAAAAAGCGTAAGGCGGAGGGCAGCCTTGATTTCGATTTTCCCGAGGCAAAGATTAAGCTCTCCGAAAATGGCAAGCCTATAAGCATTGAAAAGTACGAGATTACGGTTTCCAATCAGATAATCGAGGAATTTATGCTTGCGGCAAACCGTACGGTTTCTGAGCATATGTATTGGCTCAATAAGCCGATGATGTATCGTGTGCATGAAGCACCGGATTCCGAAAAACTTGCGAATTTTGCCAAAATGGCTTATAATTTGGGCTATACGGTGCACGGTCTTAATAATCCTCATCCCAAAGAGCTTCAAAAGGTTCTTGAGTCTTGCAAGGGCAAGCCGGAGGAAAGAGTGCTTTCTACCATGATGCTCCGCTCCATGATGAAGGCGAAATACAGCGAGAATAATCTCGGTCATTTCGGGCTTAACGCCAAATTTTATTGCCATTTTACATCGCCCATAAGAAGGTATCCCGACCTTGTTGTGCACAGACTTCTTAAGGAGCTTTCCGAAACCGGAATTACAGCCGAAAGCGAGAAGAAATGGAATAAGTTTTTGCCCGAAGCCGCAGAAAATTGCAGCATAACGGAGAGACGGGCAGAAGAAGCCGAGCGTGATGTGGACGACATCAAAAAGGCAGAGTATATGAAGCAGTTTATCGGAGAACGCTTCGAGGGTTACATTTCTGGCGTAACGGGATTCGGTATTTTTGTTGAGCTTGATAATACCGTTGAAGGTCTTGTTCACATTTCTTCACTTAAAGACGATTATTATGTTTACGATGAAAAGCTGCTTACTTTGACAGGGGAGCACACAAAACGGGTTTTCAGGCTCGGGGACAGCGTTTTGGTTGAATGTGTCGGAGCAAACCCCGAAGCAAGGCAGATAGATTTTGAATTGGCGGAGGATTATGATGAATAATCAGAACGAAGGCAAAAAAATTATTGTCCAGAACAAAAAGGTATTTCACGATTTTTTCGTTGAGGAAACCTATGAAGCAGGCATTGAGCTTGTGGGAACCGAAGTGAAATCCCTTCGTGCCGGTAAGGCGAATCTAAAGGACAGTTATATTGATATAAGAAATGGGGAAGCATATATTTACGGAATGCACATAAGCCCCTATGACCATGGAAATATTTTCAACCGTGATCCGGAGCGTGACAGGCGTCTTTTGCTCCATAAACGGGAAATTATGAAGCTTTTCGGGCTTGTAAAGCAGGACGGATATACTCTCGTTCCGACAAAGCTTTATTTTTCGGGCTCTCATATTAAGGTTGAGGTTGCGCTTGCAAGGGGTAAAAAGCTTTACGATAAGCGTGACGATGCCGCAAAACGCGATGCAAAACGCAATATCGAGCGTGAGCTTAAGGGTAGGAATATTTGATATGCGGTTGACAATATACCGCTATTGTGTTATAATTGGTTTACCGTATTTCAATCTTTTTGCTCGGGGGTATGCACTTTGGATACAGTCAAGTTTAAAAACAGCGGTGTCAAGGTTATTGCCCACAGAGGATTAAGCGGAATTGAGGCTGAAAATACCGTTTCTTCATTCGTTGCTGCTGCCAATAGGACTTATTGGGGGATAGAAACCGATGTCCATGTGACGGGAGACGGTGCTTATGTTTTGATTCATGACGATACTACAGAGCGTGTCTGTAAGGAGAAATTAGTTGTTGAAAAATCAAGCTATCAGGAGCTTTCGGGGCTTTTTGTGTACGATCGCTTCGGCAATACACGGTCTGACCGCACTATACCGAGGTTAGAAGATTTCCTTCAGGTTTGCTCTGTTTACAAAAAGCATCCGGTAATTGAATTTAAAAATCCTTTTGAACCGAAAAACATTAAAGAGGTTTTGGGGATAGTTAAGAATTTCGGTTTGCTTTCCGAGGCAGTATTTATTTCCTTTTCCAAAGAGAATATGATTAATTTAAGGAAGCTCAATAAAGTGGTTAAGGCTCAGCTTCTCACCTCGGAATTTGAGCCTGAGCTTATCACATTTTTGAAAAAGTATGGTTTGGGGATAGATATTTCAGTTGCTGCTTTGACAGAGAGCGTCGCATCTAAGCTTAAGAAATTCGGGATTGAAATAAATTGCTGGACTTGCGATTTACCGGAAAATGCCGAAAGGCTGTGTGCCCTTGGCATAGATTATATAACAACCAATATTTTGGAATAGATCTGGGGGCGTAAGGGCTTCGACGGGGATGTTGAAGCACGATAAGCGGGTAGCGGACCGTAGCCGCTTAAAAATACGGAAACTTAAATTTAAACGCTGAAGATAATTTAGCAGTAGCCTAACGGCTACGAAAGACGCCTCATTTAAGGCGTCCGTCCTCCTCGGGGTTACCGCGTACCGGGGCAGGGCGTCATTAAAGCGGTGAACGTGACATCGGCAAAGCTTTGAGCCATGCATGACAAATGAAGCTACCTGTCATAAAATGTGTGCAGTCTCTCTTTTATGACGGGGAATCTTAAATGACTGCTGCACCCGGAGAAAGTTGTGTGGATATGTTTTCGGACGCGGGTTCAACTCCCGCCGTCTCCATCAAATAAGACTGACTATTTTGATAGAATAGTCGGTCTTTTCTTTTTATCTTAAACACGTTCAGATATTGCAGTATTGCGGTATTTTACGGTTTTTTCAAATCTTTAATGAATATGCAAATAGTGCCGTCAAAGAGGTAATCTTCGGGCTGCATCGATCTTCTTTTTAGTAATCGCTAAATTATGGTTATATCTTAGGTTGCGGTATTAGATTTTATATTCGGCAACCGATGATTTGCAAAAAAAGCAACAAATGGTTGGTTGAAAAATTATTATGAAACATATATAATATAGTTAAAGGAGTTGATATAATGACAATAAGTGATAAAATTTATAAATTAAGAGCAGCATTGAGTATGTCTCAGGAACAATTTGCAAATTTGTTTAATGTATCCCGTCAATCTGTGCAAAAATGGGAAAAGGGAAGCAGTACGCCTGAACTCTCAAAGTTAATCGAAATATCAAAATATTTTGATATTTCTTTGGACGCTTTGCTTTTGGAACGTGATACTCGCATGATTGAAGAAATGAGCCATAATAAAGAATTGAAACCTAATTATTTCACCATTCCGAGTTGGGAATTTTATGCTTCGGATCTTCTCGTTGAATACGAACAATCCATAGATGAAGGATTGGA
Source organism: uncultured Eubacteriales bacterium (assembly GCA_902492655.1). GTDB lineage: Bacteria > Bacillota > Clostridia > HGM11514 > HGM11514 > CAKSKB01. The sequence continues at coordinate 6,979 of CABUMF010000041.1, read as the reverse complement.
TATTGAGGCCTACAAAGATGTGTTTTTATCAGTTGCAAGGCTTCCTAAAAATGAGATTAAAAAAGAACTGGGAGATGCTTTGTTCAAAGTTGTAATTAATGCAAAGCAAAAAGAAAACTATACATATATTGAACCCTCAGATCTTGATGAAATCAAAACTTTAAGAAAGAAATATAGAATTTCGAATAAAGTAGATGAAAGTTCGTTAGAAGATAAAATTCATGGTGCTTGGGTTGGGAGAATTTGTGGATGTATGCTGGGCAAATCACTGGAGGGCATAAAAACAAATGAACTTATTCCGTTTCTTAAAGAAACTGAAAATTATCCAATGCACAGATATGTTTATAAGACAGATATAAGCAAAAAAACATGCGAGAAATATGATTTTTCGTTTTCAGAAAACTGTTATGCAGATGTAATTGACGGTATGCCGGTCGATGACGATACAAATTATGTGGTACTCGCACAAATAATAATTGATAAATACGGCAAGGATTTTACTCCTTATGATGTATCAAGATCATGGGTTGAATACCAGAATAAGGATGCATATTGCACAGCTGAACGAGTTGCGTTTTGTAATTTTATAAACGGTTATCAGCCACCGGAATCTGCGCTACACAAAAATCCGTACCGTGAATGGATAGGGGCGCAAATAAGAGGAGATTATTTTGGTTATATAAACCCGGGAAATCCTGAATTTGCCGCAGAAATGGCATGGAGAGATGCATCAATTTCCCACATTAAAAACGGAATATACGGAGAGATGTTTGTTTCGGCAATGCTTGCAGTTGCTGCTGCAACAAACAATATAGAAGAAATCATTATGGGAGGTCTTGCTGAAATTCCATACACTTCAAGACTTTATGAAGAGATATTGCTTGTTTTGAATGGATTCAAAAGCGGTTTGTCAAAAAAGGATGCTTTTGATAACATTCATAAAAAATATGATGAATATTCGAGTCATGGTTGGTGTCACACAATTTCTAACGCTATGATAGTGGTAGCAGCTCTTTTGTACGGCGGTGGAGATTATGGCAAATCAATTTGTATGGCAGTTGAAACAGGATTTGATACAGATTGCAACGGAGCAACTGTCGGTTCAATACTTGGTATGGCAAACGGAATAAAATGCATTTCGGATTATTGGACAAAGCCTATAAATGATACGTTGCATACATCAATTTTCGGTGTTGGAACAGTGAAAATATCTGACCGGGTAAAAATGACAATGAAACACATCAAAGAATCAAACAAGAATGACATTTAATCAAGTTTTTTTGTGAATGGATTAATCCGTACTCATTGGGGATTTTACACCCCCTAAATTCAAAATGCACCCCCTTAATGAAATTCTATTAAAATATAACTTCTTTCACATATGAAAAACACCGATGCAAAGATACTTCTGTTTGGTGCAAAGGCTTTATAAATTAATAATTTTCGGTATAAAACAGGTTGTCTGCGTGCAGCCTGTTTTTTCTTATAGATTACAGCTAAACAAGAACCAAGATACAGCTATTGAAAATTGAATAAAAATATTATATTATAATAGTAGAGTTTTGTCAAAAGTGAATATTTTAAAGGAGGATGTTTTATGACAAAGAAATTAGCGTTGCTATTGGCTATGCTTATGATATTAAGCGTAGTTTGCGTACCTACTGCTATGGCAGCAGATGTTTCGGCAATCAGTATTACCGAAAACAAATGCTTCTATTTCGGCGAGGACAGAGTTTCCGAAGCTTTGAAGGTTGTCGGCACGCTTGCTGACGGAACTTCGGTTGACTTGACGGGCGATTCGGAGATTACATATTCAAGCTCCGATGAAGAAATTTTCAAGTTTGAAGGAAATAAGCTTTCATCAACCGGAAAGAACGGCAAAGCAATTATTTCCGCAACTTACAGCGGGAAAACGGCTAAAATTATCATGACAAGGCAGGACGCCAAGACGGCTGCCAATCAGCCGATAGCAGCTGATGTGAATGTGTCCGGGTATGCCAATGCGGCTTACATTACAAGCGGCAAGCCCGGAACTGCGGAGGGCGGTCATTACGACGGCAAGGCGCTTTCGAATTGGGCAAATAACTGGACCGTTCGCCTTATGAGAAAATCATGGGCTCAAGATAACGATTCCGCAAAACCCGCTACCGACATGGAAAACAGATGGTACGACAGCGGTTATCGCTCGGTTGCCGGTTGGTTTTATGATGACGGCGATACCGGTCATAAACAGGGTTACGATTTTGTTGTATTTACTGACTCGTCCCTTTTCCACCAGAACAGCAAATTCGAAGAAGACTACGGCTACGGAGATTTTTCTGCAAAATGGAAGGGCATGAACTCCTGGAAGGTTGTTAATTCGGCAATTATGAGGGGGCAGGGCGATGACTATATAGACGGAACCCCTTACGGCGGCAATTACGGCATTAAAGCGAGAAATAAGGGATGGCATCAGTTTGTAATGTCACTCGAAAAGAATTCCGAAGCTGAATACGGCTGGACCGTTTATACTTATCTCGACGGCGATTTGATCGGCGCAAAAGATGTTGTTCCGGAAGAAGGAACAATGCCTGTGGGTATTACCGATTGCAACTCATGGGCAGCAATTGAAATAAGACCGGTATATCAGGACGGATACAAAAATTATATGGATGATATGGTTCTTATGGGTTCTCTCGAAAAGAGAAGTGAGCCCACTGCACCTATAGTTTCTTCTGTTAAAATTGAAGGGCTTGCAATGGAAGGGCAGACTTTGACTGCCTCGACAAAAATTTATGATGCCGACGATGATAAGCTTGATTCTTCGCTCTATCAGTGGCAGATGTCTTCTGACGGCTCTGCCTGGGCTGACATCGAAGGCGAAACTGCTCAGACAATTGAAGTGAAAAATGACTATGTTGGCAAAGTGCTCCGCGTGGTTGTTACACCGAGAAGTACGGTTGAACCTAAAGTCGGTACGCCTGCGGCGTCCGACCCGACAGCGAAGGTTATATCGAAGGTTACACCGCCTTCGGCGACCGATGCAGCGATTTCCGGCACACCGGATATCGGCAAAAAGCTTACCGCTTCATATACATATGTTCCGTCAACGAGCAATGTAGAGGAAGGCGCAACTAAAATTATATGGGAAACTTCGTCTGCCGAAAACGGAACATACACGGAAGTTCAAAGCGGAACCTCCAAGGTATATACGCTCAAAATGGCTGATGCCGAAAAGTATATCCGTGTAAAGGTTGTACCAACGGACAAAAACGGAATTTACGGAACGGAAATAACCTCCGCAGCTGTAAAGGTCAATAAATATGTTGAACCTACCGCAGCAAGCACATACTATGTTGCTGCAAACGGAAATGACGATAATGACGGTACAATCGATTCACCTTTTGCAACAATAGAAAAGGCGAGAGATACGATTGCCGCTGCTAAGCTTCCCGAAGGAGGCGTAACAGTTTATGTTCGCGGCGGAACATATCAGATTTCAAAGACGATTGAATTTAAGAACGAAAATTCCGGTACTGCCGAAAGCCCGATTAAATACGAGGCATATAACGGCGAAAAGGTTGAATTTGTGGGCGGCAAAACCCTTGATACTTCTAAAATCAAGAAGGTTACCGACGAGGCAATCCTGAACCGGCTTGTTGATCAGGACGCAAGAAAGCATCTTTATATGCTTGACCTTGCAGAGCAGGGCGTTAAGATGTCAAAGATTGCTTCTTACGGCAACGGCTTTGCAGATTATAACCCTAACGAAATTTACATGAACAATATGCTTCTCACAAACGCACGCTGGCCCAATAATGACGAAAGCCAGGGGCTTGTCCAGGCAGCACCCGTTTCGGAAGAAGGATACAATGCGGTTGGTCAGAAGTATAAATATTCTTTCCCCGACCCCGAAAACCGCTCGGCAAAATGGACGATTAAGTCGGGTGACGCTTATATGGGCGGCGCACTGGTTTACTTCTGGGCAGACTCGAGCTATACAATCGATACATTCGATAAAGAAGCGAAAACTGTTACAACGGTTAACAATACCAATATTGCTGCAACCCCCGGTGCAGGATGGGGTCAGCAGTATAAGGTTTATTTCGGAAATATCTTTGAAGAAATTGATGTTCCGGGCGAAATGTATGTTGACCGCGAAAAGAACATTCTTTATTTCTATCCTTTGGTTGATGTGAACGGCTGCGAGATGGTTGTGTCTACCACGGATAAAAATATGCTTGACTTCGACGGTGCTTCAAACATTACCTTCAAGGGAATTGATTTTAAAGAGACCCGCAAAACCCCCGTAAATATCGAAAATTCAGACAATATTAAAATTGAAGGCGCTGAAATTTCGGGTTCTGCACAGAGCGGCATTAAGATTCTTAATTCCACGAACTGCAAAATCACCGGTTGCCATATGTTCAACATTGCAAGCTCGGCGATTTACTTGCAGGGCGGTGACAGGGAAACGCTTAAGCCCAGCAACAACATTATAGAAAACAACTATATTCATGCGGTAAACTACAGACCCGGTGACCGTTTTGCAATTACAATGCACGACACTGTCGGCATAACGGTAAGCCATAACGAATTTGACGATTTGCCGCACGCTGCAATTGATATTAGGAAGTCCAATGATATCACAATCGAATATAACACCATTTCTCACGCTCTGTATTTTGACTCCGATATGGGCTCAATTTATTGGGGCAGAGATAACACAACAATGGGTATTGTTGTAAGATATAACTATTTCAGAGACTTTGAAACCGACCTCTGGGCAATCCAGGACGGTTACGGCGACGGCGTGTTCTGGGATGACGGTGCGGTAGGCCCCGAGCTTTACGGAAATGTGTTCTACAACGGCGCAAGACATTATTCATCTATCAGAGCAAACGGCGGCGAGGTTCAAAATGTATACAACAACCTTATAATCGATGATAACAATACTACTCAGTACGCTGCATATCTGTTCGGATGGGGAACGCACTGCTGGGGACCGGAATACACTTATAACGGTAAAAAGGTTGACCCCTCCATCCCTGCAAATACCTGGCTTTATTTGACGGATATGCGTACGGTTATCGGCACCGCCGAGGGCAGCCCGAACCGCGCCGAAGGAAATTCCAACCTCTGGGTTCCGTACAACAGAGCGCATTATCTCTGGAGCGACGCATGGAAGGAACATTATAAAGACACTATTTGGGCAAAAAATATCGAGCTTTACTCACAGAAAAACTACGAAGGCGCAAAGAAGTTCTTTGACGCAAAGGATGAATACGGACTTCTTCAGTACATTGATGAGAATTTCCCGAAGGGATACAATAACGAATATCACAATAATGTTATGATAGGACAGACGAGAATTCTCCCTATTTATAACGGTAATATTAACCATGACAATTATGCACAGACAAATGTTGATACCGCAAAATCGCTGTTCAAGGACTACGGAAAAGACTTTACACTTACGGATGAAGGCTTGAGAACCGTAAAGGCATCGGCGCCCGAATTTGAGCAGATTCCGTTCAATCAGATGGGAAGAACGACAGATAATTGGGGGCATAAGCCTTCCGTAACGGTTAAGTCGGATATTGTAAGCGGTATAGCGGCAGCCGGAGGTGAAATCAGCGCAAACTATGACTTTATCGACGCTGACGGAGATAAAGAAGGACTTTCGCAGATTTACTGGTATGTTGCCGATAAGAAAAACGGCGAATATACCATGATCGAAGGCAAGGCGGGCAAGACGCTTGAACTCACGGACGAATATGCCGGAAGATACCTCAAATACAAGGTAATTCCTTATGATACGAACTCCATGAGGGGCGAAACCGTATACAGTGAGCCGGTAAAGGTAAGAAACGCAAGCGCGATAGACCTTTCAAAGCTTAACGCGGCAATGAAGGCGGCAAGGGATGCGCTTGAAGGCGCAAGCGTAGGAACGGGCGCAGGTCAGTATCCGAAGGCGGCATATGACGAACTTACCGCAGCGTTTAGTGAAGCACAGACAGCAGCAAACGACCCCGAGCTTACACAGTACGCAGCAAACAACGCTGCAGCAAAGCTTGAAGCGGCGGTTGCGAAGTTTGAAAAGCAGAAGATACCTGCAATCGACATGGATAAGATAGTTCATATGAACATCAATCCTCTGCTTGCGGACAGCGGAAACTGGGATAACCCCGGCGGAAAGATGAAGTTTGAAAACGGTTCTATGGTGATAGACGCTGCAAACTTTGACCTTGCGACATACAAGGCGGCAAAATATCTCAACCACGAGATTTCGTTCAGGATGAAGTTTGAACCGGCGGAAGAAACCGGCTGGGTCGGAATTTACTTCAGACAGGCAGCAACGGATAAGAATGTATGGAGTTCCGGAAACTGCGGACTTATGTATGACTTCAAGAAAGACATCCTGAACATTCAGCAGCATGACGGCGGAAAAATTGCCGGTGCCGATGCGATGATTGATACCGTGACAAACAACTTCCTGAGCTTCGGCGAGGAGCACATAGTGACCCTCGGCGTATACGATACCGACGAGAAAAACAAGGTGTTCTGGCAGCTTAAGGTTGACGGAAACGTAGTATACGAAAAGTCGACCGAGGTCAGAGACCTTTACGGAAAAGAAGGATACTTCGGCTTCAGCGCAGGCGGAGGTAAGCTCACTATTTCACCTACCGAAGCAGACAAGACGAACCTTGAAAAGGCAATTTCGGATGCAGAAGGATTGACATTCACCGCAGGTAATAAGTACGGGGAATATCCTGCTGATCTTGTTGAAAACTTCAATAAGGCTGTAGCAAATGCAAAGGCAGTAGCCGCTAAATCCGATATAACTCAGTATGATGCAGACAAGGCTGTATCAGATATTGATGATGCTATAGAAGCGCTTAATGAGGCTGTTGTAACAACAGAAGATGTAACAGGCAACAAGATAATTAATATTGACAGCTCTTATCCTGCAGCAGTAATTAATGTAGGAAAAGGTGCA
>CABUMF010000040.1 GCA_902492655.1 uncultured Eubacteriales bacterium | reverse complement strand
AACCGTTTTTTGTTGATGTTATTCGCTCCTGAAGCGCACCCATTTCAGACGCCAACGTAGGCTGATAACCAACCGCTGAAGGCATACGCCCCAAAAGAGTGGAAACCTCGCTTCCTGCCTGTACAAAACGGAAAATATTATCTATAAACAGAAGTACATCCTTATGCTGGCGATCCCTAAAATACTCCGCCATGGTAAGCCCGGATAGAGCAACCCTCATACGCACACCGGGCGATTCATTCATCTGCCCGAACACAAGAGCAGTCTTATCCGAAACGCCGCTTTCGTGCATTTCGGTCCAAAGGTCGTTCCCCTCACGGCTACGCTCTCCTACGCCGGTAAAAACAGAATATCCTCCGTGCTCCATTGCAACATTGTGAATAAGCTCCTGAATAAGCACGGTTTTTCCTACACCAGCACCGCCGAAAAGACCGATTTTACCGCCTTTGGGATAAGGCTCCAAAAGGTCGATAACCTTAATTCCCGTTTCCAATATCTCAACGGCAGGTCTTTGTTCGTCAAAGCCCGGAGCCTTTCTGTGGATTTCGTTTCGCTCTGCGGTTTCGGGTATTTCTTCTCCCCCGTCGATTGGCTGCCCCAAAACATTGAACATTCTTCCGAGGGTGCAATCGCCTACAGGAACCTTAATGCCGGCGCCGGTTGCCGTAACCGCCATTCCTCTTGAAAGCTTTTCGCTTTCTGCCAGAAGTATGCAACGAACCGTGTCATGCCCGACGTGCTTTGCAACCTCCATGGTTCGCACTTGCCCGTCAACGCATACCGTTAATGCTTCTTTTATTTTTGGGAGATGCCCTGCTTCAAACCGGCAATCTATAACCGGTCCCGAAATCTCAACTATTCTTCCTGTATTCATAAGCCGTTCACCTCGTCATTCTGATTTTTGTTTCTCCTCTTAAGTGCCTTTGCGCCTGACGAAACCTCGGTAATTTCCTGAGTAATAGCCGATTGACGCACCCGATTATACTGAACAAGCAGCTGTGAAAGAAGCTTTTCGGCATTACGGTTGGCAGAATCCATCGCCGTCATGCGGGCGTTTTGCTCACTGCAAAAGCTGTCAACAAGGGCGCTGTATATATACCCGGAAACATAGCTCGGAATTATATTATCAAGCACTTGCCCCACCGAAGGAGTGAAATCAAAGGGTGCCTTAACCGTTTTCTCGTTTTGATTTGATGCAAAACGCTTTCTGTGAAACGGCAAAAGCCTTTCAACCTTTGCATTTTCGCAAATACTGTTTTTCATATCCGTATAAATAATATAAATCTTTTCTGCCTTTTTTTCATCGAACATCTGCAAAAGTATTTCGCTTATTTCTCTTGCACGTTGCATTGTGGGGTTTTGAGCGGTGTATAAAAAGCTTCGCTCAATAGGGATGTTATGACGGGAAAAATAATGTCTTCCGTATTCTCCCACAACAAAAAGCTTTGTATCGGGATGATCGGAAAGAAGCTTTTCCGCCTCTTTTATAACATTCTGATTATACATACCCGCAAGCCCTTTATCTGCTGTGATAACAAGACAAGCATAGGTCCCGTTAAGCTCGGTAACACCGTCTTCCGGATAAAAATATCGGTTGTTAACCCCTTTTACCGTCCTGAATATTCTCTTGATTTCGCTTTGAATGGCATCAAAATACGGGCGTGTTTTGTCAAGGTCGGCTTTAACCTTGCGCATTTTCATTGACGAAATCATATACATGGCATTGGTGATTTTTTTTGTATCACGCACGCTTTTTATATGGTTTTTGATTTCCTTTGTGCTTGCCAATTCACGCCCACCTGCCTTTAATAATTAACAATAAATTCTTTGGAACAGTCTTCAATCTTTTTTCTGTTTTCATCCGAAAGAAGCCCTGTATTATCTATTTCCGCACAAACCTCAGGCAATGTATTTTCAACATATTCCGAAAGCTTTCTGCTGCAATCAAAAATTTCCTTAACGGGAATATCCGCAAAAACATGGGATGTTGCCGCAACAAGAAGTATTATCTGGCGGCTTTGCGACAACGGATCGTACTGGGGCTGCTTTAATATCTGCATAAGCCCCTGACCGTAGTGAAGCTGTCTTTTGGTAACCTCGTCAAGGTCGCTTGAAAACTGCGTAAACACTTCCATTTCTCGATACTGGGCAAGGTCAAGCCTTATTGAGCCGCACGCCGTTTTCATAGCTTTTGTCTGAGCCGCTCCGCCGACACGGGAAACCGAAAGACCGATATTAACCGCCGGACGCTGACCGGAAAAGAACAAATCGCTTTCGAGAAAAATCTGACCGTCTGTTATCGAAATAATATTGGTCGGTATATACGCAGAAACATCCCCTGCCTGAGTTTCTACTATCGGGAGTGCCGTCATGCTTCCTCCGCCAAGCTCATCGGACAGATGAGCAGACCTTTCAAGAAGCCTTGAATGAAGATAAAAAACATCGCCGGGATACGCTTCACGCCCGGGCGAGCGTTCAAGAAGAAGGCTCAGGGTTCGGTAAGCAATCGCATGCTTTGACAAATCATCATATACAATCAAAACATCCTTCCCACGCCTCATAAAGTATTCACCCATTGCACAGCCTGCGTACGGGGCGATGTACTGGAGCGGAGTAGGTTCGCTTGCCGATGCGTTCACAATAACAGTGTATTCCGAAGCTCCGTGTTTTTTTATGGATTCTGCGAGCTTTGCAACCGAGGACGCCTTCTGACCTATTGCAACATAAATACAAATAACGCCTTTACCCTTCTGGTTAAGAATTGTATCAAGCGCAATGGCAGTTTTTCCTGTCTGTCTGTCGCCGATTATGAGCTCACGCTGACCTCTGCCGATAGGAAACATTGAATCTATGGTAAGAATCCCCGTTTCCATGGGCTTATCTACCGGCTGACGGTCAATAATACCTGGAGCCGGACTTTCAATCGGCAAATACTCCTCCGCCTTGATAACTCCCTTGCCGTCAATCGGAGAACCGAGAGCATCCGTTATCCTTCCGAGAAAGCCTTCTCCCACAGGCATACCTGCAATTTTTCCGGTTCGTCTTACAAGGCTTCCTTCTTCAATATCGGAGTCATCACCGAAAATAACACAACCGATATAATTCTCTTTCAAATCAAGAATCATACCTCTTATACCGCTGTCAAAAACGAGAATTTCGCCGTATTCGGCATTTTCAAGACCTGAAACAGCGGCAATCCCGTCACCTACGGTCAAAACCGTACCGACCTCATCCGCCTCCGGAACAGGCTGCCATGCGCCTGCGGTTTCCCTTATGAGAGGCATTACATCGCTACGGTTTTTTATGGCGTCCGATATTTTTTGTTTAAGCTGATGAGCCTTTCCTTCAATACTCCAGTCATAAACCTCATCAAGACTCCAGCCGTTTTCAAAAACCGTCCCTATCTCAATGCGAAAGCCGTCTGTTACAGACTTATCCTCGGTCCATGTAAGGCTTACGAGATTTTCATACTTTCCGTCAAGAAAAGCCTTTAATTTTGACATCTGCTCATCGGTCGGAGAAGTCTTACAGCGTATAAACGCCTGCATCTGCGGCTTTGGAAGTTCATGGTTTGCCATTTAAATCACTCCTTCCGAACAGCTTCCAAAAAGTCATCAACCGAGTTTCCAGATTTTTTGATTGTTTTGTCTATTGCCGCCGAAACAATTCCTTCGATTTCAGAGGTTGCTTCAAGCAGGATTTTATCCTTCTGAGCCTCTGCGGCAGCTACCGCTTCGGAAATAATTCTGTCTTTTTCCTTTTCGGCGGCGGCAATTTTATCCTTTGCAAGCATATCCGCATCACGAACTGCAGCTGCCTTCATATCGCTGATTTCCTTTTTTACTCCGCTTAGCTGGTCAACATACTTTTTCTTTTCTTCCTCAGCATCGGAAAGAGCCTTTTTGGCAGAAGCGTCCATTTCTGCGTAATAATCCTCTCGCTTCTTCATAAATGCCTTTACAGGCTTATATAAAAGAAAATATAAACCTCCTGCAAGAATTATAAAATTAAACAGATGCAAAAGAATCTGTCTCCAGTCAATGTTCAAGGGTAAATTCATGGTTTACACCTGCCTTTCCGATAAATCAGAGTACGAATATTACCAAAATTGCCACAACGAGGGCATAAATAATAGCAGTTTCAATAAATACAAGACCGAGCATCATGGATGTACGGATTTTACCTTCGGCTTCGGGCTGCCTTGCAATGCTTTCGTTTGACTTTGCAATGGCAATACCCATACCGAGCGCACCGCCCATTGCCGCAAGTCCTACGCATACCGCAGCCGCAATGGCTTTGCTTCCGATGGATGAATCGCCGGAGGCATCACCCTCAGATGCGGCAAAAGCAGATACCGAAAGTGCAAAAACCAACACAACCGTAAGAATAATTGCACAAAACCTTTTTGCAGATGATCTTTTGATTTTCATATTGATAATCTCCATTCCGCCGCCCCGTTCGGCTTAAAGTAATTTAGATTCTCTTATCAACGGGGCAAGGAATGATAAGAGATTGTTTACATAGGGCTTTTGTCCGAAAACAAATCTTGCACGGATTGATTGCACCCTTTCAGGCAACAGCCTGTTTTTTTGATTTTTTGGATTTTGGTTCAGACACCTCTCCGTAGAAAAGCGCCGTAAGCATTGTCAGAACATATGTCTGAATAAGTGCGTGAAGCAGTGTGAACAGCACACCCACGAGCACAGGCAGAACAAAGCTCAGCCTGATGTTATAGTAAACCAATTCGGTAACCAACAGACCGCTCAGAAGTGCGCCGAAAAGACGAAAGCTCATCGAAATCGGGAGCGAAAAGTCCTTCAGCGTATAGCCTATTCCCTTAATCCTGTTACCTGCAATTCCGCCCGACATTATGATAAGGTAAGACAAACACCCCATTGCTATTGCGGCATTGATGTCCGACAGCGGAGCCGGAAGCGCAATCGCATTTCCTTCGGTTGTAATAGCCTGAATTCCGAAAAGCTCGAAAATCGTTCCGAAAAAGATATATACCCCGGCACCGAAAATATACATACCGAGAAACGAATTTCTGTGAGGGCTGTTTGTTTTGGCAAGCTTATCGAAAAAGCCTACAAGCTCTTCGAGAAGTAGCTGAAGCTTGCCGGGAACAATCTTAAACCTCGGAATGACAAAAATTCTGACAATCGCCGCAAAAAGCAGAAGAATCCCCGTAACTGTAATAGCAGATACGGATGCCGGCGCAACATCTCCCAACCCGAAAAATCCGATTCTGTTTTTTTCGTGCAGAACAGCATCACGCATTGCAGTCTTGAGCGACTCATGCCCTCCGTTGCCTTTAAATAATATTGAAAGAACCAAAAACGCAGCAATCAGACCGCACCATAAAGCCACTCTGACAGTACGCTTTTTCTTGTCCATAAGCATTCTCCTCTCAACAGTATAATATCAAACCAGATATATTATAATACATTTTTTGCTATGTGTAAAATGTATTATTTATATAAAGATTATATAAAATTGATATATATGCAAAATTCATGCATAAAGGCACAAAAAAACCGAAATCCTTTAAGGATTTCGGAGAGTGCCGGTGGCCGGACTCGAACCGGCACGCCATCGCTGGCGGTGGATTTTGAGTCCACTACGTCTGCCAATTCCATCACACCGGCAAATGCATTTTATATTATACTACACTTTTTCAAAAAAATCAACTGTTTTTTCGAATATTTTTCAAAAATTTTATTCTTAAGTCATATTGGGGTTGATTTATTGAAGGCATCATAGTATAATTATATAAAAAACATAGGAGAAAAAGCAATGGGAATTAAATCATTTATAAAAAAGCTCCCCATAATAAAGCAATATAACGAAAAATTTGAATCATTGTATATAAGGCTAAACAATATTGAAAACGCCGTAAAATCCGTTGAAAACCTTCAAAGAAAGACTTACATGGATATTCTTCAGAAGGATTTTGAAAAAGGCGGATATTTTTACGATTATATGAAAGCAGTCAAGGCAGAAACGGCGGTGCATGATGCAAATGTTGATTTTATCCGCACCGGCAAGAATAACGACGGCGGATATGTGATGGCAGATTCATTTAGGCAGGTTAAAACCGCATACAGCCTCGGCATTTGCGACGATGTTTCGTGGGATAAGGACATGGCAAAGCGAGGCATAGAGGTGTATATGTATGACCACACAATAAATTCACTACCTGAAACGGATGCTCATTTTCACTTTTTCAAATACGGAATAGGCGGAAAAAGCGAAGGTGTTTTCAAGGCACTTGACGATTTGATAATCGAAAACGGTCATGAAAACGATAACAATATGCTTCTTAAAATGGATATTGAAGGCAGCGAATGGGAGGTTATCGAAAGCACAAAATTCCTTTCAAAGTTTTCCCAGATTGTACTGGAGCTTCACGGACTTTGCAAAGCACCCGATGAAAGGATAATAAGCTGTCTTAAAAAGCTCTCCGAAACTCATTCTGCAGTTCATATTCACGCAAACAACTGCTCGGATGTTTGCTTCTTCGGTGATGCAATGCTCCCTGATGCACTTGAAATAACATATCTTCGCCGTTCGGATTATGAATTTTCCGAAAATACAAGGTTTTTCCCTACTTCGCTTGATATGAAAAACGATATATCAAAGCCCGAAATTATACTCGGAAAGTGGAATTAAGCATAAATCGGCAGCAGTAAATATAATCTTTGTAAAATTGCGGTCACCTTATTTTGGGCAATCACTCCAAAAAATATGTTGCTTCCATATCGGCAACGGAAGTCGCAAATGCAAGAGGATACATTTCGAGGGCTTTCCCGACGATGCTTGGATCTTCGCTGCCTGAAAATCCCATATGATACCTTATTGCAAACGCCTCATCCCGAGTAAGACGCATATATCCCGAAATTATATAAACGGACTTCTCTCCGTGCCCGTAGGGAAGGGTATCTTCAAATGTATAGCTCGGAACAGACTGCCACTTTCCGAACTCATCCTTGACATTTCTTGTGCCGGGCTTATATACGCCGATTTTGCAAACATCATGGAGAAGCGAAACAATAGCTATTGTTTCTTCGGAAAAATTAAGCCCGTAAAGCTCCTTCACCCTCGGTCTTGAAAGATACTCACGGAGACACTCGTACACATTTACGGAATGTTCCACAAGTCCGCCTTCGTAGTTGCCGTGAAATCTCGTACTTGCCGGCGCTCTGAAAAAGTCGCTTGAAAGAAGGTATTCCATAAGCTTATCGGCGCCGTCGCGTTTTATGTAGTTTGAATAAATCTCGATAAATTTTTCTTTTGCTGTCATGTTATCATCTCCCTTTTGAAACATTATAACAGTTTTTTAAAAAATAATCAACATTTACTTGAAAATATAATATAAAAATGATATACTTTAGACGAGGTGAGAGATTTATGTACACATTCGCACAATTCATAAAAGGAAAAAAGAATGTTAAAATCGGGTATCTCGGCGGTTCGATAACAGCCGGCTCCGGCGCAAGCAATCCCGATAAATGCTGGAGATGCCGTGTGACAAAAGAGCTTGGCGAAAAATATCCGGATATAAATTTTGAAGGCATTGATGCGGCAATAGGCGGCACCGGCTCCGACCTCGGAGTTTTCAGAATGGATGAGGATCTGATGAAATACAATCCGGATTTTGTATTCGTTGAATTTGCGGTCAACGACTCCCGTCTTGAAAACACCGATTTATACATGGAAGGTATAGTTCGCAAAATTCTGAAAAGGGACAAAAGCATACCTATTGTGTTTATATACACACTTACCGCCGCAACCATAGAGGAGGGCTATTCAAAGGGTAAGCTCCCGATGGCGGTTGCAAAGCAAGAGTCACTTGCGAAAAAATACGGCATTCCTTCAATCAATATCGGTCTTGCTATTTATGAGGAAATGCTGAAAACAGGCAATGACATAAAAGCCTACACGATAGATACGGTTCATCCGAACGATTTGGGATATGACCTCTACACAAAGCGTATAATGAAGGAGCTTTTTGAAATAGAGTTTGATATTGATATGCCCGAAAATCCCGTTACGGCAAAGGATTTGAGCGATGCAAAAATTGTTCTTGCAAACAAATATGCAAACGCCGACTGGAAGCTTTCGGTAAACAAAATGTACAAAAAGCTTCCGAATTACATTTACTCAAATGTTCCCGGAACAACCCTGGAATTTGAGTTTTGCGGCTCTGTGATAGGACTTTACTTCACAATGGAAAAGGATTCGGGAAGCTTTGAATATTCAATAGACGGCAACACTCCCGAGGTTTGGCACACATGGGACAGGTATTGCCGTGAATTCAATCGTGATAACAGCAAAATTCTGTGTGACACTCTCGATTACGGGAAGCACTCGATAAAAATTACAATTTCGGAGCATAAAGAACCCGATTCCGAGGGAACATACATAAGAATAGGCGGATTTTTGGTGGGATGATTATGACAAAACTTTTCGACTGCCACATTCATTCCGAGTTTTCACACGACAGCACGGCAAAGCTTTCGGATATTTGTGAAAACGCAAAGAAAAACGGAATATGCGGCATAACAATTACCGACCATTGCGACATTCACAAAATTGAAAATGTGTCTGAAATATCGCATATAAAAGAATCGGTTAAGAGCACAAAGGGACAGTTTGAAATAAAGGTGCTGTGCGGTGCGGAGATTGGCGACGGATTTAATAAGCCCGAGCTTTCACGGGCTGCGGCAAAATCCGAGGATTTTGATTTTCTGCTATGTTCGTGCCATGTTTACGAAACAATGCACAGCATAACAGAGGAATTCAAACAAGGGAATTTTCAATTTTTCAAAAATGCGGACGACGCCGTATTACGCGAATTTTTGGATAAGTATTACGATAATCTTTTGTTTTCGGCAAAAAACCTCGATTATGACTGCCTTGCGCACATTTCGTTTCCTTTCAGGTACATTAACGGTCTTGCAAAAAGATACAATTTTTCGCCGAAGGATTATATGAATAAAATCGAAAGCGTGCTTGAGGTCGCAATTTCAAAGCAAAAGGCAATTGAAATAAACACTTCCGGGCTGAGCTCCGATTGGGGCGAGTTTATGCCGAACAGGGACATATTAAAAAGATATTTCGATATGGGCGGAAGGCTCGTAACACTCGGAAGTGATGCTCATAAGCCCGAAAATGTCGGCGGAGGAATTAAGGAAGCAGTACAGATGATGAAAGAGCTCGGCTTCAAAGAGTTCTTTTATTACGAAAAGCGAAAACCCGTTTCAATAGGAATTGAATAACATAAAAACCGGTGACATTTGAGTTACCGGTTTTTTCTGAAAAATATTTCTTATATTAACAGCTTAATCTATGGGATTTCCCTCATTATCGAAAAGAGGAAGAGGTGCAAGATATGTAATATCGTGCCTTCCGATAGCATCGCCTTCGGCAAGAACAGCCATCTTTCCTACGATATTTCCGCCGCACTCATTCACAAGCGTTATGATTGCATTTAAGGATTCCCCCGTACTTATAACATCATCAACAATCAACACTCTCCTGCCCTGCAAAAGTTCCTTTTCCTTACCGCCTATGCAAAGGATTTGTTTTTCTTCCGTTGTGATAGAGTTCACCTCAACTGTTACAATATCGCTCATATAAAGCTTTGGACCTTTTCTTGCAACGACATAATCAATCCCCGAAATTCTCGACATTTCAAAGGCGAGAGGAATACCCTTTGACTCTGCGGTAATAATAACATCGAAATCAGGCGCCTTTTTCAAAAGAGCCTCAGCAGCAGCCGTTGTAATTTCGGTATCGCCGAACATAATAAAACCCGCAATCTGAAGTTTATCGCTTATGGGAAAGAGCGTTAGATTTCTTTTATGCCCTGCAATTTCTATTTCATACGATGTATTCAATTAAGATACACTTCCTTTATAATATTTTCAAGTATATAATACCACAAATTTTAATAAAATGCAACGAAAATATTTAAAATATTGACAAGGATTGTAGACAAAATTCAATATTTGTGGTATCATGGTATATGAAATTACCGATTACTATAAGAAGGTGCGTTCTTGAAAACAAATAAATACGATCTCGGCAACGACAAAATATCTGCTTTAATGCTAAAAATGGCTATTCCGTCAATCGTTGCGCAGGTTATTAATATTCTTTACAATATGGTTGACCGAATTTACATAGGTCACATAAAGGGGATAGGCGCAGATGCGCTTACGGGAGTGGGAATAGCATTCCCTATTGTAGTATTCATTTCTGCTTTTTCGGCATTTGTCGGTGCGGGAGGAGCACCGCTTTCCGCTATATTTCAGGGAAAGGGCGATAAAGACCGCGCCGAGAAAATACTCGGAAACGGCGTTTCGATGCTGATTTTCTTTTCGGCTGTACTTATGCTGATATTCTATATATTCAAAAAGCCGTTGCTCTTTGCCTTCGGCGCAAGCGAAAACACCTTCGGCTATGCTTCGGACTATATTTCAATTTACCTCATCGGTACTATTTTTGTGGAATTGTCTATGGGGCTTAACACCTACATTATCGCACAGGGAGAATCCGTTACGGGTATGCTGTCGGTGCTCATAGGCGCAATCTCAAACATTGTGCTTGACCCGATTTTTATTTTTATATTTAACCTCGGCGTAAAGGGTGCGGCAATCGCAACAATTATTTCACAGTTTTTAAGCGCCGTATGGGTGGTTGGATTTCTGCTCAGCCGCCGTGCCGTTCTGAGGATAAAGCCCAAAAATCTAAGCCCGGATTTGAAAATCATGGGAAGTATTGCATCCCTTGGCATATCGCCCTTTGTTATGCGTTCCACGGAAAGCTTTGTAAGCATCGTTTTAAACAGCGGTATGCAACGCTACGGCGGAGATATATATGTGGGCTCAATCACGATTATGCAAAGCGTAATGCAGTTTTTTTCAGCTCCCATAGGCGGATTTACGCAGGGCATACAGCCTATTATCAGCTTTAACTTCGGTGCTCGGAAATTTGAACGGGTTAAGCATACCTACAAAAGCACGATTGCAATATGCTTTGGCTTTTCGTTTTTAGGTGCGGCATCCGCTATGATTTTCCCCGAATTTTACGCAAGCTTTTTCACAACGGACGCTGCCCTTATAAAACTTGTGGGACAAAAAATGCCTGTTTTCATGGCAGGAATGCTTATTTTCGGCGTTCAGCAAGCAATTCAGCCCACATTTATGGCACTCGGGCAGGCAAAAATATCCCTGTTTATTGCGGCGCTCAGAAAAATCATTCTTTTAATTCCCCTTGCGCTTATTCTGCCCGGATTTTTCGGCACGGACGGGGTTTACTTTTCGGAGCCGATTTCGGATGTTATTTCAGCCGTAACGGCAGTTGTGCTGTTCTTGCTTAACATCAAAAAAATACTGACAAATGATGCGCTTGACAAAATAAAATAAAACGGAGAAATTTATGGAAAGAGTTTTGATAACCGGAGGAACACGAGGAATCGGCAGACAAGCCGCAATTCTATTTAAAAAATCGGGTTACGAGGTTTTTGTGACATATGTAAAAAGCTCGGATGAAGCAGAAAAACTTGAAAAAATCGGCATTAACACAATAATGGCGGATGTTTCGGACCTCGGCGCCATGCTTGAAGCAAAGAAAAAAATCGGTTCTGTGGATATTCTTGTAAACAACGCCGGAATATCTTACTGGGGGCTTCTGTCCGATATGAAAATCGAGGAATGGCAGAGAATTTTGGATGTGAACCTTACCGGTACATTTAACTGTATTAAGCTGTTCTCGCCCGATATGGTGAACAAAAAGTGCGGCTCGATAGTGAATATATCCTCCATGTGGGGTGTTACGGGAGGTTCGTGCGAGGCGGCATATTCCGCATCAAAGGCAGGAATAATAGGGCTTACAAAGGCTCTTGCAAAGGAGCTCGGACCGTCGGGGATAAGAGTAAACTGCGTTGCACCGGGCGTAATAAAAACAGACATGACCAAAAATCTGTCACAGGAGGATTTTTGCGCACTTTCCGAAGAAACACCTCTTGGGGCAATCGGAACGGCAGAGGATGTTGCGGAGGGTATTCTATACATCGCAAGAGCAAAATTTGTCACAGGCGAAGTGCTGAATATAAACGGAGGAATAGTTATATGATTAATGCAAAGGATTACGGCTTTGAGACAGGAAAAAGCGGAACGGAAAACTCCGCCGCTCTTCAGGCAGCGTGTGATGCGGGAGGAGATATTTACATAAGCGAGCCCGGTATTTATGATATATCGGAATGTATTATGCTCGGAAGCAACACAAGCATAATATGCGCAAACGGCGTGTATTTAAGAAGAAAAAAATGTGAAAACACTACATATGTTTTTGCAAATAAGGGCGCGCTTACAAGAGAATACTCTGAAAACATAAAGCTTATCGGCGTAAGGATAATCTGCGACGGTGTGGTAGCCGACAGTCAAAGTCCGCTGTATGTTCCGGGGCTTAGGGGACACGTTTCGTTTTTTTACATCAAAAATCTTGAAATAAGAGATTTTGAGATTATGGATTTGCCTACGGCGAATTTCGGAATTCATGTTTGCACCTTCCATAATATTATCATAGAAAATGTCAGAATTGAGGGCAAAAAGGACGCAGTTCACTTAGGGCGAGGCGATAAATTCGTTATCCGCCACGGAATATTCAAAACATTTGATGACCCGATTGCACTTAATGCTCATGATTACTCCACCTCAAATCCACAGTTGGGCTGGATTGAAAACGGAATTATAGAAGACTGCTACGATATGGATGATTTAGATACAACGGGGTATTTTTGCAGAGTTCTTGCAGGCGCATGGGGTGAGTGGAAGCCTGGAATGGAGGTTCAGAATTCCGATACTGTTTCATACGGCAGAAGGCTTTACAGAGTAATCATGCCGGCTGACGGTAGGATTTTCAAATCCGTTACACCTCCAACGCACGAAAGCGGCATAGAAGAATATGACGGAATACGCTGGGTTATGGTTCAGGACGATGTTGTTTACGGAAGCGGTTGCAGAAACATTCATTTTAAGGACATTTTTCTTCAGAAAAAGCGTCCCACCGCATTCTCTCTCCATTTTGATAAGGATAATTATTCAAGAAGCTATTACCCCGGCGCAGAGTCTCCCGTTCAGGAAAACATTATATTTGAAAATATTTATTTTCAGAACGATATACCGGTGTTTATAAGCGCCGTTACACCCATTGACAACATAAAGGTTATAAATTCCGTTGTGGGCGACAGTGAAATTTTGCTGAAAAACATAGAAACGGACGGAATTGAATACAAAAAGACAAATGTGCTGTTTTCGGGAACAACCTTTACCGAAAAAACTCCCACACTTGTAAGAGCAGAGGAAGGAAGGTCGGCAAGGGTATCAATTATCGGCTCTTGCGTCGATGATGACTTCAAACCGAAATTCGAGGGAAATGTGGAAATTAAATAAAAAGCAAAAACGATGACAGATGAATAACCGTACTGATTTCAGAAAGGAGGGACTCCCAGCCGTTGGAAAAACTGATAGACATAAGCAGCTACCCGGTCGCAAATGTGCTGGATTTGCTGCTTCAAGATAAATCGACAAAAAAGAATATCATCTGGGCTACAGACACTTATGAGGAGTTTGGTGAAGGATTCACAGACAAGGTGCAAATGAATGTAAATTCTCTGCTGCGACGCGCCGATACTATACGCCCGCGCATACAAAAATCGCAGGAAGCGCAGGCACAGCGGACACGAAAAAAAGCGGAGGTGTTCACTCCTGCGAGGTTATGTAACCTAATGAACAATCACTGCGACGAGGACTGGTTCGGTCGCAAAGATGTATTCAATGCTGAAAACAAGGATCACACCTGGACGATCACAGAAGGAAAAATTGAATTTCCAAAGCAAAAAAAATGGCAGCAATATGTGGATTCCCGTAGACTTGAAATCACCTGCGGCGAGGCTCCGTATCTGGTTTCCCGCTATGACGTATCAACAGGAGAACTGATTGTTCCACCGAAACGGCGCATCGGAATGCTTGACAGGAAACTTAGAATCGTAAATGAAAATACCGATACATATGAGGAGTGGCTGAAGTGGACGATTCGTGCTTTCGAGGCATCCTATGGCTATGAATACCAGGGCGACAACGTTCTGATTGCACGAATCAATCTGCTTTTGACCTTTTTGGATTACTACGAAGAACGCTGGGAGAAGCGTCCGGACGAAAAGCTTCTGCGGCAAATAGCAAACAAAATCGCCTGGAACATCTGGCAGATGGACGGTCTCAAAGACACTGTGCCGCTGGGAAAACCCTATGGGGAGTTCCTGCAATTGTCGCTCTTTGATATGCTTGGCATAGAGGATGAAAGTGAAGATGAGCCGGAAGCCGTGCCGTGCAGAATATTTGACTGGAGAGCAAAAAACTCCATACTTTTCAGGAAATTGAAGGAGATGTAAGTCATGGGAAAGAAACTGTTCAATTATGTGATTGGAAATCCACCGTATCAGGAAGAAGCCAGAGATACATCTGATAAGCCTGTATATCATGCTTTTATGGACGCTGCATATGAAGTTGGCAGCAAGGTTGAACTTATAACCCCTGCACGTTTTTTGTTCAATGCAGGTAAAACTCCAAAAGCATGGAATGAGAAAATGCTTAATGATGAGCACTTTAAAGTGTCATATTTTGAACAAGATAGCTCTAAGATTTTCTCGAACACGGATATTAAGGGTGGCATAGCAATCACATACCGGGATGAGAGTAAATACTTTGGCTCCATAGGAGCATTTACTCATTTTGAAGAACTAAGGACAATCAAAAGAAAAGTAATAACACCAGAAACAAAAGCTCTGAGCGAACTGGTATATGCCCCGGAAAGTTACCGATTTACGCGAAAGTTACATGATGAGCACCCTGAACTCAAGTATGTTGATGAAGACTATGGCGTGTTAAGCAAGGGGCATGATTTTGACCTTACGACAAATATATTCGATAAATTAGAGGGAATCGTTTTCTTTAAAGATTGTCCACATGATTCGGAAACTTATATCAAGATTCTGGGACGAAAAGCAAATGAAAGAACCTACATGTTTATTCGGCGTGACTATGTGGAGCAACATAAGAATTTGGAAAAGTGGAAGGTAATTCTTCCTAAATCTAATGGTTCAGGTGCTTTAGGTGAAGTCCTTTCTACGCCCTTAATCGGGCAGCCCTTAATCGGGCATACACAATCATTCATTAGCATAGGGGCATTTGATACAAAAGCTGAAGCAGAAGCGCTTTTGAAATATGTTGAGTCAAAGTTTGCACGAGCAATGTTAGGTATATTAAAAATTACTCAGGATAATAAGAAAACTGTCTGGAAATTCGTTCCCATGCAAGACTTTACCACCGCCTCCGACATTGACTGGTCAAAGTCTATCCACGAAATTGACCTACAACTCTATCGAAAATACGGTCTGGACGAGAAAGAAATCGAGTTTATAGAAACGCATGTAAAGGAGATGGCATAATGGCAGCGATTAAGATTAAAACAGCCTCAAAGGTCATTCCGCAGTGCTATGCCTATACCACTCCCGGAGTTTCGGCACATGATGGCTGGACAAAGATAGGTTTTACTGAGCGTGATGTGGAGACTCGTATCAACGAGCAGACGCACACTGTCGGTGTTGCGCATAAGACTTGGTGGGCGCTGCGTGCTGCGTTTATGACGGAGCCCTACGGAACATTTACGGATAAGGACTTCCATGCTTATCTGAAGAAGCTCGGAATCTCCCGTGAAGCGGGGACGGAATGGTTTTTCATTGAGCCAAATACTGCTCGCGGGAATTTTATTGACTTTACACAAAATCATGGTATAGTATCGGAAGATGATGCCGATGCCGTGATTCCTTATAAGCTTCGTGATGAACAGGCGGAAGCTGTGCAGAGGACGGCTGAGTATTTCAGCGACCGAGAGAATGCTGAATTTTTGTGGAACGCAAAGCCTCGTTTCGGGAAAACGCTCTCTGCCTACGACCTGTGCATGAAGCTCGGTGCAAAGAATATTCTAATCGTAACGAACCGTCCGGCAATCGCAAATTCCTGGTATTCGGATTACGAGACTTTCTTCGGTCCGCAGTCCGGCTATATCTTTGTGAGCAATGTAGACGGAATCAAGGACAGAAAGTTTGTCTACAGCCGTGAGGAATACATATCAAAGATCGATGAGAATACAAAGGGCTGCATTGAATTTGTCAGCTTGCAGGATTTGAAAGGTTCTATTTATTTTGGCGGCCATTTTGACAAGCTTTCTGAAATCAGTGCCGAAAAAGGTCTGACATGGGATGTCCTTATCGTGGACGAAGCCCACGAGGGCGTTGATACCTATAAAACCGATACGGCATTTAATCATATCCGCCGCAAATGGACGCTGCATCTTTCCGGCACACCGTTTAAGGCTTTGGCGAATGACAAATTCCCGGAGAGTGCTTTCTATAATTGGACATATGCCGATGAGCAGAAAAAGAAGCGTGACTGGGACGCTTCCAACGAGATAGAGAACCCCTATGAAAATTTACCGCGTCTTTCTCTTTTTACCTATCAGATGTCCGACATTGTCCGTGACAGGGTGAAAAGAGGCATCGAACTTGCGGATGACGATATTGAGGAATATGCTTTTGACCTAAATGAGTTTTTCAAGACGAATGAGTCCGGAAAATTTATACATGACTCGGATGTTGACAAATTCCTCGATGCAATGACACGACAAGAGAAGTTTCCTTTTTCCACTCCGGAACTTCGTGACGAATTAAAACACACTTTTTGGATATTGAACCGTGTGGCAAGCGCAAAGGCTCTTGCAAAGAAGCTGAAGTTACATCCCATATTCAAAGATTATGAGATCATTCTTGCGGCGGGTGATGGAAAATTAGATGATGATGACGAGAACGAGAAGTCATATAACAAGGTAACAAAGGCGATTGCCGAACATGACAAGACCATCACGCTTTCAGTAGGACAGCTCACTACGGGCGTGACAATACCGGAATGGACGGCGGTTCTCATGCTCTCAAATATGGCAAGCCCTGCTCTTTATATGCAGGCGGCTTTCCGTGCGCAGAATCCGTGCCTGTTCACTGACAGTGCCGGTAATTCGTACAGGAAACATAATGCTTATGTATTTGATTTTGACCCTGCCCGTACCCTTACGATTTTCGAGCAGTTCGCTAATGACCTTATTCCGGAAACTTCCGGTGACAAGGGCGACTTTGATCATAGAAAGCAGCATGTGAGGGAACTTCTTAATTTCTTCCCGGTTTACGGTGAAGATGAAGAAGGCTCCATGATAGAGCTGGATGCGGAAAAGGTTCTCACAATTCCACGCCATATTCACGCAAGGGAGGTCGTGGAACGTGGCTTTATGTCCAATTTCCTGTTTGCCAACATCAGCGGCATTTTCGGCGCACCCAGGGAAATCATTGATATTATTAACAATATGCAGGCAATTGAAGAACCGAAAACCCTCGCACATGCTCCCGTGGATGAGACTACGGCAGATAGTTTGAATCTGAATGAGAACGGCGAGGTTGAAATCCCAAGAGAACAGGTCATTGGAACAGCAAGTGAGCTTTTCGGTGATAAGGTTTATGCAGATGTAGAGGAACAACTGACGGCAGCCGTAGAGGAAATTCAGAAGAATGCAGAAATGACACCAAATCCTAAGAAGGAAGAGCTTAAGGCACTGCGAGAGCAGTTCTCAAGACCGATTGCAGACACGCTCATGGAATCCGCAAAAGCGCAGTATGGCAGCGATTTGAGAAAATCTACACAGAATCAGTTGGAGCGTAAGATTCAGGAAACTACAGATACCGTTGTAAACCGTGAGTACGGTGATTATACAATTCGTGACCACAAGCTTGTCAAAGAACGCAATGACAGAATTCAAGAAGCACAGCAGTCCGGTGCCACAATGGCAGAAATTACACAAATTGATGAAGATTATGCTGCTCGGCGTCTCCAAAGCTATCGGGATATGGTAGACAATATCAATAAGAAACTTCACAGCGATGAGACTGTGAAAAAGGCTGCGGAAACTATTGTTGAAACTGTAGAAACCGAGAAGCTGAATGCTGAAAAGGATTCTATCGAGGGCAGCGTCCGTGACCATCTGCGAGGCTTTTCCCGCACTATTCCTGCCTTCCTAATGGCATATGGTGATGAAAATACGACTCTTGCAAACTTTGATACTCTTGTGCCGGACGATGTGTTCTGGGAGGTTACCGTCAATCCGCAAAACG
>CABUMF010000039.1 GCA_902492655.1 uncultured Eubacteriales bacterium | reverse complement strand
ACCCGGCTCTGTACAAGTGGGTGCTACCGCTTTGTCAGTAACTGACTTATGTCCGTCTGCCGGTATTACTTGTTGTGCAACTAACACCTCGTTACAAACCGAGCAATGACTACCTTCAGTCATACCCGGCTCTGTACATGTGGGTGCTACAGCTTTGTCAGTAACTGACTTATGTGCTTCTTCAGTATACACTGCAGTAATGTACGTATTATCTGTGATTTTGGAATAATCTTTGTCCCATCCTGAGAATTTTAGATGGTTTGAATTGTTATTCTTCTTAATCTGAACAACATCAGGTGCTATGGCACTGTTTCCCGACATTACTTTTTGTGTAAGCAAAAGAGTTACACCGTCTTCATCATAGAAATTAACTGTGTATTCGGGACGAACGGCCTTGATTTCGGCACCAACATATTCGAGTGTTACAGTGTTGAACTTAACATCGTTTACACCCGAACCCGATATGGTAATACTGGATTTGGAATCAATATTTTCTCTTGATTTTAAGGTAAGTGTTGCTAAAACAGAATCTTCTGCTATATCAATATTTGACATCAAGGAAAATCTTGCTTTACCATCTAAAAAGTTTTTATCTGTAACAATCCACGCACCGCTAATAGTTCCGGCATTCACGCCGACACATTCAAAAACAGAATCATCGTAATTCACAACAAAATCACCAGCGCGGATACCGCTACCGCCTTCTAACTGAACCTGAACTTCAAATTCCTTATCCGAGAAAATATTCTCAGGAGGAACAATCTTTAAATCAGGATAATCTATCACAACTTCAGGCTCGGCAATTGAAACGGATTTTGAAAGGGTGTTACCCGACATACCATTAAATGAATAATCATACAAATCCTTTGGTACAAAACTAATTTCCGCATCACCTGCCGCATTTGCAGTTAAGTTAAGTGTTACCATATTAGCGCCCGATGTAATGGCTTTCTCCGACGCAAATGATACCTTAACAAGGCCGACAATAGAATCGTTGATATCGCAAACCGTATTTTGCATCGCAGAAGACAATGTAACATCATTAAGCTTCAGTTTATTTTCATCGTATGTAAAATCAAATGTTCCTGCAGAAAGACTATTTAAGTTACTTGCACTTAATTTGTAATTTACTGTTTCTCCAACTTTCAGAGAAGATGGTGAAACCGTACTTGAAAAACTTATATTTTTTACTGTTTGAGTACCTTCTTTTACGGTGATTGTACCATTTTGAGTTGTAGCAATAACTGAATCGAGTGATGAATTATAAATGTCAGTTACAAGCAACGATATAGGATATGTGCCCGGTTTAGCCGATTCCTTTGCCTTAAAATACATTAAAAGAAAATAATTATTACCGTTTAACCCATTTCGTGAAACAAGAGTTACGTGTATAACCCCCGCTTCGGAACTGTTGATTGAAATTGTTACATCACTTTGATTTGAAATTCCAGTCTTAGAAATCTTTTCTAACTCTATATTTTCTGCATCATAGAGGATGCGAAAATCCATTGCAGAAATATTCTCAGCATTATCCATTTTCAAATAACAATACGCAGAAGAACCACCTGCTGTTAAAGTAGTATTAGTAAAATACAAAGTCGGTGTTGCTTGCGCTTGTACCGTAGGCACTGCTGAAATCAGCAGTGCCACAATACACATAAGGCTCAATAATTTATTTGAAATTTTCATTAACTTTCCTCCGCATTACCACAATACACTACTGATAGTTTTGTTAGCATATTGCAAAATACGAAGTGCCTCAACTGCAGAAAGACTTCCGTCACCATTGATATCTGCTCTTAAGAATTCTTCCTGAGTTAGAAGACTTTCGTCATAGATAGCCCTAAGAAGTTTCAATGCATCAAGAACGGTTATGTTTCCATCACCGTCAACATCACCTTTAGCATTATTTTCAACTGCCTGATATACTGTAATTTCATACGGATTTTCGCTTGTATGACTTCCTGCAAAGGTGTAGTTCACACCGTCGAATGCAGAAATATAATATTCTATACCCTCTGTTGTCACAAAAGCTGCAGGGATAGAAGCAGTGTACTTGCTGTTTGATTTGCTCATTTGAACAGTTTTCCACTCGTCTGTGCCTTTCACTCTGTAATAAAGCGTAGCGTTTTCGATACCAATATTATCACTTACTGTTGCAGATATAATAACCTTATTTCCTGTTGTTGCGGTATATACCGGTGAATGGTAAACATCAGGTGCCATAGTATCCTTTGCAGTAACAGAAATCTTGCCTGCAGGCTTTGAATCGGTAGCATCGGTTAAAACTACAGTAAATGTGTAGTAATACTTTTTACCGGGTTCAACATCTGTGTCTGTAAATGTGTTTTCGTCAGACGGAATGATTGTTTTGTTGATTCTTACATAGTTACCGTCTTCGTTGTCTGCGCGATATACATTGTAACCTGCAAGGGTATCATAATCGTCCTGCATCCACTCTAAATGAATGCCGTCGTTATCTGCATAACCCTGCATCATCATTGCCATTGCAGTTGTGGTATCAATCTCAAAACCAAATCTTGCCCAGTCATCATAAAGCTTTAGATGTTCACCGTTTTCATCAGCTGCTGTACGACCGTCTGTAACTCTTATAAACTGATAGCCGTTTTCGATAACAGTTTTAAGCTCTGTTTCACCAACCCAGGTTCTTGCATCTGCAAATGAACCTTCGATTTCATATTCCGCATAAGGATATGAGCTTCCGAAGAACACCTTTGCTCCGTATACAGTATCCATATCACGGTTGAATTTAACAACAAACTTAACCTTACCACCTGATACGATACTCTGAACTTCGCCCGCAGCATCAAGAAGATATGCTTCTGTTACAAACGGGAAGGTGTTTTCGGGAGCTTTTGTTAAAATCTCACCCTCGTTAATATCACCTAAAGTGATAAAGTCATTGTAGTCAACTATCTGATGATTGATAAGCTCAGGATTTGTTGTGCCCCAGTAGTTTCCGCCAAAGCCATATTTTTGTTCACCTTCCGGTGCCGTTATTCTGAGCCATTTTGAAACATCATCGTCATTAAGTCGGTTAAGAATGGCACTTCCTGATACATAAGTATTGAAGCCCTTTTCAACAAATTCGTTATAAAGCTTGGTGTAATCTTCTGCAGTAAAGCTATCGCGCTCAATTACTTTAGGAAGAATTGTTTCAGCTGTTACGCCACATTCACAGATATTTGTAATTTTTCCTTCTGCTTCAAGTGTTGGCATTACCGTTTCTGTTTCAAACTCGTGAATGTGTTTTTGTTCGCTTTGTTCCTCATTTTCTTCCGGAATTTCAGGAATAACAGGAGTTTCATCTTCTTCAACATCTTTCCCATCCGGCTGATAAGTAAATGTTATTGTGATTTCTTCATTTGAAATAGATGAGTCGTTTATTAATGCCTTTGCCGGAATTGTCAAAACATATTGCGTACCTTCAATAAATCCACCTGTAATCTGAACAGTTAACTTATTAAGGTCAAGGTTTTTCTTAGCAGCTACCTGTACACCATTTTCTATTACATTTATATAATTATATTGGTCACCGGCAGTCAGATTTGAATCAAAGTTAAGCGTAAGCTGTTCATCCTTCAATATTGCGGAAGTTATATTGCCGTTATCATCGCAAACTACATCTAATAGATTAGTTCCGTTTTCTCTTAAAGAAGGTGGTGTTTCAATATAAAGTGGCGATATTTTTATATTTTGGGGATTGGAGTCGTCATTAATTGAAGTTCCTTGTAAATAATATAATGCTTCATCTTCTGTTATAAACAGAAAACAACAGCTAGCAGGATAGTCAGTGTAGTATTGAACACCATCCACAATATTGTCGAGTGAAAGTGCTTTAGTTTCGGAATAGTATACCTTCCCGTCTTCTATATATACACTGTCATTAATCATACCCGTATGTTTAATAGGTTTAAATCCACTTGTTGCATCAGAAAGCTTACAGTAGTCTGTGTTTGTATATGCGTATCCATTCTTAAGATATTCAATATTTTCATACACCTTGGTAAATTCTTCATAGTTTCCACCGGCAGTATACATATTACCGTTTTCTGTCAGCAAATATGTTTTGTTTTCATAACTGTACCCGTCAACAACTTTCTCTCCGTTATCAAGGCGTACGATTACACCATCTTCGATGTACTGCCCACTTCCACCAACGCCAAGTTTGCCACCCCAGTTATTTCCAAACACCATCACTGAACCATCTTGCATAATGGCTATACAATCAGAAGGACTCGAAGTGCTTTCATCTTCGATAAGACTCACAGCGTTTTCAGCTATTTTTGAAAGTACACTATTTTTACTTAGAAAGTAGCGACTACCAGTGCGAATTCTATATAAACTCCCGCTTTTATCAAGAACAACACTATAATAATTATTCCCTTTATAGTATGCCATAGATGCTACTTCTATTTTTTCGTTATTCTCATTATACAAATCAATTCTGGAAGCATTTTTATAAGTCACACCCTCGCGTGAGTTATATCCCCATTGCCAAAGATTGCCATCTTCAGTTATAATATACAACAAACCTTTATTGTAGTCATCGGAACAAGGCCATGCTTTTACAATTTTAGGAGCAGAGCTATACTCATTGCTGACATAAACTGTTACATAAGCCGATAAATCTGTATTTTCAACAGTCGCTTTTAAGGTAGCCGCACCTTCCGATACACCAACAAGCTCACCATTTTCATTTACATAACAAATTTCAGGATTTGAAGAATCCCAAATCAAATTCTGATTAGTTGCATTATCAGGAGTTATAACAGGTAAAATTTCTTTTGTTTCACCCGGTTTAACATAAAACACTTCTCTGTCAAATTTGATTGTTTCTACAGGCACTACAACGGAAACTAAAGTTTCGGCAGTTAAAACTTCATCACCATTTGAAACAGATGCTGTGATAACCGCTTCACCCTCTGAAACTGCTGTAATATTCCCAACTGTGTCGATAGTTGCAACACTTTCGTCACTACTCATATATGTCGGATTTTTGGTTGTGTTTGCAGGTATAACTGAAGCATTCAGGCTTGCAGATTCTCCAATATTTATTTTCAGTTTTTCAGGAACGTTAATTTTAGTTGCCTTAACTTCGTCTTTTACAACAACTTCCATGGATGAAGATACCTGCATATCTTCAGAGAAGGCATAAATTGTAGCAGTACCTGCTGTAATCGGTGTTACAAGTCCGTTTTCATCAACAGTTGCAACAGCAGTATTGCTTGAGAAATAAAGAACTTTTTTATCCATTGCAGTTGAAGGATAAATCTGTGCATTTGCTTGATAAGTAACAGAGGTATCCATTATAACGCTTTCTTTTGCAAAAGAAAGTTCTTCTATATGAATTTCATCAGGGAGTTCGATGACATAAGAACCGTAACCACTCTTAATACTCTTCACGGTACCATCGCTGAAAAGAGCCAAGTAACCAAATACATCAGAATTTGACGGTGTAACAAAATCATTAATTTTATCTCCATTTAACCATTGGTAATTTTTGTTTTCGTATTTTGCACCAAGAATACCATACATCCCGGAATTTTTCAAAAATTCCAATTCTTCTTTAGTTTCGATATATGCTAAATGACCGCCCATAAACTCTGCCAATTTGTTTATAGGCTTTATATCATTACAGGTCAACACGGCTTCTACATTTAAATATGTATTTCCACTCACTTCATCTCGTGCAACTTTTTCAAGTGAGCTTATTTGAAATTGACATACTTTATAGGAACTTGTTCCTCCTTTTGATGTGCTATCCCAATAATTGTTATTCCCATAAAAAACGCAATTCTCAAATGTATTTTTACCGTAGATGTCAAATTCAATATTGCTGTCAACAAAAATACAAGTGTCACAATTGATATTCAAGTAGCATCCGTTTGAATAGTCGGTGCCAAGCTTATAAAACACGCAATTTTTAGCAAAACCACCATTAAATTCAGGAGAGCTACTATTCGATTCTATTTTGCCATTATATAGATATCTGTATGACAAATAACCTTTATAATTTTGATTAAACACACAATTTTCAGCCTTTGTAAATGCACGTTTACTATTGTAACTGTCGGTTTCAGAGAATAAATTTGTAATATTTGTATGATTATAGTATATTTCTCCGCCGTCCTGATAAATTTCCACACGGTAATTTCCCATCAAGTCACTCGGAAAAATTTTAACAGGTTCTTCTTCTGTGCCGATACAATTTAGTTTTCCCTTTACGGCAAGACTTGCCATATATTGATCGGCATAAGCATCTGTTTTATCATTTGTCCAGAACTGAATATTAGTGCCCTCGGTAACTGTAACTGTTGCACCTTCTTCAATAACAGTTTGGTTCTGAATAATATAATAGTTATCTTTTGTAAGTGTCATATCCTCGTCAATAATCTGAGGGAGAATAATTCCGTTTTTAACAATAAGATTTATTGTCGCATTTGATGAATATGTTGATTTATCCTCTTCATCAAGTGCATTTTTGCAAGATACATTTACATTGATTGCAAGAATTGTTTCATTTGGTGCATCTTGTGCAACCTTTAAATAGAAAGGATTTTCCCATCCCGTCCATAAATCATTCTCAATAATTTTTCCACAGTCCTGTGTTGAGTATGTACCAACACTCTTATAGTTTATACTTGCACTATCACCAAATTTTTCACCATCTGCAGAAAATTCAACATAAGGATTTGGAATATCGGCAGGAGAAAGAGCATCAATTGTAACAATTGTATCCTCGCTCATACCCCAACGGTTACGAAGTTCAAAACCAAGCGTAATTGTTTCACCTGAGTCGATTGTGCCGTCACCGTTGTTAT
The DNA here is from genome assembly GCA_902492655.1 of uncultured Eubacteriales bacterium. GTDB lineage: Bacteria > Bacillota > Clostridia > HGM11514 > HGM11514 > CAKSKB01. Next base: position 11,500 of record CABUMF010000039.1, on the reverse strand, counting down.
TTTTATCAATATCTGATGTATCAAAAGTTGTGTAATTACTTACAGAAATTTCAGGATGCGGAAGTTTGTAAAGTGCATCATAGAGATTTGCAATCTGAGGAAGGTTGTGAGGTCCATGTGAATCCGGATCACAACATTCTGCATATCTTTCGGATGTTGATGCAAGCTGACCGTAGATAAACTTTGTCGGATACATATCAGAGTCATTATAAACACTTCTTATAACCGCCGCCATAGCAGAAACAATCGGTGCCGCCATAGATGTACCATTCCATGTTGCATATTTATCATTAGGAATGGTACTTGTAATTGCATTACCCGGTGCATAAAGCTCGTATTCGACATCATTAAACCTTTTTACATCATAATTTGTAAAAGATGATTCTACGCCGTAGTCATCAACACTCATTACACCTAATACAAAGCTATATGCCGCAGGGTAGCAAGGTAATCCTTCGTTTGGCGCACTATCATTACCCGCAGCCGCAACAAGCACACTATGGGTGTATGCTTCTTCTAAAGCATCCTGAACTGCAATTGTTGTTGCAGTAGAACCAAATGACATATTGATTACATCTGCACCATTTTCTCTTGCATAGTCAATAGCTTTACAAACATCGGTATTTAAGAAATATCCGCTCGCCTGACCTGCTTTGATTGCCATAATCTTGGTGTTATAAGCAAGACCAACAACACCTACATTATTATTGCCTGCCGCAATGATACCTGCAACATGTGTGCCATGACCATGGTCATCATCACCATTGCCTTTTTTAGCAACGATATTTACACCATAGTAGTCGTCTACATAGCCATTTCTATCGTTGTCTATACCGTCACCGGGAACTTCGCCCTGATTCGTCCACATATTGTTTTTTAAATCTTCATGGTCATAGTCAACACCGGTGTCGATAACCGCAACAATAACGCCTGAATCACCACCGGGGTTCTTCTTATCGTTTTTCAGCTTTTTCCACGCTTTCTGGAAGCCGCAACTATCTAAGTGCCACTGGTCTTTGGATTTGCCATTACTGCTTACGTCTGCAGAAACACCCTCGTTATCACAAAGAGTTGTCGCACCTGTTTCATACAGGAAGTTATATTCTGCAAGTAAAACAGAAGATGTGCTTCGCAAAGCTTCAATTGCCATTTTAGGTGTCACACCATCTGCAAGATGTGCAGTGTACCAGAATCCGTCTTTTGCTTTAAAAAGATATTCTATGCGTACAATGCCTTCCACATCTATTGCATTAGCCTTTTTGGCAAGCTTTACAATAACAGTCTTCTGGTCATAAGGATAAAGACCTGCATCGACCTCTTCTTCGTTTGTTACATCGAAAGGTTCTGTTAAAACAGTATTATCTGTTATAACCTTTTCGATTTCTGCTTCTTCGGCAAGAGCAGGTATTGTTACCATGCTCATTGTCATTGCCAAAGTTAAAAGGATTGAAATAATTTGTTTCATACTTTTCATTTTGCCTTTTCCTTTCTTATCTTATATTTAAAAATCTTGTAAATATAACCGCTGTTTCTGCTCTTGTGGCATTGTCGTTAAATGCTATATTGCCATCGGTGCGCCCCATAATTAGTCCTTGTTCAATTGCCCAAGCAATTGACTCTTTACCCCAATCAGGGATTGTGCCCGAATCATTGAAACTATTTATAGAATTTACATCAAGGCTTTTACCATTTTTGTATCTGCAAAGTATGGTAGCAATCTGCCCTCGTGTTATGTATTCATCCGGTGAGAATTTGTTTTCTCCGGTGCCCGATACAATTCCATTCCGTGCTGCCCACGAAACTGCATCTGTGTACCAACTATCTTCAATGTCGGAAAAATCTGATTTTTCTGCTTCGGGACTACCGGCATATCTGTGAAGCACCGTTACGAACATTGCTCTTGTCATCGGTAAATCAGGCGAGAAAATATTTTCTCCCGTTCCGCTGAACAAGCCCATTTCCGCAACTTTGTGAATTTGATTGTATGCCCAATGGGTTTCTGCTATATCCGAAAAAGAAATCTGCTTGTTTTCTTTTGGTGGTTCGGGTTGTATGGGCTCTATTTTTTCTTCTTCTTTTTTAGTATCGGTTGGTTTTGCCGGTTTAGTGCTTGTACCACCACTCGGTCTTGCGCTCGGTGTATCGATTTCAGGAACATCTGCAGATTCATTTTCTGATTCATCTGAAGTCGTATCTGATTCTATTACGATTTCGGTATCGTTACTTGTTGAGTTGAGGCTTGTGCCGGTACTGTCAGCATAAGCAAGCAACTTAAAATCAAATTTGGCTGTTCCGCCATCCTGTACCTTGAATTTTGACACCAACAACGTTCCACTATCAGTTATGTCCTGAATGGATATTACAGAAAAATTTATTTCGCCGATAATGTCTGTGTTTATAGAAGTAATAGCTCCGCTTGGTATAAGTTCACCCAATGTTGCATTCTCTAATAACAACTTATCTTTGTCATATGTGACACAAAACTGTGCAGCACCAAAACCTGCATTATCTTTTAGATTAACAAGCAGATATATAATATCATCCACTTTTACAGCATCAGCTGTTGCACTCACCTCAAAATGCGGTGGTGATGTCTCCGCCTGACAAGGAAAGCATAGCATCGTGAAACAACACAACAATAATATAAACATTTTAAACTTTTTCATTTTGTTATTTCTCCTTCATATTCACATTTATATGCAAAATTAATTTTCATCTTTCCAGTATTCTAATTATGACATCGCAATTTTTATATTTTCATACAGTTCGCATATATTATGCCAAATACGCCTTCATCAGTTAAATTCCACATAATTATCATTATGTGGTCATCAAGTAATTATGTTACTACCTATTAAATTATAACACTAAAAGCGAGTGAAGTCAAGAATTTGATCCATTTTTTTCAAATTTTTCCATATGCACAAAAACGGGGGTAGGAATTTACCAATGAAATTAATTACGGAAACATCAGTCTTGTTGTATTAAGCCCAAATATGCAATCTGAATTTTGCTTGAATATTCGGGCTTTTTCAGTTTTAAGAGTTTTTTCTTATAAATATTTTCTAATTTTCCTCATTGCTTTTATATTAATTTTCTATTGTATCAGGCGTAAGACAAAGTTTTAATGATATTTCCTAAAGTTTAATCTTTTTTGACTTCAACGTAAAGCAATCGTGCCTCCTTCCCAGATTTGATTGGCAGAAAAAGTGTGATATAATTGAATTGATACAAACAAATCCAAAATCAAAGGAGGAATTTTTATGTCAACCAAAAAAGGAACAATGCCACCTCGCTATGACGAGGCATTTAATAGTGGTGCGATTAAAATGGTCATCGAGCAAGGTCGCCCTTCCAAAGAGGTTGCTGCCGAACTCGGGATATGCATCGACACTCTTAAGTCATGACTCAAACGCGCCGGCTTTCAGCAGGTGCAACCTACAGGCAAAACCGCAACGACAAGCGTCAGCGTGAGCTTGAAGCTGAAAACCGAGCTCTTCGCAAGCAGCTTGCCGAGAACCTTTAAGCTGTCAAAATGCTGGCTCATTCATCACAAGCATTACGAAACAAAAGCTGAAGCGCAAACCGATATATTTGCATGTACCGAAACGTATTACAATCCCATAATACCGCAAGTGGCTCTTAATTGGAACATCGCAGAAGGCTTGTAAACATCTTTCTTAACTCTGTTTACTTATTATATGACAAAATTATAATTGATTGTAACTACAAAGGCGGTACAGTAACTATTACCTTCGAGGAAATAGAAAATTCTGCCTTGGGTTCGGATTTAACATCACTCGCCGCATTGAAATCACTTGTCAAGATACGGCAAGTGATTTTTTATATATTTTTACAATACCTTATAAATTTTATCAAATTTTATTGCAAATTTCAGAAATGTATAGTATAATAAGAATTAATTCATTTTACGGAGGTTACATAGATGCATTCTGTTAAAAGAGTAGTCGTTAAGGTTGGAACCTCTACGCTTACGCACGAAACGGGCAGGCTCAATCTTTGCAGAATAGAAAAGCTTGTGCGTTGTATATCCGACCTCAAAAACCGCGGATATGATATTGTTTTGGTATCTTCGGGTGCGATAGGCGTCGGGCTCGGTCAGCTCGGGATTTCCGAAAGACCTCATTCCACCAAGGAAAAGCAAGCAGTTGCCGCAATCGGGCAGTGTGAGCTTATGTTTATATATAGTAAAATTTTTGATGAATACGGGCTTAATGTTGCGCAGATTCTTCTCACAAAGGATGTTATTACCGATATTGAAAGAAAAGAAAATGTTCTCAACACCTTCGAGCAGCTGTTTCAGTACAATTCGGTAATTCCGATTGTAAACGAAAACGATACCGTTTCAGTCGAGGAAATTGAGTTTGGCGATAACGATACTATGTCTGCGGTAGTGGCGAAGCTGATCGGAGCGGAGCTTCTCATACTTCTTTCCGATATTGACGGGCTTTACGACAGCGACCCTCATAAAAACCCGAACGCAACGCTAATTCCCGAGGTAGATAAGATTGACGATTCCGTTAAAGCACTTGCGGGCGGCGCTGGAAGTGCCCGCGGTACAGGCGGAATGGTAACAAAGCTCATGGCGGCAGAGATAGCTACCGCCGCCGGCTGTGATATGATTTTGGCAAACGGAAAAAGTCCTGAAATCTTATACGATATTTTTGATAATTCTTACAGAGGAACACTTTTCAAAAAGCAAATCAACAAGGAGTGATATTATGTTTGACATATTGGAAACCGCAAGGCTTGTAAAAGAGGCATCGTTTGAAGCATCCCGCCTTTCAACCGATGTAAAAAACAAAATATTGCTTTCTACAGCGTGTGCATTCGAGCAGGAAGCGGACAAAATATTATCCGCAAACAAAAAGGATATTGAAATCGCAAAATCCGCAGGACTATCCGAAAACATGATTGACAGACTTATGCTTTCAAAACAGCGCATATCTCAAATGGCAGACGGAGTAAGAGTTGTTGCTTCCCTACCCGACCCGATCGGAGATTTGTTGTCATCAAAACGGCTTCCAAACGGTCTTGAGGTCGGTAAAATGCGTGTTCCTCTTGGAACGATAGGTATAATTTACGAAGCACGTCCGAATGTTACCGCCGATGCCGCCGCGCTTTGTCTTAAGTCCGGAAATTCCGTGCTTTTAAAGGGTGGCAAGGAGGCATTCAATTCAAATCTTGTTATTGTCGGCATTATGAAGGATGTCCTTTCCGAATATGGCGTTAACACTTCTGCCATTTCCTTCGTTGAGGATACATCGAGGGAAACAGCTTTACAAATGATGAAGCTCAACGGCTATCTTGATGTTCTTATCCCGAGAGGCGGAAGAAACCTTATAAAGTCGGTTGTGGATAACGCAACGGTTCCCGTAATAGAAACCGGAACGGGAAACTGCCACATATATGTTGACAAAAACTTCGATGAAAAAACAGCAATAGACATAATTATCAATGCAAAAACCTCAAGGCCGTCTGTTTGCAATGCGGCGGAATCGCTTCTTATTCATAAGGACATTGCGAAGAAGTTTTTGCCAAAGCTTGTAAAGGTGCTTTCCGAGCATGGCGTTACGGTGTACGGATGCGAACAAACAAGAGAAATTGTTGATGTATTTCCTGCAACAGATGAGGATTTCGGCAAGGAATATCTTGACCTTTGCATATCTTGCAAGGTGGTTTCGTCCACTGATGAAGCAATTGCCCATATAAATAAATACGGAACCGGTCACAGCGAAGCGATAATTACCGAAAACTATTCGGACTCTCAAAAATTCTTAAATTGCGTTGACGCGGCGGCGGTATATGTCAATGCTTCAACGAGATTTACTGATGGGTTTGAATTCGGCTTCGGAGCGGAAATCGGTATAAGCACACAAAAGCTTCATGCGAGAGGTCCTATGGGACTTAATGAGCTTACCACAATAAAGTATGTAATTCGAGGGAACGGTCAAATTAGGGGGTAAATGAATGTATGTTCTTTTGTTGGCAGGCGGAGGCGGAACCCGTCTTTGGCCGATAAGCACCAAAGAAAAACCCAAACAATTTATAAAGCTTGACGGCGAGGTGTATTCGCTTTTTCAAAATACAGTAAAGCGGTGTCTTAAATTTTCCGATCCCGAGCATATAATAGTTCTGACGGGAGAAAACTATAAAACACTTGTAAGAAAGCAAACGGTCGAGCTTGGAATTGATTTACCGGATGAAAATATACTGTGCGAGCCAAAGCCGAAAGGAACCCTTCCGGCGATTGTTTACGGAATAAAAAAACTTAATCCGAAGGAAAAGGTTGCGGTTTTCTCCTGCGACCATATGATAGGAAAGCTTGATAATTTTTATAAAACCGTAGAAAAAGCATTGGAATTTGAAAACCGTATCGTAACATTCGGTATAAAGCCTGATAGACCCGAAACCGGCTACGGCTATATAAAGCCCGGGATAGCTGTCGGAAGTGGATATAAAGCGGAAAAATTCTGCGAAAAGCCTTGCCTTTCCGTAGCACTATCCTATATTGAGCAGGGATATTTGTGGAACAGCGGAATGTTTGTGTTTGAGGCAGGTTTTTTCATGCAGGAGGTCAAGAATTATGCCCCTGATGTTTATACGGCATTTCTGAATTTAGAAACAGCCTTTGATGTAACGCCCGATGTTTCTATAGACTTCGGTGTTATGGAAAAATCCGACAAGGTTATTGTTATCCCTGCCGAGCTTGACTGGATTGACCTTGGCAGCTTTAAGTCGGTATATAACTATATGCACGGACAAAGCGATGAAAGCGGCAATGTGATAATCGGTAACGCTTCGGTTATAAATTGCCGCAACTGTCTCATATACTCAACCGGTGAAAAAATTAATGTAATGGGAATATACGACTCGGTTGTTGTATCCCATAACGGCAGTATATTGGTATCTAAGATTGATGACCTTCCGAGAATAAAGGAGCTGATCGAGCATTGAAAAAAGTTAAAATTATATTATCGTGGCTTGCGGTAGTAATTATAATGTGTGTAGTGTTTGGGTTTTCGTCACAGCCTGCGGTTGAATCGAACGAAACAAGCAGCGGCTTTATAGAATTTTTATATAACATATATGCAAAGATTTTCGGATTGCCGGCAGCAGTCGTAAGTTCTGCAAGAATAGCGGAATTGCAATTTTTCTTCCGCAAGGGCGCCCACTTTTCGATTTATCTCATACTCGGATTGTTCTTTTGCAACGCATATTTCCAAAGCGGAATTGTAAAGCATTTACCCTTGGGAGTGTTATCCGCTGTTTCTTCGTTTCTGTATTCGGCAAGTGATGAATTTCATCAGACCTTCGTCCCCGGAAGGAGCGGAGAATTAAGCGATGTATTGATTGACTCAACAGGTGCAATAATTGGTGTTTTAATATATTTATTGATTTTGAGGTGCAAAAAATGGATATTAAGAAAACGATAGAAAATCTCGAAAAAAACAATATGCAGGTTTATTTTGCGGATAGTAAAGACGATGTTATTCCCATGCTGAAAAAGCTTATCGGCGAAAACGATACTGTGGCTGTGGGAGGCTCGGTAACGCTTAACGAGCTGTCGGTGATTGATTTCCTTCGTGAAAACTATAATTTTCTCGACAGGTTTAATCCCGAGCTTTCCCGAGATGAGGTCATTGAGGTGTTTCAAAAGTCTTTTTTTGCCGACACATTTTTGATGTCCTCCAATGCAATAACCGAAAACGGTGAGCTTTATAATGTCGACGGAAACGGAAACCGTATTGCGGCACTTACATTCGGCCCTAAAAGTGTTATTGTAATTGCAGGAATAAATAAAATAGTTAAGGATATAGACGAGGCGGTAATTCGGGTTAAAACGGTTGCCGCACCGAAAAATTGCGTAAGGCTCAGCCGGGATACATATTGCGCTAAGACGGGAAAATGCGTTGTCCCGAACGGCAAAATCGGAACCGGCTGTGAATCGAAGGACAGAATTTGCTCAAGCTTTCTCGTAACGGGAAAACAAGGCAATAGAGATAGAATTAAGGTAATACTTGTAAATGAAGAGCTTGGATATTAATAATTAAAGATTTATACTAAAAAAAGCGGATTGCCGATTGGCAATCCGCTTTATATTCATGTATTATTCAGTAAATGTAAGAACTACCTCAGAACCGAGTGTAGAGCCAACATAGGGCTGGAATACATAATTGTTTGCAGAAGTGATAGCGTCACCGAATACCTTGATTGCAAATGCTGCATTAGGAGCTGCAACTGCTGCGGTAGAAGCATCTGCCATAGCAGCAAGCTGGAGCTTGTTCTCGGGAGCGCCTTCAATCCAAAGATTCATGCCGTAGCCATCTGCACAGGCAGGATCATAGAAATCTCCGAGCTTTCCGTAAACGATAGCTGTAGCAACTCCGTCAACCGTCTTAAAGTAGTTGTTTTCGGGGTTAGGAACACCGACTGAAGGTGTAGTTGCCTTTGCGGAGAATGTTACAGTAAGTGTTGAATTAGCGGCAGGCATTGTGAATGTAGCCTCGTTGCTTGCGTTAAGAGTAATAACATTGTCGCCAACTTTAACTTCGCCTACATTATAGCCTGCGTTAGGTGTAACTGCAACCGTTACATCAGTGCCTTCGTCAATCTTAACCGTTGCGCCGTTTGCAAGAGCAGAACCGTTTACCGTTACAGTACCGCCTTCACCGATTGCGCCGGTAAGAGTCTTGGAAAGATCGGGTGCTTCAACATAACCCAAAAGAACAGTATCATCTAAATAGTTATTGAAGGCAGAACTGTAATTAGGTCTGATTTCAATGGTAGCCCAACTGTGAGCATCCGTTGCTCCTGCAGGAACCATAGCTGTTGAAGGTTTAATATTCCATACAGCGAAGTTTTTACCGTCAAGATATGAATAAATCGACCAGCCGTATTCAGCGGAAGGATCCTTTTCAAGAGTCATTGCAAACTGGTGCCAGCCTACTCTTCTTTTTGCGATACCCCAATAAGCAGACATACCTACTTTATTGTGAAAATAAGTACCGCCTTTATATTCGCCATCTTTATTTGCAATTAGATTCTTACCAATGAAAGCTTCCCATGAATTCATGCCTTCCCACTTAGCTTTAAGTTCGGGAGTGTAGCCATAGTCTTCAGCCAAGCTTCCGGATACCTGATGGAACAATACGGAGTCACAGAAGGTTAGGGTAGCAAGACCGGGTGAATGTTCAGCAACACCGTCATCATAGAACCAAACCTGAGCGCCGCGGTATCCGCTGTCCCACCATCTTCCGGTTATTCCTGTTGAAGCAACAGTAGTTCCTTCTTCATATTTCGTTGCAGTGGTACTACCGTTTGTAGCATAACCCTTACGCACAAGCCTAACCGTCCAGTTATTAGGCCAATTGGAATATGCAGAACCGTCAAAATGGCCGCCGTCAGCAGTACCGGGTGTACCTGATGTTATGTAGGCTGCGGTTGTAGCGTTGTCAAGATAATCCGGGCTATCAACTGCAATAGGCTGACCTGCTAAGGTTGTAGAGCTCTGTCTGAAAAATACAAGGTCAGCGGCAAGAGTCGTTTCACCTGTGCTGTTTGTTGCTTTATAAGAAAGTCTTATAACTACCTTACCGTTTCTGCCTGTTGACCAAAGCTTTTTATCCTTGATGTAGAATACAGTATTGTCTTGGCTTCCGTCATGTGCAATAGTGTACGGATAATTAATACTGTCACTTACATCAACCTTTGTTCCGTTTTCCTGAACTGCGTAAACCTTAAAGGGTACGCCTTTTGCATCTTCGTCGATATAAACGGTTTTGTTCTCGGAAATATCGAGATAAACAAAATCGGTTTCGGCGGCAAATGCGACAGGAACGAACAACATACTCACAATTGTGAGCACAACTAAGAGTGTCGCGATTTTTTTGAGCATTTCCCATACCTCCAAAAAAATTATAATAATTTTAAGTACAAATTAATTGCACCTTAATGTAATTATAACATTACTATTTTAATTTGTCAATAGTTCAACTTTAATTTGTCAATAGTTCAACAGATAAAAAAATTGCAATTTTGTATATTTTTTTAATTTTCTTTTCCGGAAATATGTCTAAACTGCCATAAATTAAGACAAAATCACTTATACAGTAGCCTTTGCATCGAATAAAATGATATTCGCATCTGTATTCTTGTTGTGCTTAAGAGTAATTCCAACGATCTTTTTTTCAGGGGTTGGATTTTTTACAAAGTTGTCAAACAGTGTGTAATCCTCACCAAATGCGGTTTTTCCGCATTCCGGTCTTGCGCTGTAGGATGCTATATATCCTTCATGTCTGAAAAGATGAGATTTAAGCGGAGTTCCGAACCTGAAGCGGTAGCTGTGAATATCGTCGCCAAAGCGAATATCACGGCTGTAACTTGTTCCATCCTCATAGTTTAATGTATAGCTTCCTATCACGGTTGCGGGAAGCCATGCAAATCTGTCGGCGTCCGCATCCATTGCCTGAACGAATGTAAACTGCTTTGCATAGCCGTTAAAATCAATGCTTACCTCGCTCATATCGCTTGTTACGACAGCCGCTTCTTCATAAGGAATATAGCCAACAAGGTCGGCAGGAACATTAATTCTGTCAGACTTAAACGAAAGTCTCTTTTCTTCACCGTTAAAATCAAGCTCACCTATGCGGCGGCGTGTATCAATTAAAATAGAACGCATTGCTTCATCGTATGTAAGACGCATTGCCCCGTCATAGTTTCTGTTCCAAAGACAGTTTGCCATGTAAATATAATCGTACATCTTGCCTTCAAAGGAATATGTATCCTCATCGCAGGCAACCCATGCGGAAACCTCTGCGCCAATTATACCTTCCTTCTTTGAGCGAGTTTCAAACCTGGGGTAGTAGCTTGAATATGCATTTCCGATAACAACATTGAACCCGTGATTTAAAAGGTTATCCTCAAGATCTTGGTCAAGATGGAAATACCATATAAAATCAAGCATAATCACATCTTTTGGAAGCTTATTGATAGCCGAAAGCGATTTATAGCTTCTTTCCTGAATCATGTCAGACCAAATCATCATTGTGAGATTTTTGGACTTAATATAGTTGTTGAGAGTTGTAACCTCTTTTGCGTAGAGGTCGCCTGCATTGAGATTTTTGCACTTTTCGCAAATGCAAAGCTCATAAATTTCGTCATGTCCCATGTGAACATATTTCTGAGGCTTGACTACTTCAAGCACCTCGTCCAAAATTCCGAAAATCACATCATAGTACCTTTCGTGAGAAGGACACATTGAATGCTTATAGAACTGAGCAGGTCTTATATCCTCTGCATACGAATCTATTACCTTCGAGGTTTTGATTTCTCCCTCGGGTACTTCGGCAAGCTCGGGATATGCAGTTGTAATGTACTGAGTATGGCTCCAGGACTGAACCTCAGGGATAACATCAAGCCCGAAGCTTCTTATGTAATCACAAAGGTCGGAAACCTCGCTCTTTTCCAATATATCCCG
>CABUMF010000038.1 GCA_902492655.1 uncultured Eubacteriales bacterium | reverse complement strand
TCCTAAGGTATTCCTTATGGACGAACCTCTTTCAAACCTTGATGCTAAGCTTCGTGTTCAGATGAGAACAGAAATCAGCAAGCTTCACCACAGCCTCGGAACAACATTTATCTATGTTACTCATGACCAGACTGAAGCTATGACAATGGGTACGAGAATCGTTGTTATGAAGGACGGATTCATTCAGCAGGTTGACACACCTCAGAATCTTTATGATTATCCCGTTAATCTTTTTGTTGCAGGCTTCATGGGCAGCCCTCAGATGAACTTTATCGACTGCAAGCTTGAAAAGAAAGACAACGGCTTCTATCTGCAGTTTGCAGGAACAGAGGTTAAGCTTCCCGACGGAAAAGCAACACCTGAGCTTGATTCTTATGCAGGTAAAGAAGTTGTGTTCGGTATCAGACCTGAAAATATTTATGACGATCAGGCTCACATCTCGGCATTCCCCGAGTATGTCTGCGAAGCTAAGATTACCGTTACCGAAAAAATGGGTTCTGAAACCTATCTTTATATGAACATCGGTGAAACAAGCTGTGTTGCAAGAGTTGACCCGAGAACAACCGCCCAGGTTGGCGATACAATTCAGATCGCACTTGATATGACAAAGGCTCATTTGTTTGATAAGGATACAGAGCTTGCAATTATTCACTAATTGTTTTTAAGAAACAAACAGCGGCTCGGAGGAGTCGCTTTTTGTTTGCTTTGAAAAGGAGAAAATAAAATGTTTAAACTTAAAGAAAACAAGACAACGGTAAAGACTGAAATTTTGGCAGGTCTTACAACCTTTATGACTATGGCGTATATCATTGCTCTTAATCCGAACCTCTTAACCGGATTTGGCGCAAACGGCGGCCCTAAACTTTGGAACAGTGTATTTTTGGCAACTTGTATTGCATCTGCGGTAGGTACTTTTGTTATGGCATTTGCCGCAAACAAGCCCTTTGCAATGGCACCCGGAATGGGACTTAACAGCTTTTTTGCAATCGTTGTTGCAAACATCGCAAGCATTTCGGGACTTTCTTATGTAGAATCCTTTCAAGCCGGGCTTTGCATTATATTTATTGAAGGTGTGGTATTTTTAATACTTTCAGTTCTCAATGTCAGAGAAAAGATTGTAAATGCAATTCCTGTGGGAATCAGGTTTGCCATAGCTCCGGCAATCGGACTTATGCTTTTGAACATCGGCTTTGGCTCAAATGCGGGCGTATTCAATTCCGAAGGTGAATCTTTTTATGTAATGCGTGACTTTTTCGGTGCGCTTACACCATCGCTTTCAAAGACTAATATGGGCGACGGCTACGGCATGATGGTGCTTACGGTCGTTACAATGTTTATAGGTCTTTTTATAATTGCAATTCTTGCGCACAAAAAGGTAAAAGGTTCGGTTTTAATAGGAATACTCGCAGCTTCAGCCGTTTATTGGGCAGGGGAAGCGGCATTTCTTAAGATCAATCCCTTTGAATCTCTTAAAACCGCATCGTTTATTCCTCAATTCGGCGATATGGCAGAAACAACGCTGTTCAAGTTCAATTTCTCAAACCTTATGCAAATCGGTTGGTTTACGGTTATTACTCTTGTTATCACATTCTGCATGATTGATATGTTTGATACTATAGGCACCCTGGTTGGAACCGCATCCCGTGCCGGAATGGTTGATAAGGACGGAAATATGCCGGGAATGAAGCCTGCACTTGTGGCAGACGCTGTCGGAACTCTCGCCGGCTCTGTAACCGGTACTTCAACGGTTACCACATTTATTGAATCGGCATCGGGAGTTGAGGCAGGCGGAAGAACAGGGCTTACGGCATTGACCACCGGCATTATGTTCCTTCTTTGTATGTTTATTGCTCCGATTGCGGCAATTATCCCTGCGGCGGCTACATCATCGGCACTCATTTATGTAGGTATTCTTATGCTTGGCGGACTTAAAAATATCGACCTTAGCGATATTACCCAGGCTCTTCCTGCGGCACTCATGCTTATTTGTATGCCGATTTCGGGCTCGATCGGTCATGGTATCGGGCTTGGACTTATAGCATATACCGTTATCAAAGTATTCACCGGCAAGGCAAAGGATGTTTCGATTTTGACTTATGCCATTGCAATTCTCTTTCTCGTAAAATTCTTCCTTGTTGTGTGATAAAAACAATAACCCGGGAATAAAAATAGATAGTGAAGAAATTCGCTATCTATTTTTTCTTGGGATGGTTTTTTATGAGAAAAATAAGGCTATTGGTAATCAACGGTTTAGCTATATCCGCAACCGCTGTTATAACGGGCTTGTGCGGAGTTTGGTTCAATCTCCTTATAACAAAATCCGCAGGCTCGGCAGTTCTCGGAAAATTTCAGCTTATAATGTCCGTTTGCTCATTCGGCGTTACTTTTGCAATTTCCGGGATAAATTTTGCGGCAATGCGTCTTTGCGCGGAGGGGATAAGCAAAAACGGCGGCAATGTTCATAAAATAATGAAAAACTGTTTTGCGTATGCATTGTTTTTCGGAATCGGCGGAGGATTGATTTTATTTGCCCTGTCGGGCGTTTTGTCAGACAGGTTTATAAAATATCCGGATGCTGATATTTGCCTGAAAATTTTTGCGGTTTCTCTTCCGGTTGTTTCCTGCCTTTCGGCAATATCAGGCTATTTAACCGCAGTGCGCCGTGCATACAAGGAGTCCTTTATTAAGGTTTCGGTTCAAGTACTAAAGCTTGTGCTTGCGGCTCTTTTCCTTTTGGAGCGAAAAGAAAATCCTTGCATTATGGTTATGGCGGCTTCTGTTATTTCGGAGGCGATAGGGGCAGTCTTTTCGGGCTTTGTATATTTTCTCGACCGAAGAAGGGATAAAAAGGAACAAAGTGCGCCGTGCGGAAAGCTTTTACCGCTTGCGCTCCCAATGGCGTTTTCAAGCTATTTAAGATGCGGGCTTATGACGGTAAAAAATCTTCTCGTTCCCTTTGCACTTGTGAGATTTGGAATGTCGGAGGAGTCTGCGGCTTCAGCCTTCGGGGCTATCCACGGAATTGCTTTGCCGGTTGTTTTGTTTCCGTCAACGCTTTTGTTTTCCTTTGCGTCGCTTACCGTTCCCGAGCTTGCCGGAGCTCATGCAAAATGTTCGGACATTAAAAGCAGCAGAAATATACATTACATTATTGAGAGGTCCGTACAGCTTACTCTTATTTTTTCTGCTTTTTGCGCAGGATTTGTTTTCTTTTTTTCAAAGGATATAGCGGCGATGCTGTGTCAGGATGACAGTGCGGCGTTCTACATACGGATATTTTCACTTATTATCCCCGTGATGTATCTTGATAATACCGTAGACAGTATGCTCAAAGGGCTCAACGAGCAAGTCAAATCAATGGAAATAAACATTATTGATTCGTGCTTCTGCCTTTTAATGGTAATTTTTTTGTTGCCTCGTTTTGGAATATACGGCTATCTTTTTACGGTGTGCGCCGGAGAAATACTTAATTTCGCGCTCAGCTTCATGAGGCTTCTGAAGATTTCGTCGGTCAGCATTCGGATTTACCGAAGCATTGTTGTTCCGTTTGTTTCGGTAATCATTTGTTGCATTATAATCACACTGTTTTTGAGCTCCTTTTGTTTTTTGATAAAGCTTCCGATTTGCGTTCTGCTGTATTTATGTTTTGTTTCTATTTTGGGAGGATTTACCCGTGATGACCGAATTTGGATCAAAAATATATTTGTATCGAAGAATAAATTATTAAAAGCGGAGCAGAATAATTAACGGTGATAAAAATTGAATATAAAGAAAAAGAAGAAGTCGTCGGAAAAGATTTCTGAAGAGGTTATAAAGGAATATACCGAAACCGGAAAAGAGGTTAATTCCGACCCCGACGGCAGTTGGACCGGATGTCCGGAAAGAAAATACGAAAAGCCGGTTCAGGATGCAGATGATCTTTAAAAAGCAAAGCCGCAGCTTGTTTACTGCGGCATTGCTTTTTTTATAGAGGCTTTGAAAGACTGTCAAATTTTCCGGGAGAGCATCCTTCAACATTTTTGAATGTTCTTATAAAATTTGAATAGTCCGAAAAACCGGATAAAAAACACGCTTCCTTAACGGAAATACCAAGATACAGGTACTTCTTTGCTTCTGCAATTTTTCTCAGCAGCAAATAATTCATGGGTGTAACACCGCATTGCTCCGTAAAGGTTTTGCTGAAATGACTGCTGCTGACATACAGCATTTTTGAAATTTCCGAAACCTTAATATTTCGGAAGTTTTCTTCAATTATGAGCAGCGCCTTGCCTACAAGACTTTCCGGCTCGGAGGTGGGAGCAGGCGCCGTGTTTCTGAATTTGTACGAAACCATGCACAGGATTTCAAGCAAAACGGAAAACTTTTTAAGTTCATCTTCGGTTTTATTGTAAGCATGAACCCTTTCCGTGAAAAGAGCGTGTTCCCTTTCGTTAAGATTAACCTTTCCTGTAAGAGAATCTCCCACATAGTCCAACCAATCCAAAGAGCCTTTAATATGCGGTATGGAGTTAACCGCCGAAATGATTTTTGAATCAATGTTGATTATGCACCGCTCGTAAAAAGTATTGGGATTTATAAGCGCTTTATGAACGCAAACCTTGGGAACGACAAATAAATCGTTCCCAAGGCATGAATAATACTTTTTGTCAAAAAAGAAACCGTTGGCACCGTTGATGTTATAATATATCTCATACTGGCTGTGCAGATGAGGTATATTGATGCTCGGGAGTTCATTCTTGTTGTGATAAACAATCGCAGCAGGTGATGAATCTCGGTACATTGAAACATTATTTTTCATTTCAGAATATCACTCTTCCGTCAACTATAGTGTTCTTAATGTTAATGTCATCATCAAAAATAACAATATCGGCATCATATCCAACTTCTATTGCACCTGTATTTTTAAGGTTAAGTATCTTTGCGGGAGTAGTGCTTGCCATTTTAACCGCATCCACAAGCGGGACATTTGCCATATTAACCATATTTCTTACCAAACGGTCGCAGGTTGCTACGCTTCCTGCAAATGCGCTTCTGTCGGTAAGCTTGGCAACGCCGTCCTCGATTATAACAGGCAGTCCGTTATCTATATTGCCGAGAACGCTTTCTCCGTCAGGCATTCCTGCGCCTCTCATAGAATCCGTAATGAGTGCAATTTTATCCGGACCTTTAAGCTTGTAAATAAGCTTAAGCAGAGATGAGGGAAGATGCACCCCGTCAGCTATGATTTCAACCGTGATGTCGTCATAATAATATGCGGCTTCAACGATTCCGGCATATCTGAAAGCGTTTTTTCTGTGAACGGTGCTTGTGCAGGAATACAAATGGGTTATGTGAGAAAAGCCCATTTCTCTTGCCTTTTCAACACATTCAAAATCCGCATCGCTGTGACCTATACAAGGCAAAATGCCATATTCCTTAATTGCTTCGGCGAAGCCCTCGCAACCCGAAAGCTCGGGTGCGGCACTCCATCTCAGCATACAATCGCCGCCAACTTTTAATATTTCATCATATTCTTCTTTGTCGAAGGGATGAATAAACCTTGGCTCTTGTGCGCCCTTTTGCGATTCGGCAAAATAAGGGCCTTCTGCGTGAAGCCCCAAAAGCTTGGCGCACGGATGCTTCTTAGTGTCTATCTTTTTGAAAATATCAATAGCGGTTTTCATACCGTCAATATCAACGGAGGTAAGCGTCGGAACAATAGCCGTTGCGCCGTGCTTAGCATGAACCGTTGCGGCGGTGATATATGCTTCTTCCGATTGGTCTAAGAAGTCCGCACCTCCGGCACCGTGGGTATGCATATCAATGAATCCGGGAGAAACATAGTTTCCCTGTGCATCAATTAATTTATCGCACTTTGGCACATCTTTTGTTATTTCCGTGATTTTTCCGTCTTCAAAACAAAGATTGTAACCTTCCAAAATTTTGTCGACACATATTATTTTGCCGTTGCAAATAACAGTTTTCATAAAAACACCTACGCATATATTTTAATACTAATCTAACGGAATGTCAATAGCAACTTCTTCGTTGTTTTCAAAGGATCTTATTGTAGCATCGAGAATGTAAACGGGAGCGATGTACGCTTTCCTGGTTTTGTCGGGCTTGCCCGTTTTTATTACATCGTAAAATGTTTTAAGCTCCGATACATAATAGTCGCTTTCGAGAGGAAATGCAACCGACTCCGAAGAATGATTGCTGTAATACATCGTTATTGAATATCCGGTTCCGAAAAATCCGCTTACGGTAATATTATCATAGTGATACAAAACCTGAACACCATGCTCTGTTTTAACCGCGTTTACGCTTTTTATATCAAACCCGAAAACAGTTGTAATCATTGCAACAAGGTGCTGTGAGTAGAACCAAAAGTTGCCGTAGGGGTTCACCATCTCCACCGGTGCGGTAAAATGAGCACCGATTACGCCGTCCTTGTTTTCCTTTACAAATTCAGCGTACTTTTTCACTTGCGCACAATGCTCAAGAGATGAACCTCCGCTTAATACGCAACCGTGCTTATCGGCAAGCTGAACCAATTCCTGTACTTCCTTTACGCTTCTGGTTGTCGGCTTGTCAATCCATACGGGAATACCTTTTTTAATATAGTTCTCGGCATATTTAAGGTGATTTGCACCGTCTCTTGCCGTAACCATTATTGCATCCGCGCAATCGAGAAAAGCATCCTTGTCCTCGGCGAATACCGAGCATGAGCTTGCCTTCTTAACACGGTCATTGCCCTCGGACACTCCGGGAGCACCCGGTTCGCCGAATACGCCTATAAGCTCCACATCATCAAACAGCTTTTCTCCCTCCAACGGAGCCAAAGCTGATGCAAAGTTGCTGCAATGACTGTTTTCACTACCTAAAATCGCTAATTTTATCATTATAAACTCACCTCAATCAGTATATCACATTCAATGGATTCTGAGCATGAACAAGCTCACTTACCCTGATTTGCTGAAGAACCTTTTCCGGCTTAATGAACAATTCCTCGCCATTTGTGAGATGATTGTAAATATTTTCGTAGTATCTTCTTGTTCCTATATCAAAAGCAGAGCCGTCAAATTTCTTTTCAACTTCATGCCAAACAAGTTCCTCGGAGCAATATTTCGGAGTTACTCCGTCCTCGCCGGTAAGAGGTTCGAGTTGAAGCTTCGGCAGGGGCTTTTCGTCAAAATACTTCCATTTTGCATCATTGATTGTGGAACGAAGCGTTCCTCTGTCGCCACAAATACGATAAGTATAGTCGCTGTATGCATCGCAACGGTTTATTTCAACCTCAATAACAGGTCTTCCGGGATATGTCAGAATAATTTTGGCATAGTCCTCGGCATCGCCTGCGGTGTTTATTCTCTTGAGTATTGAAAATACATTCGGCATATCATCGGTATCAAGCAAGTCGATTGCCTGGTCGAGAGGATGAGGACCGGTATTCAAAACCTCTCCGCCGTACATTCTCTGAGAGCACTGCCAATCCCAACGACGGGAAAAGCCTGAGAAATTAATTGCGATATGCTGAATATTGCCGAGAACGCCGCTGTTTATTACTTCCTTAACATTGTCGTAGTACGGTGCAAGACGGGACTGCTGGAAAACAGAAAGCATAACGTTGTTATCCTTTGCCGCCTTAATCATTTGTTCGCATTCCATTGCGTATTTTGAGAAAGGCTTTTCCGCAACAACATTCAATTTGTGGTTAAGCAAATCCATTACAACGGGAAAACGATAATTGGAGAATGTCGAAACAACAACAAAATCAAGGTCATCTCTATTAAAGAGCTCTTTGTAGTCTGCGTATGTATCACAGTGGAATACTTCCTCTGCCTTTTTGCGTCTTCCTTCCATAAAATCAACAACCGCAACCACATTGAAAAGCTCTTTGCCTCTTTCCGTCAATAAAAAAGTGCCGTGAATATCGAAACCGCTTCTTCCCTGACCGATAATTGCAACGTTTAGTTTTTTCATAGCTTACACACCTTTCGTTATTTTATTAATAATTTTATTTACTGCAACAATACATTCTTCGCTTGCGACGAATCCGCCCTCCGAGAACATACTTCCCTTCGGATTTCTGAGCAGTTCTTCGGAAATCTCACCGCCGGGCTTATAATGAGGCTCCAGAACAACTGCGCCCGAATATCCGGTTTTAATAAATTCCCTGAACATATCCTCGTATGCCACTTCGCCATTTCCGATTGCAACGCCTATTGTTTTGCCGTCGCGCCTAACGGCGTCCTTTATATGAACATGGCAAAATACATCCTTTACATAATTGTACCCGTCGGGGAAGGGTACTTCATCCGTATCGGTGTACAAATTGTTTCCCGGTTCATAGAGTGCCTTTACATAATTACTGTTTATCTTCTTTACAATTTCCGCTGTTTTTTGTGAATTATACGAATTTGCAGACGGCTCAGATTCTATGAGCAAAGTTACATTTTTTCTTTCGCATAAAGCAATCGGAACTTTGAACGCTTCCGCAATCATGTCAACGGAAAGTCTGTCGTCTCTGAAAAAGTCGAAGCATCTGATTTTTGAAAATCCCAAAAGCTCCGCTTTGTCCAAAAGGCGTTTCAGCCCGTCCATATGCGTTTTTCTCGTATCCTCATCGAAATAAGAGCATTTGTTAAAGGGAGACGATATGCTGACAAGGGGAATTTCATACTTGTCCGACAGTCTTTTAATTTCTGCAAAATCCTCGTCCGTGTATTCAAACGGGTCTTTTTCCCACGCCGAACGCAATTCAAAGCAGTCAAGTCCCTGCTCTTTTGCAAACATCAGAGCCTTTTCAAGATCCTGTGTTATTTCATCGGTAATGATGCCTAATTTAAACATATAATTAATCCTCCGCCAATAAATGTGCACCGCTGTCGCTGTCGCAATACAAAATTGCGTTATCGTGATTTCTCATTATTGTAGCGGGGCATTTTTCGCTGATTTCGCCGGTCATTGTTTCTTTTACTGCGTTTGCCTTTGTCGGCGCCGGAACAACGCAGAACATATATGTTCCCGAAGTAAGTGCCGGAATGGTAAGCGACAATGCGGTTTTGGGAACAAGGTCTATATTTGCAAAGCAACCGTCGTTAACCTGCTGTTGTCTGCAAATGTCGTCAAGCTCTACGGGCTTGATAAGCTTTGTGTCGTTGAAATCGGCAACTCCGGGATCGTTAAACGCAATATGACCGTTTTCGCCTATTCCGAGACACACAATGTCAACAGGGTTATTTTTTAACAACTCGGTATATCTTTTGCATTCATCGTCTATTGACGAGGTGTTGCTGTTTATTAAATTTACACTTTTAAACGGCACCTTGTCAAAAATTGCATTTTTCAGGAAATTACCGAATCTCTGGGGTGCGTCATCCTCAAGACCTATGTATTCGTCCATATGGAAAGCGTTTATTCTTTCCCAGGGTATGTCATTTTTTTGAGATAATTCTTCAAGTACCTCATTCTGTGAAGGCGCAGCCGCAAAAATCATATTGATTACATCTTTTTTTGAAAGCAGCTCGATTATTTTATCATGAATATCATCGGCAGCCGCTTTGCCCATTTCGCTTCGGGTTTCAAAAATCTCGCACAAAAGTTTATCTTTTTTTAATTGCTTTAACATATTGACCTCCAAATAGTTAAATAAATATTATAATTAATAATTATATATTTTAATTTTAAAAAAGTCAACTGTTGGGATTAAAAATAAAAAATTGTGCAATATAATGGTTGGAATATATTTATTTCATTTGCAAAATGCACGGTGCATTTTGCACCGTGCGATTATTGGCATCAATAGCTTAAAAAACGGCCGTTGTGCTTTGCTGCAATCCCTTCCGTTTTCGGCGTATATTCGATGTTCATTGTTACTCCTTTATGTTTTCCGGAAAAGTTCAAAAAAGACGCATAACCCGCTGTTCCCAAAGGCTCGTTTTGGATTGCTCTGCCCGAAACAAAGCCTATTTCGGGGACATACACCGTGCCGCTTCCGAAATACAGACCTGCCGGATTTTCTCTTGCAACAAAGTCAAGCGTGTCGGGAGCAAATCTGTATTCAAGATCGGTTTTGCTTATTCCCGCATTTCTAAGACTTCTGCACGCCGCCTGCGCATCCTTTTCGCTTTTGAAGTACACTCTTTTTTTCATTTTACATCACCCTAAGGTAGTATTACGCGGCATGACACATAATAAACCGGGAAATAATTTAAAAAAATTTGAAAAATATTTAAATTACTATAGAAATTTCTGAAAAAATGTAGTATAATTAAAATGATATATTATTTTTCGGAGGTACTTTCCAATGACAAAAAAGATTCTTGAACTTTTGCACGACAACAGCAAACTGAGCGCAAAGGAAATTGCGATTATGATCGGAGAACCCGAGGCTGAGGTCGCCGCCGCGATAGCGGAGCTGGAAAAGAACAAGATTATTGTGTCATATAAGACAATTATAAATTGGGAAAAAACAGATTATGAAAAGGTTTCCGCTCTCATAGAGCTTAAGGTTACTCCTCAGAGGGGTGGCGGCTTTGAAGCAGTTGCGGAAAGGATATATAATTATCCTGAGGTCACATCGCTCTATCTCATGTCGGGGGCGTACGATATTATGGTAATCGTTGAAGGAAAGACGATGAAGGATGTTGCCATGTTTGTTTCAAACAGGCTTGCTCCCATGGACGATGTTATCAGCACCTCTACGCATTTCGTTCTTAAGAAGTACAAAATGGACGGAACCGTTTTTTCGGAGGATCAGCCCGATGAAAGGAGCGTTATAACCTTATGAGCAACTTCAGTTTTGGCAATCTTCTCAACGAAAAGGTTGTTAATATGCCTTCTTCGGGTATAAGAAAGTTTTTTGATATAGCCGCCGAAATGAAGGACGCTATTTCTTTGGGCGTTGGCGAGCCGGACTTTGTTACACCGTGGCATATAAGAGAGGCAGGTATTTATTCCCTTCAGAAGGGGCACACATATTATACCTCAAATTCGGGCGTGTTGGAGCTGAGAAATGAGATTTGCAATTATCTTGACCGAAGATTCGGCTTAAAATACGAACCGAAAACTCAAGCGCTTATAACGGTTGGCGGAAGTGAGGCGATTGACCTTGTAATTCGTGCGATTATCGGCAGCGGAGACGAGGTTCTGATACCCGAGCCGTGTTTTGTTTGCTATTCACCGATAACAGTCATGGCAGGCGGAACGCCCGTTCCGATTATTACTCGTGCGGAGGACGATTTCAAGCTTACACCGAAAGCTTTGAAGGCGGCAATCACACCGAAAACAAAGCTTCTTATACTTCCATTCCCCAATAACCCGACAGGCGCAATTATGACAAAAGAGGATTTGGAGGCAATAGCCGAGGTGCTTGACGGTACAGACATTGCCGTTTTGTCCGATGAGATTTACGCAGAGCTTACTTACGGAGTTCATCATGTATCAATCGCATCCATACCCTCGATGTATGAAAGAACAGTGCTTGTATCCGGCTTTTCAAAGGCATACGCTATGACAGGGTGGAGACTCGGATATGTTTGCGGTGCTCCCGAGCTTATTCGTGCCGTTACAAAAATACATCAATACGCAATTATGTGCACCCCAACAACAAGCCAGCATGCCGCAATAGAGGCGCTTAAAAACGGCGATAGCGATATTGAGATGATGAAAAAAGAGTACAATTATCGTCGGCGTGTTATTTACGAAGGCTTCAACAATATGGGGCTTGAGTGCTTCGAGCCGCAGGGAGCGTTTTATGTTTTTCCGAGCATTAAGAGCCTGGGAATGAGCTCATCCGAATTCTGCGTTTCGCTTCTTGAAGAACAAAAGCTCGCCGTTGTTCCGGGTTCTGCATTCGGAGAGTCGGGAGAAGGCTTTATTCGGTGCTCATATGCTTATTCAATCAATAAAATCAACGAGGCGCTGAATCGTATTGATATGTTCATCGCATCAAAGAAAAGGTGACATAAATTGCAGCTTAATATCGTACTTTTAGAGCCTGAAATTCCGCAAAATACAGGAAATATTGCAAGGACTTGCGCCGCAACAGGCGCAAGACTTCATCTTGTAAAGCCCTTTGGATTTAATATTGATGACAAAAAGCTCAAGCGTGCCGGGCTTGACTATTGGCATCTGCTCGATATTACATATTATGAGAGCACAGAGGAGTTTTTCAATAAAAACGCGGGCGGAGAATTTTTCTTCGCAACAACAAAGGGACGGCATATATATTCGGATGTTTCGTATCCCGACGGGGCTTTTTTGGTTTTCGGAAAGGAAACCCGTGGGATTGACGAAGAAATTTTAATCAAAAATGAGCCTCGCTGTATAAGAATTCCGATGATTTCGGATGCCCGTTCGCTGAATCTATCAAATTCGGTAGCGGTTGTGGCTTATGAATATTTAAGACAGAAGGGCTTTCCGAGGCTTCAGAATTTCGGAGAGCTGCACAATCACAAATGGGAAGAACTAAATTAAGATAGGAGTTGTGTTAAATGGCTGAAAGCAAAAAAATGGTTGAGGAAATAACATCAATGGACGAGGATTTCGCCCGTTGGTATACTGACATTGTGAAAAAAGCGGAGCTTATCGAGTATGCTTCCATAAAGGGCTGTATGGTGTTAAGACCTTACGGCTATGCAATATGGGAAAATATGCAGAGCGAAATGGATAAGATGATTAAGAAAACAGGGCATAAAAATGTGTATATGCCTATGTTTATCCCGGAATCGCTTCTCCAGAAGGAAAAAGACCATGTTGAAGGCTTTGCTCCCGAGGTTGCGTGGGTGACGCATTACGGCGATGAAAAGCTCACTGAACGCTTGTGCATAAGACCTACCTCGGAAACTCTTTTTTGCGATCATTATAAAAAGGTAATCAGTTCGTACCGTGACCTTCCCAAGCTTTGCAATCAGTGGTGCTCTGTTATGAGATGCGAAAAGACAACCCGTCCGTTCCTCCGTACCGCAGAGTTTTTGTGGCAGGAAGGGCATACGGCTCACGCAACGGCGGAGGAAGCACAGGAAGAAACAATTAAAATGCTTAATGTTTATGCAGACTTTTTTGAGAATGTGCTTGCCATACCGGTAGTAAAGGGTCAGAAGACGGAAAAGGAAAAGTTTGCCGGTGCTGAGGCTACATATACAATAGAAAGCCTTATGCATGACGGAAAGGCGCTTCAGTCGGGAACATCGCATAACTTCGGCGACGGCTTTGCAAAGGCATTCGGAATACAGTACACCGATAAGGAAAACAAGCTTCAGTATGTACATCAGACATCATGGGGAACAACCACAAGAATGATCGGTGCGGTTATCATGGTTCACGGTGATGATAACGGACTTATGCTTCCGCCGAAAATTGCTCCGATTCAGGCAGTTGTTATACCGATTGCGGCTCACAAGCCCGGCGTTACGGAAAAGGCTGAAGAGATTTATAATTCCCTTTGCGAAAAATACCGTGCCGAGATAGACACATCGGATAAGAACCCCGGCTGGAAGTTCAGCGAGTATGAAATGAAGGGCGTTCCGCTTCGTGTTGAAATCGGGCCGAGGGACCTTGAGAACAATTCTGCCGTTATCGTAAGGCGTGATACAAGAGAAAAGATTTTTGTTTCTCTTGACGAGCTTTCCGAAAAGGTCGGAGAAACCCTTGAGGCAATTCATCAGAATATGTATGAAAACGCACTGAAAAATCTCCGTGAAAAAACAACTCCGGCTAAGGATTTCGATGAGTTCAAAAAGGTGCTTTCCGAAAAGGGCGGCTTTGTGAAGGCTATGTGGTGCGGAAACCGCGAGTGCGAGGACGAAATAAAGGCTCAGACAGCGGCAACCTCCCGTTGTATGCCGTTTGAACAGGAAGTAATTTCCGATAAGTGTGTGTGCTGCGGAAAGCCTGCCAAAAAGCTCGTTTATTGGGCAAAGGCATATTGATAAAAATAATGAAAACAAAAATGTCAGAAAAGCAATTCGCTTTTCTGACATTTTTAATTGTTTAACTATTCCACAGGATTAAATTTATTGATTTCGTAAACCGTTACACCGTTTTCGGATTCGGTTCCGAGCAGGACGATATTTTCTCTAACCTTGATTTCCGGAATTATAATGGGCCGTAAATCATCGGAGAAGTATGCCATAAGTCTTACCTCCGAATTTTCGGGGATAGAGAGCTTAAGGTTTATATCACCGGATTTGCCGGGATCTACAGAAACCGTCTGCGTCTTAAATCCCGAAAGCGTTTTTACATCGCCGGTCTTTGTGTAAACTGCCAAAACAGTCGTTATGCTTGCGGTGTCGATATAATTATTCTTAAGTTTAAGCGTAACATCGGCATCGCCCGGTGCAAATTCTTCTGTGGCAGAACCGTTGATTTTAAGCTCGGAATATTCGACCGAAACGGCAGAGTCCTTGCTTGGAGCTTCAATATATATCGGCTCTGATTCTGCGGAATGTGACTTTGCAACTCCGAAGCTGTCAACGCTTGTCGCGGTAACTATCGCTTTAATATACTTGTCCGCATCGGAAACACCTGCCGTATAGGATGCGTTATCCGAAACCGCCTTCCACTCGTTTTTATCGGAAGAGCTCATCCATTTATAAGAAAGCGAGGGCTTGGAATAGGGGTTAACATCGTAGCATTCACCGGAAACCGTGAATGTCGAACCGATGCCGTTGTTTGAACCGTCCACCTTCACGCTTGACACTCTCGGAAGAACATCATAGAGCAAATTGTCACTGGGAAGCTCAAGGATAAAGAGGTCATCAAACATGAACTTTGCAGGATTGCTTTCGGAAATGGGCGCGCTTTCTGGGAAGTCGCCCGATGTTCCGCCCTTGCCGCTTAAGGTTATCGTAAATGCCGTTGTTCCGCCCGAATCTGCTTGCTGTTCATTATTTAAAGTAATTTCGTTAATTTGGTACCCCAACTGAAATCTTTGCCAATCACAAGACAGATCCCCTCGGCTGTTATTGATATATTTTCCGTTGAAAGCGGTTGAAAGGTTTGTGCCGTTTACATAATTTCCGGAAAAGCTGTAGGGTTTGGAATTTCCGGGGATTAAGTAGAAGCCTACAGATGTATCAATATCTTCCCTCGTCTTTTTTGCCCAAACGGAAGCAAAGTATGTAAATCCTGCCTTAAATGTATAATCCTTCTGATTAAATCTTTCGGATCTGTCATTTGATGCCGAACCGGTTGTTGCCTTGGTTCTTGTAATAACAGCGGCGCCGCTTCCTGCAATGCCGGCGGTTTCATCGTAGGAAAGACTTGAAACACTCGGGAATCTTATGCTGCAAGTCTTAACCGCAGATTCGCTGTCGGCATCGTTGAAGTACATTATATCGCCGTATTTGCTGTATCTTAATTTGTAATATTCCTCGTCGGTTTTTTCAAAGCCTTCCGAAGTTTTATTAGAGGCGATTGCAACTGCTCTCAAAAGCTTTCCGTTGTCGTCCTCCGTAATTGTGTATGATGCGCCGTCTGTGAGGTCTTTCCAGTTAAGACCGTTGTCGTCGGATATTTGCCATTTGTATGAAAGCACAGGTACATCCGCAGAAGGGTTAACATCATAGCACTGCGCATTGACGCTGATCGTTGTCCCAACATCCAATGATTCAGGCTCGAATTTTGCGGAAAGGTTGCAAACCATCGGCAAAACATCGGATTTTGCATCTTCCGCTTTGACTTCAACGCACATGAAGTCATCAACATACGCTTTTCCGCTGAGAACGAGCTCGGCTACCGCATCCGTGTTTGAAGTGACATTATCGGTAAAGCTTATTTTTGTCCAAACGCCTGCTTTTGCGCTTACCGTCTCCGATACCGATGAGTTAACCTTTATTGAAGCCGTAATGTCAGCTTCGGGCTTTACAAATGCGCTGTAGTGATAGGTGTAGCCGGTACGAAGCGGCAAAGCTGTTGTTTTAAGAGTTCCGTTTGCCAAAGCTGCCGCGGTGCCGCTCATGCCCTTTGATTGTTCTTTAGTTACGCCGACAAAAAACGATGTGTCACCCTCGAAGTCGCCGTATTTTGAAATGATCGACATCGTTTTTGCGGAAATCTTGACTATTTTAGTATAAACCGCAGTTCCTTCGACATCGTAAGAGTTAACCGGCGTGATTTTGCATTTTAAATATTTATCCGCATCGCTTTCCGTAACCGTATATTCTTTATCTGTAGATATTACGCTGTATTCTCCGCTGAAGGAATCGGACTGCAGCCATTCATATTTCGGCGTACCTTCCGAAATGGAATTACCCTTATATGTAAATGATGCGGTGAGTTTTTCTCCTATTACGGCATCGCCGACAATTTCCGGGTTCAGCGCCTGAGGCTTAACGGAAGGCTTGCCGTCATCAACAAGGAAATAGCCTATGCCGTAGGTCGTTCCGCCATTTGAAGAAGCGGCAGTTGTCATTTCCACAATATAAGTGTCATAGGGAAGTCCCGAGAAGTAATATCCGCCGTCGGGCTTATAATATGTGATATTCTGGTATCTTCCTATGTTTGCGGATTTGTAAACCTTGGACAAATCGCTTGCTTTATAGATGTTTGTTGCAAGAATTCCGCCCTTCGGGCCGTTCGCACCGAAAATACCGAATGCGGTTCCGGTAAATCTGTAATACATTTTTGAACCGGCGGTATTTGAAACGGAAAGTATATCCATGTGCTTGCTAACATCTGAGCTGTATGTACCGTCGGAAACCTTTGTGGTATCAGTCCAGTCACCGTCGGTTATAAGCATATTGTCATTCGTAAGCTTTGCGGCGGCATCGGAAAATGTATATCCGGACGAAAGACCGGCTTCCGAAGCGGTTTTGAAGTTCGCTCTGACAATTCTGTCGGTTGAAACATTTCCGCTGTTTGTATCAACACAAACAGGGTGCTCGGTTACGGATGTATAGAAAAGAGGATTTTCCAGAACATTGTTCTTTTTGAAGAAGCCCTCCTCGCTCATAACCTCTTTCATTCTGTCGGCATAAACTCTGTAGCCTTTGTTGTTGGGGTGAGTGTTATCGCCTGTAAGAGTGTTTTCTTTATCTGTTTTGTCCCAAACATATATTCCTTTTTCAACACCGTCCCAAATGAATGTGTTAAGGTCGATTTCCGGAATATTGTAAGCCTTTGCAACCTGGCTCATATAGGATGCCGCACGGGTAACATTGTCGTGGGCAAGGCAGGTTGTGTAAAGGAATATGATTTCCGGAATTTTCGGAAGCGACTGCAACTGACGAACTATATTTTCTATGGAATTCTTAAGCGAAGCTTCCGCAGTACCGGAATCATTGACCGCAAATTCAACAAATACAATGTCCGGTTTTGCGTATGTTATATCTTTATTTATACGCTGCAACCCAAACGCTGCTCCCGTTCCGCCGACTCCTCCGTTAATTTCGGTTACCTTAGCGCCGTCTGTACGGGAAGCCTGAAAGAACTCGTTTGTTACAAGTGTTGCATAGCGGTTCGAGTTTGGGCTTGAGCCTGCACCCTCCGTAATGGAACCGCCGAGGTATGCTACTACAAGATCTTTGCTTGTGTCCAGGTAATTATCCAAGCCGTATTTTGCTTCGGCACTTGCGGGAATTGCAAATACACAAGACAAAACAATGACTAAGGACAACACCATTGCTGACATTCTCTTCATAATTTAGTTCTCTCCTTATATTAAATATATGTATATTATATCTCATTTTTCAACATAATGCAATTCGCATATTGCACAAACGAAACATTAATAATTTGTATAAAATGCCTATAAAAAGAGGCGGCAGAAAATTTAATCTTCTGCCGCCTCGGTTTCTGTATTACAGCATATTTTCAATAAAAATTCCGTATCCTCTTGTAGGGTCATTCACGAACACGTGCGTTATCGCTCCCACGATTTTTCCGTTTTGAATTATGGGGCTGCCGCTCATTCCCTGAACAATTCCACCTGTTTTTTCGATTATCCTTTTATCATTTATATGAACCACAAAATTTTTGGAGCTTTTTGTATCATAATACCTGAGTTTTTCTATTTCCGCCGAAAAGCTTTGAACCTCGGTTCCGTTTATGCAGCAAAGTATTTCCGCCTGTCCGATTTTTACCTCATTTTGCGTTGAAATCTCCATTGGTTCAAACTCCGGTAGCATCCAGGAGTTTTCAACATAGCCGCCTATTCCGAATTCCGAATTTGTATCTATTGTTCCCTCATAATCAAGGAAATCTCCCGTAATAAGACCGGGCGTTCCCACCTCGCCCTTATATGCCCCCGTGACAGATACTTGAACAATTTCACCTTTGCCTATGCCGTATCGACCTCCGGTATCCGAATCGGTTATGCCGTGCCCGAGTGCGCCGTATCTTCCGTTTTCCGGGTTATACCAAGTCATTGTGCCTATACCTGCGGTGCTGTCTCTTACCCATGCGCCTATAAGACGGGTTCCGTCATAGGGATTTTCAGTCGGAGTCACTTCGAGATTTATGGTTTCACCGTTTCTTATAACCTCAAATTTTACAGTATCTCCGCTTATGCTTTCAAGCGCAGCCTTCAGCTCTTCGGTTGAATTAACCTCGGTTTCATTTGCTTTTACGATAATATCGCCTTTTTTGAGCTTTTCGGAAATGTTGCCTCCTTCGGAAAGCTCTGTGGTGCCGACCACAACGACTCCGTCCGATTCTATTTTAATACCGATCGTGTTTCCGCAAGGGACGAGCCGGAGCTTTTGAATATCCGCATCCGCAGTTACGGCGTTGTCGGATAATGTTACAAAAAGCATTGCCATAACCGAAAATGCGATTATCGCAAAAAATGAAATTGTCCGTTTTTTCATTTCATCACTCTCCTTTCGAGATTTATCTTTTCCCGAAGGAAAGCTTATATCCGGGTAACATTATGGTTCTCTTATAATATGTGCACCAAGAGAATTTAGTTTTTCATCCATATGGAAATATCCCCTGTCGATATGTTCGATTTCGGATATTTCGCTGCTTCCCTTTGCGGAAAGCGCCGCAATAACAAGTGCCGCACCGGCTCTTAAGTCCGTTGCTTCAACGGGTGCTCCGGTAAGCTGTTTTTCCCCTTCTATTATGGCACTTCTGCCTTCCGTTTTTATGTTGGCTCCCATTCTTTTTAGGGCACTTGCGTACAAAAAACGGTTTTCAAAAACGGTTTCCTTTACTATGCTTGTACCGTCCGCTATGCTGAGCAGTGCCGAAAACTGCGCCTGCATATCTGTGGGAAATCCGGGGTAAGGAAGGGTGCTTATATCTGCGGATTTCAGCCTTTTGTCCGAATCTATGCGAACAAAATTATTTCCTTCTGTTATAATTGCACCCATTTCTCCAAGCTTTGCCGTAATCGGTTTTATGTGAGCGGGCTTGCAGTTTTTGATTGTTACGCTTCCTCCCGTTGCCGCGGCTGCCACAAGGTATGTGCCT
>CABUMF010000037.1 GCA_902492655.1 uncultured Eubacteriales bacterium | reverse complement strand
GTTTGAAAATCTGTCGGTTGTAACACATCTATTGTAAACCTACAAATTGCCGGGATATTTTCCGGCAATTTTTATTGACATTTTCCGGATTTTGGTGTATAATCAATAGTGTAACGGCATTGCAGGCATAGTTTAATGGTAAAACAATAGCTTCCCAAGCTGTAGTTGCGGGTTCGATTCCCGTTGCCTGCTTGAATTAATAAACCGCATGATTGCTTGTGAATAAAGTAATTATGCGGTTTTTTCTGTATTTTGCAAATTTTTAAAACTTATGCGCTTGACACAAAGATTGATTTTTAGTATAATTTAATTTGGTGATACTAATGATAAACAAAAGATTAATTTTTCTGGTGTTTCTGTTTGCTGTTTCAATATTTATTGCAGGATTTTCCATAAATACCGTGCCTTTGTTTTACGAGCCGGAGCAGATTAATGCTGAGGAGGAGCTTCCGGAAATTCCGGAAATTGCCGATGGTCGCCCGAACTTTGAATTATGCGACAGTGTAAGCCTTGAGGTTCCCAATATTTTGCAGTTTCCCGAGCTTCCGAGCGGATGCGAAATTACATCTGCGGCAATGGTGCTGAACTATTTGGGTATTCCGACCGAAAAGACCGAGCTTATTGATTATCTCGATATTGACAGTGAGTATATTGTCGAAAACGGAGAAATCTGCCGTGCCTCGTATTGGGAAAAGTTTGTGGGGGATCCACGCTCGGATTGCTACGGCTGTATGTCTCCGGTTATTCGCAAAATGCTTGAGAGGTATCTTGAGGCAAAGGGTGTTTCCGATCAGTATCGGGTTCTGAACTTTGTTTCGGTTGATGTTTCGGAGGTTTATAACGAGCTTATGAGAGGTAATCCCGTAATTGTATGGGCTACCATATGTATGGCGGAGCCTTACTATCTTGAAACCTGGAAGGTAAAGGGTAAGGGTGAAACTCTTGATTGGTACGGCGAGGAGCATTGCACGGTTCTGACAGGGGTTGACTTCAATGCGGGAACAGTCAGCTTTTCAGACCCCTATTCGGGATATTGCACCTATCCTAAAGAAGTTTTTGAAGAGAGAATGAGGCAGATGCATTCTCAATATGTAGTAATCGAGAACATACTTCGGTAATAAAAGCACAGATTGCATAATGTATTTTGTTTGGGAAATATTTAATGCCATTAAAAAGGATGCGACAAAACGATTTTAAAAAACCGCTTTGTCGCACCTTCTTTTTTTATTAAAGTATCTTTTTGAAGCCGAGCTTGTACGCCGGCGAATTATCGGAAAGCTTGAAATCATCAGTGATTTCGGGGTTTTCTACAATGCTTCCCGATTCAAAACCCAAGTCCTGAGCTTCCTTTACAAAAATTTCTCTGTCCTCCACAATAAATACACATGGCTCAGTTCTTTTTGTGTCAAATAATATATTTGAGTGAGAGGAAACTCCCGGGTTTATTCCGTTGTACACAGAATTTGTGGAGAAAATGGGAGTGCCGTCCGCAACCAGAATATTCCTTTCAAGCATAATGCACGGGTGCATTTCGGGTACGGAGCATTTAATAACCTCCTCACCTGCGTGCATAAATATGTTGTTTTTAATTACATTATAGCTGCCGTAATGCTGATGATAACAGTTAGACGAGCAGTTATAAACGATATTTTTTTCAACCGTTACAAAGCTGCTGCCTTCGTCTGTATAAATACCCCAGCCTCCGTAGTGATTGCAAATTACATCGTGAATGATATTTTCAGAAACGATAGTTCCTCTCTGCCTTCCGAGAAGGTATATGCCACCCATATCCGAGAGATTGCCCATTCCTATGTGGTGGATGTGATTTTTTCTTATGATATTGTCATGGGTAACGGTGTTTTGATAGCCCCATATCCAGCCGACCGAAATTCCCGAGTAATCAAGGTAGCTGATTGTATTTTCCGAAATTTCGTTGCAATAGGTGTGGCAGGCAAGAATACCGCAGCCTGCGGCGTATCTTCTTCCGCAATGGGAAATGTCACAATTGCGAATTACATTGTGATGTGTTCGGTAAATTTCATCCTCTTCGGAAGTGCCGCCGAAAATTCTGATGCCTCCTGCACCTATGTCGAAGAATCGGCAGTTTTCTATTCTTATTCCTTCGCAGCCTTTGTCGATTGAAATTCCGTGTACCCCAAGATTTAAAAATCCGCAGTCTTCAAACGAGCAATCCCTTGCAAAATACAAATTCAAAGCACCGTGCGCATCGAAAACAGATTGCGCATCCCCTCCGAATTGCTCATTATCATCATTTGGGGCTCCGTTTGTGCCGCTGACGCTGGCATAATCGCCCTTTGAGCAGATAAAATCAATCCCTCTGAAGCGAATATTGCTCGGCATTTCATCTGAATTTCCTTTTATGTCAACCAAGGACGAAAGCGTCGGCACATAGACGGTAATATTTTCCGGTGTTTGATTTTCGTTTTCGGGGATATAGTAGATAATTCCCGTGCTGTTATTTAGATACCATTCTCCCGGGTTTTCAAACTTTTCCGGTATGTTTTCAACATAGTATTCCAAGTTTGCGGCATAGTTTTTATCATACTTGTTTGAAATAAGAAAACGACTCTTGTAAGCCATTGTCAGCTTGCCGGTTTCCCTGTCATAGCTTTCTACGGGTGAATGCTCGTCAATCCAAAAGTGGTAATAGCTTATAATGGCATCCTCGATATTTGAAAGGCGATTAAGATCCTCACGCTTTGCAATGAACCACTTTGAATGTGTGGTAAGATCACCCTCGTTATGCTCTGTATCAATGCATTGGAGCGTTCCTTCTTTGGGGTATCTTGTAAGCTTTGCACGCTTACCGTCAACATAGAGGTCGGTAAATCTCATCTCCCCCGACTCAACCTCCGGAATGTGAGCGGAAAAGCATTCATGACCGTTAAAGGTATCCTTTTTAAAGCCTTGAATCCTCATTCCTCCTATTATGCGGCAACGCTTGTTGCCGAAGGGCTCAAACATAATATCCGAAATTGCGTTGTTGTCCTTATATCGTTCAAGAAGATTTGCCGTTTCAAGGGATATGGGCTTTGAAAGGAAGTATTCATCGTCAACAAGTGAAACGGTAAGCGGCTGAGCGTGCCCCGAAACCCGTAATTGATATACCTTCAAAAGAGCTGATTCAATGGAACAGAGCGGCCCCTCTCCCAATTTATTCGGAGAAGGTGCAAATCCGGAGTAGTAATCCTTTCCCGATTTTTGTGACACATAAATTGTTGAAGTGTTTGAAAAGTTCAGCATAAAAAATCCCCTCTTTTATAATACAGATATGATTACCGCCGCGGTAGAAAGAATAAGACAGCAAACTTCAAGCATACGGCAAGCTTCTCTGAAAATGACCTTTGAATTAATAAATACCACTATGCAGTTAAGTGCCGCAATAAGAACCGAAAAGTGGGAAACGGGCATGGTTTTCATAATTGAAAGTTGCAGTACGCTTGCAACATTGCTTGCTATGGTGCAAAGAGGAATAAACAAAAATACATACTTTACACCGGAAAAGTCTTTAAGCTTCGGCCTGTTTTTCGGCGATAAAAGCATAAACAAAACCATAAACAGTAGCATAAACAAATTTGTATAAAAGCACAGAACACTGTCTGCCGATTTTTGCGGACTTTTTGCGTAAAATTTAAGCAAAAGTATTCCGAATGCTCCCACAAAGGTTGAAGCCAGACCTATGAAATATCCTGAAAGCTTAGTTTTGCCGCCCCTGACATAAAAAAGAGGCAAAAGAACGGAAGCGGTAAAAAGCAATGCCGAAATAACGCTTGATATATCGGCGGATTCCTTCATAAACAGTATTCCGAATACCCAAACAAGTACGGTTTTACAGCTTGAAAAAACGGAATATGTTATCAGATTCATCCTCGATATTGCAATAAATGTCAGCGAAATCGACATAAGGGCGTCTGCCGCATATAAAATTGCGTATATAATCGTAACCGCATTAACTCTCAAATCAAAGCCTGCCATTATGCTAAATATAAGCATCGAACACGCCGACATAATAATTAAGAACAAACCGGTGTTGTTACCAAGTCCCATGGTTTTTCTCTGCCATGCTTTTTCGGAAAGCGAGGTTGTTCCGTTAAGCAAAGCAATAATTGCGGTAAGTATGTATGACAGCATAAGCACTCTCCGATGGTTTTTTATTCAGTATATATCAAAGCAGAAAAAACATCAAGCAAAATTTTAACCAATATAGGACAAATTTTAACTTTCAAAATAATGCTTATATCCGAATAATCTGTATTCCTTCGGGGTAGTGTTAAGACATTTTTTAAATTCTCGGTTGTAGCTTCTCAAGGTTTCAAAGCCGCAGGAATACGCGATTTCCGTCACGGTCTTATCAGTTCCCTTAAGTTCTGTAAGGGATTTTATAATTCTGTATCTGTTAAGGTATGCGGTGAAAGATATTTTAGTGGTTTTTGAAAAAATTCGGCTCAAATAAACATAACTGCACCCTATTTCTTCCGCCGCCGTTTTGAGATTTATGCTTTCGCTATAGTTTTTCGCGATGTAATCAATGGCTTTTCTGTAGATTTCGGAATGTATTTGCAATGCCTCTTTTTTATCCGGTGATTCAAAAAAATCGCTTATAACGGGATAAATTATTGATTTTATGAAAATATCCGAGCTCTTTTTTTCAAGGTATTTCGATTTTATAAAGCAGAGCGTAGCCTCCGACAGCTTAAATCCGGTGTTTTCAAAACCGCTTCTGTTTGAAAGCTCCCCGGCAAGCATTGAATTACACTCGATTATGATAGTTTCGGTCTTTCCGAGGGATTTGTAGCTGTGAATTTCGTATGGCATGATTATGACGCACATACCGCCTGTGAGACAAAATTCATCGTTTTCCCTTTTGACCTTCAATTTACCGTTAAGCACTATGCATATTTCCATGTTAAAGTGTAGATGATCAAAGCATTCAACATTTTTCAGAAGCCTTATGTCGGAATTTGAGTCCAAATGTCTGTTGTTCAAATTTATCACCGCTTTCCATACAGTCAGTATAGCACAGATATGCTTAAAAATCAATGAAAACATGATAAAGCTGCGGCAAATCAGATTTACCGCAGCAAAAAATCTATTTAAGTCTTTTATCGGTTTTTATAGCAAGCCTTGTTCCGATGCTCTGGAAAACCTGCACCAAAATTATGAGCAGAATAACCGCCGCGAGCATGATGAGGTATTTGTATCTGTAATAGCCGTAGTTGATAGCGATTTTACCCAGACCGCCTCCGCCGATAATACCGCTCATTGCGGAATAACCGAGAATGGTTGTTATCGCAATTGTGGCGTTTGAAATAAGGGAGGGAATACTTTCGGGAATCATAACCTTAACGATTATCTGCATAGGTGATGCGCCCATGCTTTGCGCCATTTCTATTATGTTGGGATTAACCTCACGAAGACTGCTTTCCGCAAGCCTTGCAACAAAGGGGAAGGCGGCTATAACAAGTGGCACGATTGATGCAACCGTACCTACGGTTGTTCCGATAATCAGTCTTGTAAGAGGGAACACCATTATCATCAGAATAAGGAACGGCACCGAGCGCAGAAAGTTTATTATAAGCCCAAGTGCGTGCATAACGCCGGCAGGCAACGGATATACTCCGTTTTTTTCACCCGCAACGAGCAGAACCCCGAGAGGAAGTCCCAAAATTATCGCAAAAAGCGTCGCAAGAACCGTAACATAAAGGGTTTCCCATGTAGCGAGGAGAAAGTCGCTTTTCAGTATTTCTATTGTTTCTTCGATTACTTCCGGTGAAAACAGCTTACTGAGCAGCATCCTTTTCAACCTCCTTTACAGTCACATTATCCACAGAACCGAGATAATCCATAGCCTCAAAAAGCTTATCTCTGCCTCCCGAAATTCCGAGAAACATCGTGCCGTAGACCTTACCGCCAATCGTTTTGGTGCTTGCGGCAAGAATGTTTGCGGCAATTCCTTTATCAATAGCCATTTGTGTGATAAGGGGCTTGCCTGCGGCAGTACCGCCGCTGAAAATAACACGTAGCGTAAGCTCTCCGGGATTGTCCGGAAGTGCCTGCGTTTTACCTTCGGGGAACACCAAAAGCTTCGCCGCATCGGAGCGTGGGCTTGAGAAAACCTCGCTCACCTGTCCGCATTCGGCAACCCTTCCGCCGTCCAATATTGCAACCTTGTCGCAAATCTCCTCAACAACGCTCATCTGATGTGTTATTACGATAATCGTAATACCTGTTTTTTGGTTAATGTCCTTCAAAAGAGAGAGTATTGAGTGAGTGGTTTTGGGGTCAAGTGCACTTGTAGCCTCATCGCAAAGAAGAACCTTGGGATTTGTTGCCAAAGCCCTTGCAATCGCAATTCTCTGCTGCTGACCTCCCGAAAGCTGAGCCGGATATGCCGCCGCCTTGTCGGGAAGCCCCACAATTTCCAAAAGCTCTTTTGCTTTTTTCTTTGCTTCAGACGGCTTCACCCCCGAAAGCTCAAGGGGGAAGCAGATGTTTTTAAGGCAATTTTTCTGCATAAGAAGGTTGAAGCCCTGAAAAATCATTGTAACATTTCTCCTGATTTTTCTAAGCTCCGTTTCCTTAAGCGAGCCAATATCCGTTCCGTCAATTAAAACCTCACCGGAGGTAGGGCGTTCAAGCATATTTATACACCGCACAAGCGTTGATTTTCCTGCACCGCTCATTCCGATTATGCCGAATATTTCGCCGTCCTCAATGGTGATATTAACATCCTTTAAAGCTTCAACCTGTCCGCCGTTTACGCTGAACGATTTACATAGGTTTTTAATTTCTATCATAAATTTCCACCTTTGTAACGCAAGCAAAAAGGGGTTATGAAGCCCCTTTTTGCCGGATTTCTTATTATTTTATAGGGTCAAGACTTGTCTGCTTTCCGCCGTAGATACCCATAGGCTCAACATGGATAGCCGCTGCCGAAACGATATGGGTTCCGTTTTCCTCATTGAAGTCATCAAGATAAGGAAAGTGCTGGAAATAGTTTGCATCAAATTCTCCGCTTTCAACAACATTGTTGGGCTGAATGTAATCTGTGAACTCGGTTACTTCAAGGTTAACATCCTTCTTTGCGAGAATATCCTTTGCAACCGCAAGAATTTCCGCATGGGGTGTGGGAGAAGCCGCAACGGTGATTGTTTCGCCGGCAAGTTTGTCATAATCAACAGAAGCGTCGTATCCGTCGCCGGGGTTATCAACCGTGCTTACAACCGCACCTTCATATTTTTCTGCGATAAAGTCTGCAACCTCCCGGCTTTCGAGAGCTGCAACGAGAGCTTTGATTTTATCCGAGTTTTCCGTACCCTCTTTTACAGCAACGATATTGCTGTATGCTGAGGATGAACCTTCAATTCCGAGAGAATCCTTAACGGGATTAATCTTTGCTTCTATTGCGTAGTTTGAATTGATAACCGCATAATCAACATCCTTCAAAATGTTCGGGAGCTGTGCCGCTTCAACCTCGTTGAACTTAATGTTATGAGGATTGTCGACAATATCCTTGATGGTCGCTTTGATGTCTGTGCTGTCCTTAAGAGTAATGATGCCCTGACTCTGGAGAAGAAGAAGTGCTCTTGCTTCGTTGGTGGGATCGTTCGGAACCGCAATGGTGATTTCATCGGATGCCTTGTCGCCGCAGCCTGCAAATGAGAATACAAGCGCAAATGCAAGAACTGCCAAAATTGTGGATTTAAGAATTTTTTTCATGTCAATTATCTCCTTTGTTTTATTTGATGAACTTATTATAGCACAGTATGTATTATTTGTCCAATACTAATATTCAATACTTAGTTATAAATAAAAGCTATAACTAAAAAGCTTACTTGTTGCTTATGGTGAGCTCGGGGCATTTCATGCTGACCTTAGCGCCGGCTTCTACCGATGAAGTAATGAAAGAGTTTCCGCCTATCACCGCATCGTCCCCGATAACCGTTTCGCCGCCGAGAATGCTTGTGCCGGAATAAATCGTCACATTGTTTCCTATGGTAGGATGTCTTTTAATACCTTTAAGCTGTTGACCTTTTCTTGTTGAGATAGCACCGAGGGTAACTCCCTGATAGATTTTAACATTATCGCCGATTTCGGTGGTTTCTCCGATAACAATACCCGTTCCGTGGTCGATGAAGAAATACCTGCCGATTTTAGCCCCGGGGTTAATGTCGATACCCGTTATGCTGTGGGCGTGCTCCGTCATTATTCTCGGAATCATCGGAACGCCGAGGGTATAAAGCTCGTGAGCAATGCGGTAAGTGGTGATTGCGTAAAGCCCGGGATACGAAAAAATAATTTCATCGGTACTGTAAGCCGCAGGGTCGCCGTCAAACGCCGCCTTTACATCGGTATCGAGGTATTCTCTTATTTTCGGGATTGCCCCGATGAAGCTTTCTACAGCATTTTCTGCATCCATTTTGGACTCGGAACCGTTCAGAGCGATTTCGATTTGTTTTTTCAGGATATAATGTATATCTTCAAGCTGTTCTCCCACAATAAAATACAAATAATCGTCCTCAACGACCTTATTGTTGTAGAAAAAGCCGGGGAAAAGCAGCCCGCGGATTTTTTCCGTTACCCGAATTATCAGCTCTTTGTTAAGTATATTATCCTTGTTTGTGCCGTTAATCACAGGTAAAGCATCGTAGCTTTCAAGAATTTTCCTAACGGCATTCTCTGCATTATAGTTCATGTTTTCCACTCCTTAATTTATAAACCTATCTCCCAGGGCATTTTTGAGCTCCCGCTTCATCTCATCGCTCGGAGAAAATGAAAATGTGCGTATTTTGCCGGCGTAATCGAATGAACCGAACAATTCGTCGCCCAAGGGATAATTTATCGTTTTATTTTCGGAAACATCGTTTTTTTCGATTTTTACAATGGAAGAAAGCGGTGCAACCATTAAATATTTATCGTGCGAGCCTATGTTTTTTATGAAAACGAGTTCGTTTTCGGTAAGCTGGTACGAGTACCACACAAGATATTTGAATATTATAAGATATGCCGCCGCCGTAAGAAGCAGAAGTGAAATAATGACATATACAATTGCATAGTCAGAATGTGCCGGTCTTAAAAACACAACTGCAAAAAACAGGATAATCAGTGCGACTATCGGTTTTTTTGATTGATTTCTTTGAATGTTTGCCCGTTCTTTAATGTAACCGTTCATTTTTTCTTTTCCTTTGTTATATCGTATATTATTTTAAGCCCTTCCAAGGTGAGGTTTCTGTCAATTACATCAATACAGCCGGCTTCCTCCGCAATGAGGTGCGCAAGACCGCCCGTTGCGATAACCTTAACCTTTTTGCCGCCCGGGGCAAGCTCCTTTTTCATGCGCTTTGTTATATATGCAACAGAGCCTGCGTAGCCGTAATAAATACCCGACTGCATACTCGATACCGTGTTGGTTCCGATTGCCTTATCAGGCTCTGTAATCTCAATTCTCGGAAGCTTTGCGGCTTTGTTAAACAGAGCGTCAAGGGAAATTTTTATTCCGGGAAGAATGGAGCCGCCGAGGTAATCTCCCATGCCGTCAACTGCGCAGAATGTTGTTGCGGTGCCGAAATCTATAATGATAGCCGGTGTTCCGTAAATTTTTCTCACAGCCATTGCGTTGACAATTCTGTCAGCGCCGACTTCTCCGGGGTTATCGTATTTGATTTTAAGACCGAGCTCCATTTTGTTGTCAATTACAATCGGTTCTTTTCCTATATATTTTTCAAGGGCTCGCTCCAATGTGAACATTATTGGGGGTACAACCGAGGAAATAATAATATCTTCAATATCATCGGGATTAAAACCCTTTATTTTCAAAAACTGGAGAATGCTTAGTCCAAGCTCATCCACCGACCGTTCTGCGGTTGTTGATACTCTCCAGCTGTCGAGAATTCTTTTTTTGTCATGAATGCCGAACACGATATTTGTGTTTCCTACATCAATAAGCATAAGCATATGGCAAACCTCCTCTATAATAGTATAACCTCAATCACCAAATTAGTCAAGACGCATATTATATAATTAGAATACATTTTTTTGCAAAACATATATTAAAATTGAGGTGGAATTATGGAAGATAACTTAAATACGGTACTTCGTGAGCTGATTTCTCGTATGGATAAAAAGGCATTTACCGAAGCGATGCCGGCTTTAAAAAGACTTGTTTCAACCCCGGAGGGCAAGGAGCTTACAAGAAAAATCAAGGCGTCCGACCGCGAAACGCTTGTGAAGCTTATAGGCGAAATAAAGCCTGATGCAAAAAGCGGTGCTCCGAGTATTCCCGAAAGCCCCGAAGCAATAAGGCGACTTATTGATATTTTGGATGGGAGGAAATAAAAGTGGCAGACGATATTGCGGATAAACTCAAGGCGTTTTTGGACGAAGGCGGTGCGGATAAGATTTCCGAGCTTTTGGGAACAAAGAAAAATCACGAAAAGCCTTCCGACGGCGGATTTGATGTGGAGAGCATTATGAAAATCAAATCGGCGTATGACAGAGTTAACTCGAAACCTGACCCGAGGGTGTCGCTTCTCAATTCCTTAAGACCGTATATGAACGAAACAAGAGCAGCTCAGCTTGACGGAATAGTAAGGCTTTTGAGCCTTACAAAGGTATCCGATTTATTCAAAGAGATTAAAGGGGGACTGTGATTTGCAACAGCCGTACAGCGATGCGTACAGTAATGAGTACACCGATGAGGTTGTTATACCTCAGGAGGTTGAGGATGAGGAGTTACATACAATTCAAGGCGGACTTCACACAATTGCAAAGGATGATATAATCCTGCTTGCCGTGATTTTGCTTTTGCTTACCGATTCAAAGTCCGATAAGGCTACGCTTATTATTCTTGCGATACTGTTTTTGTCGGGAGCCGATTTTCTGAAATAAAAAAATTCCTGCGGTCATTTTTTCCGCAGGATTTTTTTCAATCTATCGAGATTATTCCGTTATCAAAGCTGACCGAGAATCCGAGCTGTTCGCAAAGAGGTCTTATGGGAACCATAATACTTCCGTTTTTATAATAAATGTTGGTTGCAAATTCGGTATTTCCGATTTTTGTTGACCAGGGTATTATTTTTAAGCCTTCAACCGTTACGCAGTTTTCCTCATCGCTCCAGGAAACATCCTTCCCGAGGCTTTCCGCCAAAAATCTCAACGGAACCATGGTTATACCGTCGGTTGAAATTTCGGGCGTGACGGAAAAGGACAGCGCATTACCCTTTGCGATTATCACGGGGGCAAAGTCGGTATTCGGTGCTTCAATAATTTGATTTTCGTTTACGATTATTTCATTTCCCGCTTTATTAATCGTTTCACAGGGCTCTGAGAGCTTGTCGCATTTCCAGTAAACGCCGTCGGAAGAGGTGTAAATAAACCCTTTATTCGCGAAAAAGTAGGTACTGCCCAAAATGTCAATATATGGTATTTCAAAGCCTTCCGTTTTAAGGGGAACATATTTTTCGCCCAAAAGAACATTTGCCTCTTTGTTTTTAAGTCTTACGGGATTTCCCGTTAAATTGTCAACCGGGAAGGGATCAATGCTGTCGCACAAATACCATGTAACGCCGTCCGCGGACTGATATAGGGCTCCTGCATACACATAATATATTCCGTTTGCGTAGGAAATATATGTCGGGTAGCTCGAAAACTTATATTGGGATTTAAGATTAAAGCTTTCATCGAGGAAATAAACGGTTCTGTAAAAGTCCTCCGCAAGATAATACGATCTTCCGTCATAAAGCGTGGACTTTGCCATGAAGCCGTCGTCTGTTTTTATAAATTCAAATTCTTCTCGGCTTCCGTCAAATATTTTTTTGGTTTGCTCGGAAATGTCGGCTTTTACCCAGTCTGACAGATTATCGGAGGTATATAAATCCCTCCCTTGCCACTTTATATGCTTATCTCCCGCCAATTTTGAATTTTTCGAGTAAATATCAAGCGACGGCTCATAAACCATAACATTCGTTTCTTCGTTCATGATTGTAAGCGTGTTCATTATTGCGCCGTTGTAATTTGTGGGGAGAATAACCTCGATTGTAAAATCCGTTGTTTGCTGCGGAAGGAGCGGTATGCTTAAAATCGTGTCGGTTTCAACCGCATCCGTTGCACCCTTGCAAAGAGCGTAAGGTATTGCGGGGTTGCCGTCCTTATCGTACAGC
Organism: uncultured Eubacteriales bacterium; assembly: GCA_902492655.1. Taxonomy (GTDB): domain Bacteria; phylum Bacillota; class Clostridia; order HGM11514; family HGM11514; genus CAKSKB01. Next base: position 7,312 of record CABUMF010000037.1, on the reverse strand, counting down.
ATAACAATAATGTTTGATTCGCAAATAAGACCGTAATTTATGTACCTTGTTTTCCAGCCGTCATTCTTTACGGATATGTTATAGCGTGTTTTAACGCCGTAGTTTCCGAGATTACAGGTTGAATAATCCGTCACATCGGCGGGAATTTCGTAGTTTGGAACAAAATCATATTTTTTGTATCCGCATTTGCTTCCGGGGTATATGTCCCAATCACTGTGGGTTGTGTCAAAATGCCAAATATTGTCCTTTTCTTCCTCGGGAACGGTTCTGCCGTAAAGCTTCAGCTTGTTGTCGTCCTTATATGTAAACTTGAGCATATCCGATTCCGCAACATGGTAGGTTTCGGTAATGTTCGCCTTCGGGTTTATGTGGGTTACCCAGGTCTGCGTATAGTTTCCGCTTTCCGGAGCTGTTTGATTATAAACCGTAACGGGAAGCTTTGTGTTGTTATATACCGTTGCGTCTACCGTATAATTAAGATTTGTCGAAACAATGTTCAGAGAATCGGCAATGCCTTTATACTGCCTGTCCTTTTGATATTTGGCAAATGAAGCGTTCGGATTGAAATTACTTCTGTCACCTATACTGCCGTTTGACTTGAGTGCCGCCACATTTATGTCGCAAAGCCCCGATTTTATCTCAAAATCCGCAAGCATATGAACGGGTCTGAAAAACGGAACCGTTCGGTAGTTTTCTATAATTTCACTTATCCAGAAGCTTTCGCCCTTTTTGATTGTTACGGTTCTTTCCTCGGTGTATTCCGGTACATACTTTTTGCCCGATTCAATCTGCCTTATGGGGACCTTAAGATAGTTTGCCCAGGCATTAAGGCAGCCCCACGGCTCTTCAAAGGTGTGACGGATGCCGTTTGAGTAATAATATTTGTTTTCGGGAACCTCAAAGCCGAGCGCGGTAAAGACAATTTCCGTGTCCTCCTCAGCCTTAAAAAGCACATCGAGCTCGATTTCAAAGCCCTTTTCCTTTATGGTGTTTGCGTCGGAAAGAATTTTTGTATGATTTACATGAGAAATAAACATTGCGTATTTGTCGGGTCCCATTTCCTCATTGCTCATAAGGTAGGTGGGGTTTTGATTGGAATAATCGGCGAGCAAATCACGGGTAATAAATTCCGGATTGTTTGAATAGATATATTTACCTTCCCCCTCGGGAGTGAAAATAAGGTCTTTCGGTCTGATATCTTGCTGTGCAAAAGCACCTGTGTATGCCCCGAGAATTATTATCAGTACGATGCCTGCAATTTTAAGAAAATTCTTCATAAAACTCTCCATTTTTTAAGTAAAATTCTGCCACAAATACATTCTATCACATAATTATTATTTGTCAACCTAAATAATCTTAAAAATATATGATATTTTGCTTGCAATTTTGTTTCCCTTGTATTATAATAGTGATATATTTTTATTAGGAGTGTTATTAATGAAAAAGCTTATCGCCTTGCTTTTGACGATTGCATTGGTATTTGGAGGAATTACGGTGTCTGCCGGAAAGTTTGTTTATCCCGATAACCGGATTAAAACAACCGTTACGTTCCATAACGGATCGGGGTGGCTTGTCAATAACGATAACTGGATATTCGGTGACTGTAATTGCAGATACAATGAAAACGGTAAGTTTTATATTCCGATGAATTACTTAAAAACATATCTCGGATTTTCGGAGGCATATCGCACTGCGGACGGGAAAGCGGTTTATGCAAAAAGCGGTGATGTATCCGTATGGCAGGTTATAGGCTCTCCTTCCGTTTCGGTAAACGGCGTATGGTATGATGACGCTCCTGCTTATGTTGACGATTACGGTACTGTCATGGTTCCCTTGGATGTTTATTCATATCCGGCAGGATTTACATATACTGCTGAAACTCCCGAGGATTATCCCGAGGGTAAGGTGACGGTTTCAAAATCCGTTCCCATGAATTATTCAAGAGTTGCGGTGAATAAGAAGATGCAGCTTGTAACCGTTTACGGCAAGGATTTTGACGGTAAGGAAAGACCTGTGTGGCACGCTGTTTGCAGTACGGGAAATCCCGGAGAGGAAACGGTTGAAGGAAGATTTTATCTTAAGCCCCTCACAATGGGACCTTCTTATAAAAAGTGGTTTCTGTTCAGAAATTCCGGAATATGGATTGTAAACTGCACGCAGATTATGGGCGACTATTGCTTCCACAGCATACTTTTCAGAAATCTTTTTAATCCCGGTTCTTTGGTTCATTCTTCGTATTACTCCTTGGGGGATAAGGCGACAAACGGCTGTGTAAGGCTTACCGTCGGGGATGCGGCGTTTGTTTACGATAATTGCGGCGGACTGCCTTGCGACATAGGTCCGGGGTATTACAGCGAGGAACTTGAAGCCATTAAGAAGGAGCTTCTTGAATCCCTTCCCAAGACCGCAGACGAATACATTAAGGCTATAAGCTGATGTACGAGCATTGTACTCTTTGCCCCAGAGGGTGCGGAGTTGACAGAAACACCGAAAAGGGCTTTTGCCGCATGGGAGCAAAGCTCTTTGTCAGCCGAGCCGCTCCTCATATGTGGGAGGAGCCTTGCATTTCGGGGACGAGAGGTTCGGGAACGGTTTTCTTTTCGGGGTGCTCTCTTTCCTGCGTGTACTGTCAGAATAAAGAAATTTCAAGGGGTATCTGCGGTACCGAGATAGACACCGAAAAACTTTCGGATATTTTTTTAAGGCTTGAGGATTCGGGCTGTCACAACATAAATCTTGTAACGCCCGACCATTTTGCGGAGCATATTATCGAGGCTGTTAAATTTGCAAAAAATAGGGGACTTTCCGTCCCGATTGTTTACAACACAAGCGGTTATTGCAGCGTTGAAACCTTAAAGAGGCTTTGCGGTCTTGTTGATATTTATTTGACGGATTTTAAGTATATCACACCTGCCGTTTCCAAAAAATATTCAAATTGCGAAAACTATGCCGAGTATGCAAAGCCTGCGCTTTTGGAGATGATTGCCCAGTGCGGAAAGCCCGAGTTTTCGGACGGGCTTATGAAACGGGGAGTTATCGTGCGGCACTTGTGCCTGCCTAAAAATGTTCGGGAATCAAAGCTGGTTCTTCGTTATCTTGCGGGGTTTGGGGACAGTATTTATATAAGTATAATGAGTCAATATACTCCTATGGGCGATAATACCGAGTATCCGGAGCTTAACAGAAAGCTTAAAAAAGAGGAGTATGAGCGTGTTTTGTCCTATGCCGAGAGGCTCGGGATTGAGAATGCATTTTTTCAAGAGGGCGATGCGGCGAAGGAAAGCTTTATTCCGCCGTTTAATTCAGAGGGGGTTTAATTATGCCGAAAATTACGGAAGTCGATAAGAATTTCAAAAACAAAGCTGTATTTCGTGAGGATATGAAGCTGTACAGCGTTAAGGACAAGCCCTTCAGGCTGTACGGATTGTATGAGCCCTACAAGCGTATCCCCACAGAGGTGGCAAGGAATACGAACGACGGAGTGGTGACGCTTCATACCCATACCGCAGGCGGACGGGTAAGGTTCAAAACGGATTCGGAGTATATTGCGATAAAGGTAATACTTCCTGATGTTTGGCTTATGCCCCATATGGCACTTACGGGAAGCTGCGGCTTTGATTGTTACACAGACGGTGTTTACTACGGTACATTCGTTCCGCCGATTGAGTATAAGGATTATAAACCGGGGCTTAATATTGACGGCGGATATGAGTCGATTTTGACATTTAAGACAAAGAAAATGCGTGATATTATCATCAATTTTCCGCTGTATAACGGTGTAACCGAGGTTTACATAGGACTTTCCGAAAGCGCAAGCGTTTTGGAAGGTGACAGATATAAGCATGAAAAGCCGATAGTATATTACGGCTCCTCCATAACCCAAGGGGGATGCGCATCCCGCCCGGGAAACTCTTATCAGAGCTTAATCTCAAGGTGGTACGATACGGATTTTATAAATCTCGGATTTTCGGGAAACGCAAGGGCGGAGGATGCAATGTCCGATTATATTTCGGAGCTTGATATGAGCATTTTCGTGTACGATTACGACCACAATGCACCGAATGCAGAGTTTCTTGAAAAAACTCACTATAATATGTATAAGAAAATAAGGGATAAAAACCCAAAATTGCCGATTATTCTCGCTTCTGCTCCCATGAAGCGGGACAACGAAGATTGGCATCATAGGTATGAAATAATCAAACAAACCTATGACAGGGCAAAAAAAGACGGGGACGAAAACATATACCTTGTCAGCGGACACGATATGGTTGAGCTTTTCGACCCCGAGATTATGACCGTCGACGGTTGCCACCCGAACGATTTCGGATTTTTCTGTATGGCAAAGGCGTTCGCCGGCGTAATTGAAAAATTACTGTAAGGCTTTATTTTTTGAAGGAAGCTGGATGAGAATTATGGCAAAAAACATAATTGCGCATCCGGCTATTTCTTTTGGGCTCATTTTCTGACCGAGAATAATCCATCCTCCGATTGCCGCAAAAACAGATTCAAGGCTCATAAGAAGCGATGCCGATGTCGGGTCGGCATATTTCTGACCGACAATCTGCAAGGTGTATGCAACACCGCAGGAAAGAGCTCCGGAATATATAATCGGAAGCCAGCAGTTAAGAATCGGCGCAAGCTGCGGATTGTCAAAAAGGAACATATATATTATGTTAAGAGCTCCCGATACGGCGAACTGTATGCAGGACATTGTAACGCCGTCCGATTTCGGAGAGAATTTATCAATTACGAGAATGTGAGCCGTGAAAAGAAGCGAGGAAATAAGAAGAACAATTTCTCCTCTGCCCAAATAAAATTCCCCTCCTCCGCAAAGAAGATACATTCCTAAGGTCGCGATTATTACGGATGCTATTATTTTAATGCTTATCTTGTTGCCGGCAAAAAGATAGCAAATCGGAACAAACACTATGTAAAGCGCCGTTATAAAGCCTGCCTTGCCCGTTCCGCTGAATTTAAGACCGTAGGTCTGAAGAGTTGAAGCAAGGCAAAGTATAATGCCGCATATAACGCCGCCCTTTACCGTATTTTTCTTGGTTTCGGGATTTTGAAAGCTCTGTTTTGCTGTCGGAACAACAAGGGGAATAAGCACTATCGCACCGAGGAGAGTTCTGATCCCGTTAAAGGTGCTGGGAGAAAGAGAATCCATTCCCACGCTTTGCGCCGTAAAAGAAAAGCCCCAGATAATTGCAGTGAGCAACAGAAGCAGGTTGCCCTTTATTTTTTTATTCATTAATTTCACCTCGTCATACATTATATATCATTTGCGTGTATCTGTCAATTGCCCGAATATAAAAATAAAACAACAATTAATTAGTTAACTGTTGACAAAACATATAATGTGTGCTATAATAGTTAACATGTTAACTAAAATGATCGGAGGCGAGTGAAATAGCTAAGGAGATAGAAAGCAACACAATTATCAGAAAATTCATTCATACGGACAGACTTCATAAAGCCTGTGTTGACAGAATGATTTCAAAAATAGGTCTGCACAGAAGCCAGCACATGATGCTTATGTTTTTGTCGCGTCACGGTGATTGCATAACGCAAAAGGAAATCTCACAGATGACCGAAGTCAGCCCGGCAGCCGTTGCGGTTGCTCTTAAAAAGCTTGAAAACGGGGGATATATCGAGAAAAAAACCGATAAAAGTGACGGGCGGTTCAATAAGATTTCCATAACCGATTCGGGAAGGGATATTGTGAAAAAATCCTGTGATATTTTTTCTTATGTGGACGAAATGATGTGCACGGGAATAGACAGCCGTGAGCTTGAAATATTTGAAAAATGCCTTGACAGGATGTATGAAAATCTTAAAGGAATTGACAGTAAAGGAGAAACTATATGAAACGATGGATGAAGTATGTTAAGCCTTATAAAAAGTTTTTCATTATAGGGCCGATTTGCATGATTATCGAGTCAATGGGCGAAATATTTATGCCCATGCTGCTCAAGGTAATAAACACAAGAATTGTTGACCTCAGCACAAACAAGGGAACCACCGATTCCGGGGATATATGGTTTATAATCGGCATAGCCGCCGCAATGGTGGTTTTGGCACTTGTTATGATGGCGTGCGGCGTCGGCGGAGCGTACTTTGGAGCAAAGGCGTCCGTAAACTTTGCGGCAGACCTTCGCGGCGACATTTACAGGAAGGTGCAGAGATTTTCGTTTGCAAATATTGATAGGTTTTCCACAGGCTCGCTTGTTACAAGACTTACAAACGATGTAACGCAGATGCAGAATTTTATCAATATTTTGGTAAGAATGTGCCTTCGTGCACCGATTATGCTTATAGGTGCGATTGTTATGGCAGTTTCTCTTAACATAAAGCTTTCTGCCGTGCTTGCGGTGTCGATTCCGCTTATTTGCATTGCGCAGGCTTTCATTATTTCAAAGGGCTTCCCGAGATTTACAAAAATGCAGTCAAAGATTGACTCTCTTAATTCAACCGTGCAGGAAAATGTTACAAATGTCAGGGTTGTGAAAAGCTTTGTAAGGGAAGAACATGAAAAGGAGAAGTTTTTCAAGGCAAACAGAAATCTGAAGGATGCCGGTATTTCCGCAATGAATGTCATGATATGTATGCAGCCTGTTATGATGATTATGATGAATGCCACAACCGTAGCGGTGCTGATGCTCGGCGGAAAGCTGATTTTGGGAAGTGCCACAGCGCTTGACGCTCCGACTCTTGCAACCTTTATTTCATACATAAACCAGATTCTCATGTCGCTCATGTTCGTAACCATGATATTTATGAACAGCTCCCGTGCTCTTGCTTCGGCAAAGAGAATTTGTGAGGTTCTGGACGAGAAGCTCGATATAACCGATGAAAATGCGGCATATCCCGATTTGCACGTCAAAAGCGGTGAAATCGAGTTCAGAAATGTTTCGTTCAGATACTATAAAAACAACAAAGAAAATGTTGTATCCGACATAAATCTTAAGATAAAGGCAGGCTCCACCGTAGGAATTATCGGTTCGACAGGATGCGGAAAAACAACTCTTGTTTCGCTTATCCCGAGGCTTTACGATGTTGACGGCGGCGAAGTGTTGATTGACGGAGTGAATGTTAAGGATTATTCCCTTTACAACCTTCGTGAATGTGTGGGAATGGTATTGCAGAAAAATGTGCTGTTTACGGGAACCATTAAGGATAACCTTTTGTGGGGCGATGAAAACGCTACGGACGAACAGCTGATAGCGGCGGCAAAAGCGGCTCAGGCGGATAAGTTCGTAACAAGCTTTACAAAAGGATATGATTCTGACCTCGGTCAGGGAGGCTCGAATGT
>CABUMF010000036.1 GCA_902492655.1 uncultured Eubacteriales bacterium | reverse complement strand
GCGGCAGACAAATGCACGATTCCTGATTGTCTGGAGGTTACGGCACAAACAGATGACGGCGAAATAATGGCAGTACAGCACAAAGAATATCCAATATACGGTGTACAGTTCCATCCCGAATCTATCATGACGCCGCACGGAAAACAGATACTTGAAAATTTCATAAACGGAGGTAAACAAAAATGATAAAGGAAGCCATTGTCAAAATCGTAAACAAGCAAGACCTCACATATGATGAGGCAAACACGGTTATGAACGAAATAATGAGCGGCAAAACTTCGCCGACTCAGAACGCAGCATTTCTTGCGGCGCTGTCAACAAAAAGCGCAAGAGCCGAAACAACCGACGAGATTGCAGGCTGTGCCGCCGCAATGCGGGAACACGCAATAAAGGTCGAAACCGACATGGAGCTTTTTGAAATTGTCGGAACGGGCGGCGACGGCGCTCATAGCTTCAATATATCTACAACATCCGCTTTGGTTGCCGCTGCAGGCGGTATGAAAGTTGCAAAGCACGGTAACCGTGCGGCATCTTCAAAGTGCGGAACCGCAGACTGCTTAGAGGCTCTTGGAGTAAATATCAATCAGGAACCCGAAAAATGTATTGAGCTGTTGAAAGAGGTCGGAATGTGCTTCTTCTTTGCACAGAAATATCATACCTCCATGAAATATGTAGGGTCGATACGAAAAGAACTCGGCTTCCGTACGGTATTTAATATTTTAGGGCCTCTTACAAATCCCGGCACACCGTCTCTGCAGCTTTTAGGTGTATATGACGATTATCTTGTAGAACCTTTGGCACAGGTTCTGATAAACCTTGGAGTTAAGCGCGGTATGGTTGTTTACGGTCAGGACAAGCTGGATGAAATTTCATTGAGCGCACCCACAACAGTTTGCGAATTTCGTGACGGATGGATGAAAAACTATGTAATCTGCCCCGAAGATTTCGGCTTTGAACGCTGCACAAAAGCCGATTTGGTCGGCGGTGCACCCGAAGAAAACGCAAAAATTACTCTTGCCGTCCTAAACGGAGAAAAGGATCACAAACGAAATGCCGTTCTTATGAATGCGGGCACAGCTCTGTATATCGGAGGTAAAGCGGAAACGATGAAAGACGGAGTTGCTTTGGCGGCAGAATTGATTGATTCGGGAAAGGCTCTCAAAACACTTGAAAAGCTTATAGAAATATCCAACAAATGAGGTGCATACGATGACTATACTTGATGAGTTGGCGGATTTTGCCCGAAAACGCGTTGAGGAAGCGAAAAAGAATATATCTCAAAAAGACCTGAAGTCAAAAGCGCTCAGTCTTCCGAAAGGCAATTTTGAGTTTGAAACAGCACTCCAAAAAAACGGCATTTCGTTCATCTGCGAATGCAAAAAGGCGTCGCCCTCAAAAGGGCTTATCGCACCGGATTTTCCTTATCTTCAAATTGCAAAAGAATACGAGAAAGCCGGCGCAGATTGCATTTCGGTGCTCACAGAGCCGTACCGGTTTTTGGGAAGCGATGAATACCTCAGGGAAATAGCGGAAGCTGTGACTGTTCCGTGTCTCAGAAAAGATTTTACGGTTGATGAATACATGATTTATGAGGCAAAAGTATTGGGGGCAAAAGCAGTCCTGCTCATATGCGCAATACTCTCCGAAAAAGAACTTCGTGAATATATTTGTCTGTGCGATGAACTCGGCATTTCCGCATTGGTGGAGGCGCATGATAAAGACGAAATAGATGTTGCATTGAAGGCAGGCGCAAGAATCATCGGTGTAAACAATCGTAACCTTAATGATTTTACGGTTGATACCGAGAACAGCAAACGAATGCGCGAGCTTGTCCCGGAAGATATAATATTCGTTTCGGAAAGCGGTGTAAAAACCTCGGAGGATGTTGAAAAGCTTCGCAAAATCGGCGCAGATGCCGTGTTAATAGGCGAAACGCTTATGCGTGCAGAAGATAAGACGGCGAAGCTTGCAGAGCTGCGAGGTAAGATATGACAAAAATAAAATTATGCGGACTGAAAAATCCGCGCGACATAGAATATGCAAATGAGCTTAAGCCGGACTTTATCGGCTTTGTCTTTGCCCGAGGGAGCAAAAGATTTGTTTCTTTTGATGAAGCTGAATGCTTGAAGAAAAATCTCAATATAGATATAACTCCCGTAGGCGTTTTTGTAAACGAGGATATTTGCAATATAGAATACCTTGTAAATAAAAATATAATCGGCATGATTCAGCTTCACGGCGACGAAGATAATGAATATATAAACAAATTGCGGAATAAGACAGATTGCCCGATTATACAGGCTTTCCGTATAGAAACAAAGCAGGATGTTGCAAGAGCGAAAAAATCCAAAGCTGATTATATTATGCTCGATTCGGGCGGAGGAACCGGCGAAGCCTTTAACCATTTGCTTATCGGTGAAATAAAAAGAGAGTTCTTTCTTGCAGGCGGCCTGAGCAGTGAAAATGTGTGTGAAGCAATATCAAAATATGCTCCTTATGCTGTAGATGCAAGTTCCTCTTTGGAAACAAACGGACTTAAGGATAAAAATAAAATGACAGCTTTTGTCAATGCTGTGAGAAACGGAGGAAAATAGAATGACAAATCCAAAAGGGCGTTTCGGAATACATGGCGGTCAGTATATTCCCGAAACCTTGATGAATGCAATAATCGAGCTTGAAAAAGCTTATGAGCATTATAAAAATGATGATGAATTTAACAACGAACTCACAAAACTGTTTAACGAGTATGCGGGAAGACCGTCCGGACTTTACTATGCCGAAAAAATGACTAAGGATCTGGGCGGAGCAAAAATATATTTGAAGCGTGAGGATTTGAACCACACAGGCTCTCACAAAATCAATAATGTGCTCGGACAGGCACTTCTTGCCAAAAAAATGGGTAAAACAAGGCTCATCGCCGAAACCGGTGCAGGTCAGCACGGGGTTGCAACAGCTACCGCCGCAGCACTTATGAATATGGAATGTGTTGTGTTTATGGGTAAAGAAGATACGAAGCGACAGGCACTTAATGTATATAGAATGAAGCTTTTGGGTGCTGAAGTTGTTCCTGTTACCACCGGCACGGCAACCCTTAAAGATGCGGTATCGGAAGCTATGCGCGAATGGACAAAACGCATATCCGACACTCACTACTGTCTCGGCTCGGTTATGGGACCGCATCCGTTCCCCACCATTGTTCGTGACTTTCAGTCGGTTATATCAAAAGAAATAAAACAACAGCTAAAAGAAAAGGAAGGCCGTTTGCCGGATGCGGTAATTGCCTGTGTCGGCGGCGGTTCAAACGCAATAGGAAGTTTTTATCACTTTATTGATGATAAGGATGTTAAACTCATAGGCTGTGAAGCGGCAGGCAGAGGTATTGATACATTTGAAACCGCGGCAACGGTAAACACCGGCAGAGTGGGTATTTTCCACGGAATGAAATCTTATTTCTGTCAGGACAAATACGGTCAGATTGCGCCTGTGTATTCCATATCCGCAGGTCTTGATTATCCCGGAGTCGGTCCTGAACACGCAAATCTTCACGATACAGGAAGAGCGGAATATGTTCCCGTTACTGACGAAGAAGCGGTTTGTGCTTTTGAATATCTTTCTAAGGTTGAGGGTATTATACCTGCGATAGAATCCGCACATGCAGTGGCATATGCAATCAAGATTGCGCCTTCTATGGATAAGGATAAAATAATTGTTATAACAATTTCGGGACGCGGTGACAAGGACTGTGCCCAGATAGCAAGATACAGAGGTGAGGATATTTATGAGTAATATTAAATCGGCTTTTGAAAACGGCAAGGCTTTTATACCGTTTGTTACCTGTGGCGATCCGGATTTGGATACAACCGAAAAAATCATCCGTGCGGCAGTCGCAAACGGTGCAGACATTATCGAACTCTGTATTCCGTTTTCCGATCCTACGGCAGAAGGCCCCGTCATTCAGGGTGCAAACATAAGAGCATTGGCAGGCGGTGTCACAACAGACAAAATATTTGAAATGGTAAAACGCCTTCGTACAGACATAACAATACCAATGGTATTTATGACTTACGCAAATGTTGTATTCTCCTATGACGCGGAAAAATTCATTTCTATCTGCAATGAAATCGGAATTGACGGTCTTATTCTGCCGGATTTGCCTTTTGAAGAAAAAGAAGAATTCTCAGATATTTGCCGGAAATACGATGTGGATTTGATTTCCCTGATTGCCCCCACCTCGGATAACAGAATTGCTATGATTGCAAAAGAGGCAGAAGGATTTATTTACATAGTATCAAGCCTTGGCGTGACAGGAACAAGAAACGAAATAACGACCGATCTGGACTCTCTCGTTTCTAAGGTTCGTCAGAATACGGATGTTCCATGCGCAATAGGCTTTGGCATATCCACACCCGAACAGGCGGCAAAGATGGCGGCGTTGTCTGACGGTGCTATAGTCGGAAGCGCAATCATTAAGATTATTGAAAAGTACGGCAAAGATGCCCCCGAGCAGGTTGGCGCATATGTAAAAACCATGAAGGATGCCATAAGGTTTTGACAAATAATTTTAAATTGACAAAATCCCCGAATATGCCGCATAACTACGAGCTTTTCGGGGATTTTAATTTGCCGAAGCATATATGGGTATTCAAAGGCTTAGGTTTTTATAAAACTCATTTTCTGCCTCACCGATACCGATATTTATTCCGGCATTCTAAATAACGGACAATCGCTCCCATTTTTAACCAAAGCAAACGGGCATCATCCGGGATAATACGGATTTGGCTTGAATAATAAAACTATCAGGTCAATCACCACGCCGACGCCGAACAATCCGCCTGTGCATAGGTAAAGTATTCCGAGAAGTATTCGTTCCTCGTAAAACTTGTGAATTCCCAAATAACCGAAGAACAGGCATAGGAAGAAGGATATCCATTTGGATTTCATTTCACACCTCATTGAGCTACTTACAGCCTCTCGCTCCACTCTTTTTCCTTAAATCCGACCAAAACGAGGTCTTCACCGATAACAATCGGCCGTTTTACAAGCATTCCGTCCGTTGAGAGGAGCTTAATCTGTTCTTCCTCGGTCATAGTCGGAAGCTTTGTTTTAAGCTCCATTGACTTATAAAGAAGCCCCGACGTATTAAAGAATTTCTTAAGAGGAAGTCCGCTCTTCCCGTACCATTCGGAAAGCTCGACAAAGCTCGGGTTATCTTCCTTTATATCACGAAGCTCATAGGGGATTTTGTTGTCATCCAGCCATTTTTTGGCTTTCTGACAGGTTGTGCATTTAGGGTAACAAATAAATTTAATCATAACAATCTTCCCTTCCGTATTTTTTATTTTAATTTTTCTTTATAAACCTTTATTTTGCATATTGAAACAGTTTTTTCATTATTTTCCGCTCTTATTTTCGTATTCTTTCCTAATCTCTGACAATATTTCTATGTCCGCAGGGCAAAATTCGTAATTTTCAATCTCGTCAGGAGTTATCCATTTTATATCGTTGTGCTCAAGCTTTTGAGGAATCCCTTCCGAAATTACGGCATTAAACAAAGTTAAGTGCACCTCTATATCGGGGTATTTGTGGAAAACCTCCGTAAACACATCCCCGACAGACACTGTAATCGAAAGCTCTTCCATGCATTCCCTTATGAGTGCCTGCTGTTTTGTTTCCCCCGGCTCAACCTTACCGCCGACAAATTCCCACAAAAGTCCTCTTGACTTGTGAGCCGGTCTTTGGCAAATCATGAATTTATTTTTGTTCCAAATCAGCGCCGCTACTACCTCAACCATTTTTTATCCCTCGTCATATTAACTATCTACGAAAAGCATTGGAAATAACTTGAATATAATTATATCACATAAAGCTCAAATTGAAAAGAGTTTTTTACAAAAAACCGACCTCCGAACAGTCAATTCTGCCGAAGGTCGGTTTGAAAGGTGGCTATAATAACTTGGCTTGTAATCAGAATTCTTCTATTTCGTAAACCGTTTCTGTGCGACCGTCATTGTTCCATGACTTCACATAGGTCTTTTTGTCGATTACTACAGAAGCTTCATCGCCCGTTATCTCGTTACCGCTTTTGTCTATTATATATGAGCTTACGGCATAGCTTCCCGGAACCAACGCTTCCCCTACCAGCCCAATAACATAGGCATTGGCAGTCGGATTCAGATACGAAGCAAGCTTAACGATTTTCCCTCCGTCAATCGCAAAGTTTATCCCGCATGAGGAAACATCATTTGGATCTCCCGAAAATGTCACATAAGTATAAATCCCATGCTTGGATTCCTTTTCTTCTCCCATTTTCTGATATGTTAAATAATTATTCTGCTGTACCCTCATGCTGCCGGCAACCAAAGTGCGACTTTCATACTTGTCTTCATATATATAGCCGTGGACACCTATCGAATTAAAATCAATCTTCTCGAAATCCGGAAGCTCTTGCGAAATTAAGCTTAATGCATCATCGGTAAGCTCAAAATCCTTTGAGGAATAGTTTTTAAAGCTTGATTCAGACGAAATAACAAAGTCATCGGAAACTGCGCCGTAGGTTTTTACCAATTCCGCAATACCGCCTGCATTTGTGTTATATTTTACATTGTTTCGGATAATGTTATACTTCGGAATTTCAGGATTGTCGTCGAGTAAGTTAACCAAAGCCGAGGAATCTCCAAACTCCGCAAAACCGACATATTTGCTTTTCCATTCGACGCTATCTTTGTACGGGGAATTTTTTAAATCGCCCATATTTACTTCAACGCCCCAGCTGTAAGCCTTTCCGTCATATTCGCAATAATTGGGACTTGAGGGATTAGGAGTATTTGCCGCTCTTTGGTCAAAGGATAAAGCTGAGCCGCAGTCAATCATAACATTATTGGTGAACTGATTATTTCTTCCGCCGCCCATAAGCGATACCGACGGAACATTGTAGAACACATTTCCGTGAACCCTTGTTGCAGAATCCATATCGTCAAGATAAATACCGTGTACGGGGTTTGCGTCCGTCGCGGAGGAATCAGCGGTGAGATCGTGCACATAGTTATACCTGAATTCATTGCCCCAGGTTTCCCAATGTCTGCCGGCATAAACCGCACCGCAGTCACGGGTTTCTTTGCATACATCATATATTTCGTTATATTCAATAATGTCGTCGTTCGCCTTATATTCAATCGCAAAATGCGGGGAATTATGAATCTTATTGCAGCCGACATATATACCTACGCTGAATTCATCCTTGACGGCAGGAGAATAAGTCCTTTTATACTGACTGAATTTTTCAAATTCGCAGTTTTTTACATAGCAGCCGGAACTTGTCAAATGATACCTGTCGCCGCATCTGTTGAAAAATACACCGCCGGAACCCAAATTATGAATATAAGAATTCTCAATTCCGCAATAGGTACTTCTCGTGACTGTAATTGCAGTATCGCCGATATTTGAAATTTCACAATTATTTACGGAAATGTTTTTGCTGTCTGTAATACGAACAGCATTTGAACTCGTTCCGGTAATATGCATATTTTCAAATGAAATGTTTGAAGCTCCCGAAATATTAAATAAAGGAGTATTCATTGTTGTAAAAATAAGGTCTTCGCCTACTGCCATATCGGATGTCGGATAAAGATACAAAACACCCGTATCGCGATTAAGATACCATTCTCCCGGCATGTCAATTTCTTCGGGAACGTTAAAGAAGTAAAATCTTTTAGATTTTGCCACACCGCAGCTTGGGCTTGCATAAGTTGTCACTTTTCCCAATGTGTTTACCGAGCATGGCGCTGTTGTATCTGCCCAGTCATACTTAAAATATCCAAATACCCACAAGTCATTTTTAGCCCAATTTCTGTATCTTGTGTCAGTGACATAAAATTCCGCCTTTGCAAGCGAACCGTAATATAAGGTAGAATTATCAGTACCGTCAGAGGTAACATAACCGGTCTTAAGATAGCTGTCATTTGGGTATCTTGCGATAGTTAAGGAATTGCCCTTGTACGAAAGTGTTGAAGCAAAGCCCTGATCCTCGGCATCTCCGAAGAATCCTTGTATTCTGATTTTTCCTAAATCCTCAATTCCCAAATTCTTAAGGTTTACGGATACGATTTTGTCCTTAACGCTTGAATCGGAAAGACTGTTCAAAAAATCGGTATCATCGGTTTTTGAAAACTCCGAATAAGGAATGGGTATGCCCCCTGTGACCACTGCATTTTCGCCCATAAATCCTCTTATAACCAAATCGGAATTATCGGAATTAATTTCGATTGTACCGGATAACGGGTATTCTCCTTCTCTTAAGTTTATTACAACGGTTGAATTGTAAGCCTTTGCAGCCTCTATTGCCTTTTCCAAGGTTTTATACGGGGTTTTTATTGAACCGTCAGCTGTATCCGAGCCGTTTGGCGATACATAAATAAAGCTTGCGACAACCTTTTCATCTGCCGCAAAAGCCGAGCCTATTAATGAAAATGCGAGGGAAAGCGTTAACAAAAAACAAATAGTCTTTTTCATAAATCCTCCTAAAGTACTTTTTGGCTTTTTATTGATAGTTCTTTCTCCGACAACATAAATCGCAACTCAATTATACAATACTAAACCAATCTTTTCTACCAATTTTTTAACATTAGTTTTCATTTTTTGACAAATTTGATTATGCTTAACAAAAAATGAGTGCCAAATGTTAATTCTGACATTCGGCACTCCGGCTATTGATTATTTTCTTAAAAACCACACTACCATTTCGGTTTCTCCCCTGTTTGCAAAAGCGTAATAAGGAATAAGCTTCAATGTGAATTTTTCATAGTCGTCGCCTGCGATTTCATAAAGCTCACCGCTGTCCTTCTCCCTGTATGCGCATACCGAAAGCGACGGAAGAATAAATTCGCACTCTTCCTGTTTAAATTCGGAGAATATGTCAATCGCAACTCCGGCTAAATCCTCGCCATTATCAACTCCCTCTGCACAATAGAGAACAGGCCCTCTCATAACGGCAATTCTTCCGGAATTTTCGTGAACACGCTTATTTGATTTTACGCACACTACTGGCATATCAAACAGGATGTCTATTTTCGTTTCTCCGCTTGCGGCAATGTATGCGTATCCGTTTTTCATCGTATAATCGGCGTTTATTTTAAAATCGTGACACCATGAAGGAATGCGAATGGCAATCTGCTTTTGCGGAGCTATGCAGTTTATTCTTATTTTACCGTCCTTAGGATAATCCGTTGTCTGCGTTATATGTATATTATCATACTCTGTTTCCGAATTCATGTACTGATGAACATATATTGTTTCATCGTCAAAGCTGTACATCAAATCGGCAATCGAGGGTATAAATCTCACTATGTTCGGAGGACAGCAAGAACATCCGAACACTTCCAGACGCTGCGTTATGGGAAATCGTTCTTTTGTATTTGTGCTTATGTTCACATTGTTGAATTTGGGATCTATTTCAAGCGGATTTTCATAGAAAAACGCTTTTCCGTCCATGGATACGCCGGATAAAAATCCGTTGTATATAACTCTTTCGGCAGTATCTGCATATTTTGAGTTTACATCCAATGTCTGCATCCGTTTGCAAAACAATGCCATTGCTATAGCGGCGCAGGTTTCGGCATAAGCGGTTCTGTTTGGAAGATAATACGGCACAGAAAACGCCTCTCCTAAATGCGTTGAGCCAAGTCCGCCGCTGATATACATTTTTTTATTTACCATATCGTCAAACACACGCTCGCACGCCTTGAAAAGCTCGGAATCATTGTATCTTGCCGCAATATCAGCCATGCCGCAATAAATATATAACGCACGCACGGAATGACCTTCGGCAGTTGAACGCTCACGCAAAGGCATTTCGTCTTGATTATACAGTTCATTGGCAAAATTCAATCTGTTCTCGGGACTGTCTATCCCCGTACCATGCTCGTCTATAAAAAACTTCGACAACTCAAGATACCGCCGCTCGCCCGTTGCATCATGAAGTTTTACAAGAGCCAACTCAATTTCGGGGTGCCCCGGAGTTACAAATCCGGCGCTCTTTTCTTCTCTGAACACCCTGTCAATATAATCGGCAAATTTGCACATTGCTTTTAAAAACTTATCCTTGCCGGTCGCTTTATAATACGCAACCGCCGCTTCCATGAGATGACCTGCACAATAAAGCTCATGATTATCTCTTATCTTAAAACGCTTATCCTGTTCGGTTACGAGAAAATGGCTGTTGAAATATCCGTTTTCATCGCTGTTCCTCACTATCTTATCGACCACATCATCTATTATCGTTTCTATTTTTTCATCTCTTTTCTCCATAAGCAAATAAGCCGCGCCCTCTATCCACTTTGCCACATCCGAGTCCCAGTAAATATGGGGCATATCAGGCTCGCCCTCTTTCCAATCACAGGCAAGAGCTTGAAAACGATGCGTATCGGTAAATCTGTTGTAAACAGCATACAGAGTTGAATTCTTCACCATATCCTGTTTATGCTTCCAAAATCCGTCATTAATCTTAATGTGTTCAAAATCAATATTTTTCATGTTTTCAACCTTATCCCTTCCGGCATTTTTTGCGGTATAGCCTTAATTTATATTTAACAGTTTGACTTCGTTTTATTGGCTGCATTTTCGTACTGATTATGAAATGCCGTTTAAAACCTTTGTTGACGCCGATTTTTACGACCTAAAATATCTGCTTAAAAAACTGCTTCATATATCGCAAACACCCACATACAAAAAAGAAGCCTCAGATGCGGCATCATTTCTAATATTTAACGAACTACAAAACCTAATTTCATTTGAATCGGGCGATAGCTTTGCAAACAAAATTGAAGAATACATAAAAATGAAAATAGATAAAAACATTTCTGTTTACTCGGTTGCAAAACACTTTGGATATAATCCGGACTATATCAGCAAGCTGTTCAATAATATATTTATAATTTCAAAGGTAAAATAAAGGCTACTTGCGTTTCAGCAGGTAGCTTTTTTGCATATATGCAATGTTTGCAGTGTGAAATTAAATATACAGCTTAAAATTGCTCAAATAACACAAAAATATTTATTTGACTCCTAAAATGTTAAAAAAGTCAAAATAGACCAAGGTCAAATAACTACTATATAGGGGGGGAGAAGTTTTAAAAAAGAGAGGGCGAGATACTAATGTAAAAGCAAAGGTTAGAAAACATTTTTACAATTTATCAAATTAAGAAATATAGGAGTACGATACTATGAACGGAAAACAAACTATAATAACAGAAGTGGAAGAAAGATTTAGTAAGTTACCAGACAGCTCATACACAAAAATTACTGAAACAGGAGCCACTACAGAACTAAGGACATTAGCATGTAAGCCAAATATGTCGGGTTTGCAGAAGGCAAAACGTATTTCAAGGAATTCTTATGTTTGCCTTGATACAGGTGAGGTAAAAGAGTATGGATGTGCTTTAGAGCGTGCAGATAATCCGCATTTGAAAGAAACACTGGAAAAAATACGAAAGTATATCAATACAAATTTTTATGACGGCGGGCAGTTTATAACATTATGCTATGACGGCGTTATGAAAGATTTTAGGAGAGCAAAAAAGGATTTGAGCTGTTTTTTGAGAACATTAAGCAAAAGGCATAAAGCTATTGAATATTTTTGGGTGCTTGAGCCGAAGACAACGGGGTCATGGCATTTTCATTTGCTGACGAAAGGCGAGGAAGTTACAGCGGAAGAACTACAGGGATTATGGATAGAGGGTAGTTCAGACGTGCAAGACATTTATGATGTGTCAGGTCTGGCATGTTACTTAGCTCCATGTTATAAAAAAGATGATTTAACGGGAAATGAAAGCAAAGAGGAAAATGGGGGAATTTTTGTATTGTCAAAATCAAAGGAAAAAGCAAAAAGGCTGAATTTTTATCCGCACAACGAAAGAATTTACGGTAAGTCAAATGGAATAAAAAAATGGAAAGAATATCAAACAACGAGAGGGGAAGCCAGAACATATGTAAAAGGTAAACAAAAGATGAGTGAATGCTCGTTAGCAGTAGTTGTTGAGGAAACAGGAGAAAAGATAAATCAAGTAAATATAGAAACATATAAAGGTTGAATATGTTATATTATGGCAATAACTTTATTTTTGTAAAAATATTACTTTTAATATTATTGGCAATAAAATTATAAAATAGCTGTTAGGTATCTTATCTATTAAAAATACAGACGTTGTTAAGGAGAGTGTATTAACATGAGAATTAGCTATGAAAAAGCAAGAAATTACGAGCCATGTACAATTCAAGAGGATTATATCAGCGATGAAAATATGTATGATGAGATGTTGTTTGATAATGATTATACCTATGAGGATAATCACAATTACGGCAATTATAAACGCGAAAAAACATTAATGGATTATATTCCTAATTATGACCCTTTTGACCTTTCTTCCACGATACCTGAAGATGTACTGGAAGAAGCTAGAAGGAATTATTTAGCCGAAGAATATAAAATGAACGATGATTGTCCCGTACATGTGTTTAGATACGGCGACACATTAGAAATAATAACATCTTCCAATCGTGCAGACGGAAAAAGTTTTCAGCATATCAAGAATTTACCCGGCAACAAATATATGAATATGAAAACAGGGCAGGTACTTCGGAAAAGGAAACACAGAAAACGATTCGTGAATCAATCTACGCAAGAATTAGAGCGTTTAATAAAAAAGCATTTTGTTAACAGCAATGGATATTTTATAACTTTATCCTATGATTATTTTATGGAAACAAGCAAAAAGGTAAAAGAAGATTACACAAAATTCTATGATAAACTTGTCGGTTATTATAAGCGGAAGTTTAATTTGAAGTTAGTATATATACGAATTTTAGAAACGGCAGAACCTTTAACGCCTGAAGGAAACAAAGACTGGCATATTCATCTTTTTGTGAAAGCCCAAAACGGAACAGATTTACAAATCACAAAGGAGCAGATACAAAAGCTGTGGAAACATGAAAATGTGTTTGTCAGTTACATTTCAAAAGCCGTAGGTTTGGAAGAAAACTCCAATAAACTATGCAATCTGCTTTTTGATGATAAAAACAGAATATCCATTTTAGACAATAGCAATTTATCGAAATACTATGCCAGAAAAGAGAAAATATATACTTGTTCCGAAGAATTAGAACATCCTAAAAAAATCACTATGACAGCAGCAGAAGCACAAGCAATTGCTGCAGACTTCAAAAAGACCGATGATAATATTTCAAAATATGAAATGGGAGAAGGTAAAAGCAGGCATGTGGTTAATGTGGTACGGTATGAAACTTATAAAAAAATATGATAATGGTGATTATTTTAGTTTGCTGAAATAGGTCTGTATGATAGCAGTAATTCCAATTAGTGAGTTACTGCTATAATTTTTTAATCCCCGTGAAAAAGCTGTGTATACAAAATGGGAGAATTACATTTTCGAGGACATCTAAAATATAGTGATAACTCCGTAAATCTAAATTACGGTCAGCCAGGGAGGCAAGAATATAGATACATACCTGAGAGAAGGTGAGATTTTAGTTGTATAAAGTTTTTTCTATACAAGCGGTAATTTGATATTGATTTTTATATTGCATTTCAATTTGAAAGAAATAGGCGGCAAAGATAAAGTATTATGAAATGAAGTAATAATGTTGCGCTGATGCTGGTATTAAATATTTTAGAAAATTCATAAAAAGATATTTTAGTAATACCATAGATAATCCGGCAAACAAAAAAACAGCTTAGAATTTGCTAAACTGTTTGTGCTTGAAATATTCAGAAAACGAAAATTTACCGTTCACAAATAATAATGTAAAACATAGACTTTAGTCGTCTTGTTCCAGACCGAGCAAAATATTTACAGATTTTTGCAAGTCAATTTTCATGCGGTAGTTTTTAATGATTTGTTTTTCATGTTCGGTAAGTTCGTCAGTGTCGAGGTGAACATCAAGAAGTTCTGACGGTGAAACATTTAAGACTTTACATATTTTTCTAATCATATCACAGTCGGGGCGGTTTAAGCCTTGTTCCCAGTTGGAAACACGAGAATTTGAAACCCCTATTTTTTCAGCAAAATCCTTCTGACTGTATTTTCTAAGTTCCCGATAGTGTTTTATCTTATCGCCGATTTTAAAAACCAAATCAATCACCTCTATGATAAATTATATACTGAAATTCTTAAAAAGTCAATTAAAAATACAGAAAATCTATATTTTAATATTGACAATACAGAATATATGTTATATAATATATTTATTCCAGAAATACTGTATTTTAGGAGGCGATTACATTGCTTGTATATCAAAAGGTGAGACAATATCTGGAAGACCATGGAATCACACAAGCATTTGTTGCGGAAAAGTGTGGAATTTCACAGGTGACATTTAACGCAATTATGCAAGGTCGACGCAAACTTTATGCTGAGGACTTAAGGGCAATTTGCTATGCGTTGAATGTCAGTCCGGAAACTTTTATTGAATTTCACGGTGTAGAGAGTGCGTAGGATAATAAATACATATTTAATAAGTAAAGGAGATTTATTACCATGAAAAAAATTATCAGTTTTATCCTGACAGTAACAATGATGCTTACGGCGGTAAGCGTGTTTGCGGCAGATGTATCGCAGAAAGATTATCCACAAAAATTCTGGGACGTACCAAAAGACCATTGGGCATTTAATTATATAGCAGAATTAGTAAATAAAGGTGTTCTTGCGGGCTATGAAGATGGTAGCTTTAAACCTGATGCTACGGTAACACGTGCCGAGTGGGCAAAAATAATGGTATTAGCGGCAGGATTGCCGACAAGTGATAACAATGTTTATTTCACAGATATGAAAAATCATTGGGCAAATATATATGTCAACACAGCTAAAAATTATTTAGCTGCATATACAGATGGTACTTTTAAACCAGACCAAGCCGCAGTACGTGAGGATGTAACTGTTAGTTTAGTAAAATTAAAAGGTTATGATATTAACAACGTTGATTATTCTTATTTAAGTCAATTCAAAGATACAAATTCTGTTTCAAATAGCTTAAAAGCATATGTCGCAGTCGCAATACAAAACAATTTAATTAGCGGTTTTGAAGATAACACATTCAGAGGACAAGATACATTAACAAGAGCTGAAGCAGCAACTCTGTTGTGGAAAGCTTTTCAATCTGGCAGTAATAATAAAGTAGTTGATACGCCTAATACTCCTGTAAGTAATACTACCTCCACAGTAACTCCTGAGCCTACAGAAAAACCAAAAGAAACAAACACTGATAAGGAAGAACAGAAAAACAATAATGAGCAAATAGAAGAGTCCGTTCATACAGAAGAACCAACTCCCGAGCCTGATATTGAACCTGAACCTGAAATTGAAGTAAAACCCTATAAAGTTGATACAATTGTTAAAGCTAATGTAAGCAGTCCTTTGCTTCACGCAAAATATAATAACGATATTTATTATGCTGAAAACAACAGTATTTTCAAAGTCAATATTGATACACATGAAAAAGAAACAATTATTGAAAGTGATGATTTTACAATAGATAATGAAAAAATGACTTTAAGCAATTTTAAAATTACTAGCATTGCTTATGATAGTTGTAATGATAGAATTTTAGCTACTGGAAATTATGGTGTTGTTAATCCTCAAAATAGCATAAGGAATTATATGCTTGTTGAAATCAAAGAAGGTATTGTGAACACCCTAACCGATAACTTTTCATTTGAATATATGGGGAATGGCAGAGCAAATAATTATGTTGTTAACGTATTGCAAAATGGAGATGTTGTTGATATTTACGGAGGTGTTTTAGATGGAGAAACTTTTGATGTTAAGGGAGATATAACAATATCGGTTGGAGCTGGCGGAAGAACATTCCATACGGTGTCTAGTGTATATGAAAGTAATGATGGAATTTATGCTGTTGATAATTGGTGGAGTGATTATGATTGCGCTTGGGGTATGAGTGGATCAGTTGTTTCTAAGTATGATTATTCAGAAAACGCTCGCATTGGGGAAGCAAATGGTAGAAATGTTGCAGTTAGTGATAATCGCATAGTTATTAACACTGGTGAAGATATTGAAATTTACAATTTTTATGGTAAACACCTTAGAGAAATAAAATCCAATGACATTGCAGTTAACGATAAGCAGCCGTTAAATTTAAATAATATAGGCGGTGTTTATAAAATGGATAGTGACCGTTGGGCAACAAAAGACAAATTGTATCTCAAAGGAGACGAAAACATCATCTTCTACGACACAACATCAAAAGCATTTAGAATGATTTCAGAAAATAAATAAGAAAAATGATATTCGCAATTGACTTTGACAACACATTATATTTAGGAAACTATCCCGGTATAGATAATAACTTTAATATTAAATTAATCAACAAAATAATTTATTTACAACATAAATATCCTGAGAGCAAATGGATTTTATGGACTTGTAGAAATAATTATGATTTAGAAATCGCCGTAAGCTCTCTGCGGCGATTTAATATTAGACGAATTTCTAAAATATTCAATAATAATTGAATTTATTGCAGAATTGAAATACATAAATAAAAACTATATACGATAATAATGAAAAGGAACTTGCTTTTTAGTAGGTTCCTTTTCTCACATCATAAAACAGAAAGGTATGATTAATCATGAGAATTCTTATGGAAAACAGTGCACCCGAACAAGAAACCCAGTCTAATGTAGTGAATGTAAGCGGACAAGTTAACGAAATTATAGACGTGCTAACGGACGCAAAACATTATATTGGTGATGATGAAGGACAGCAAAAAAAGCTGGAAACCGCTCGTTTGCTTTTAGGCTGTTTACTTGATGATTTGCAAGACGAGAATAATGCTATTGTTTATTTCAGCGGAACGCCAGAAGAATTTATGTCAGAAGGCGCTGACAGAAAAAAGACAGAAGAAATACATTGTGTATGTGATACCATGGAAGAACTTAAAAGAATGATTGCACTTTTTCAAAGGTTTGACATGCAACCTGATAATATTTTGATTCCGTTAATAGAGTGCAGAAAAAAACTTAGAAAATATGCTGATAAACTGAATTGTAAGAGTTGAGAGTTATTTCTATAATTTAAAATCCCGTGAAATCAGCAATTAAATATCAAGAAGTGTTTAAGCCGTCCGTTGAGGGCGGCTTTTTTTATGCGTTAATATGCGAGTATTGCATTATATTGTGAACGGCTGATATTTAGGCGATATGGAAGTTTTGTGGCAGTATCAGAAGAATAATACTGCAAATGATTAGAACCTTGTATAACATTATTTTAAAGGTTTGCACAGTAATATATAAAAAGAGAGGGTATCTAAAGTATAGCAATAACTCTGAAAAAGAATATTTTGTAACTGCCGTTTATAAAAGTACACTTAAAACAATGATTCAAACAGCAATTATACATTAAGAAAATAACGTTTGTAAAGATATGAAAATAATTATTAAATATTTATAAAGACCGGTTGACTTTTACAAATGAATATCTTATAATATATACACAAGGTAAATAAAGGAAGTGTTCAGAGAATGAATAATATGGTTTTTGGATATGTCAGAATTTCAAGTGCAGACCAAAACGAGGAACGTCAGCTTGAGGAACTGAGAAAAGCAGGCGTTGACGAACGAAATATTTACATTGACAAAAAAAGCGGTAAAGATTTTGACCGTGAGCAATACAGAGCAATGCTCGGCAGATTACGCGAGGGTGATTTGGTCGTTGTTGCTTCTTTAGACCGTTTGGGGCGAAATTATATAGAAATTCAAAAAGAATGGCAGTATATAACACAAAATATTAAGGCGGATGTAAAGATTTTAGATATGCCACTGTTAGATACAAGCACGGCGACAGAAAACTTAGACAGACGATTTATAGCGGATTTGGTTTTACAGATACTTTGTTATACGGCAGAAAAAGAGCGTGAAAACATACGCAAAAGACAGCGTGAGGGCATAGACGTTATGCCGATAGTAGACGGAAAAAGGGTGTCGACTAAGACGGGCAGACCGACAGGAAGACCTAAGGCAGTAAAACCCGATAATTGGAATGAAGTTTATGCAAGGTGGGTCAACAAAGAAATTACAGCCGTTAAAGCTATGGAAATATTGAATTTGAGACCGAATACATTTTATAAATTTGCAAATGAGGAAAAAGAAACAATAATTATATAGCAAGCGTTGAGTTACAAAGGAGCATACAGTTATGAAGAAACGAGTTGCGGCTTATTGCCGAGTAAGTACAAAAAGTGATGACCAGGAAAATTCATTTGAAAATCAAAAGAATTATTTTGAACGTGAATATAAGAACAATCCAGATTATTTGTTTTATGGGCTGTATGCGGATAGGGGTATAACAGGTACTACATTGAAAAAACGCCCTGATTTTAACCGTATGTTGACAGACGCAGGGTTAGATGTAAACGATGGCTAAAAAATAGTTAGCGAGCCTAAATTTGACATTATAGTAACGAAAAATACAAGCCGTTTTGCAAGGAATGTGTCAGCTGACGTGATACTGAAAGCATTGGCAAAGAATAATGTATATGTGCATTTTTTGGATTTAGACAAAAGTACAGAAAATCCAGAGGACATAACATATATACAAATATTTTTGACTTTTGATGAACGTGAAAGTAGAGATAAAAGCAAAAAAGTGCTGTTTGGCATTGACGAGGGCATTAAAAAAGGTGTTATACATTCAAACGGACATTTATTTGGTTATAAGTATTATCCCAAACCTGAAAATAGACTTGAAATTATAGAAAGCGAAGCTGAAATTGTAAGGCTTATATTTGATTTTTATGTAAATAAAGGGTATGGGTTATATAGAATAGAAAATTACTTAAATCAAAATAATATAAAGACACGAAACGGCAAAAATTTTTCGGGGCGCGGTTTACGGCTAATAATAACAAACCAAGCATATACAGGACGGGCAGTAAGAAAAAAATATACAGAAGGACTTGTATTTAATAAACATAACAGAGTAGAAAACGATAATGCAGTAGTATTTGAAACAGACAGAATACCTGCAATTATTGATGTTGAGACTTTTGAAAAAGCACAGCAAATACTAAACAGCCGAATACAGCATAAAACATTAAAAGGTAAATATTCAGGCAAGACAGACTACGCAGGAAAAATAATATGCGGTTGCTGCGGTGCGCAATATACAGCAAGCAATAGTGATTATTTGGCAACTTATGGACGTCGTGTGAGAAACTACACTTGTAAGACAAAGCGCGCAATGCATTATGATGAAAACGGCAACAGAGTAATGCTGTGCAATAACCCTAATATATATGAAACAGAGCTTGACTTACGGCTGTCAAATGCACAGTTTTTATTTGCAGCATGGCAAAAATGCAGTTACAGTTATTTGATTTTAGATGCTTTAGTTGTAAAGCTTATGGCACGTATGAGCAGACAAAATTTTGAAGAAATACAGCAAATTCAACAAGAATTAGAGAAAGTTTTAGCAAAAAAAGATAGATTCCTTGATTTGTATGGAGACGAAAACTTCAGTACGGAAGAATTAGACATAAAGGTAGCTCCATTGAAGAAACAGGAAGACGAAATACGTGATAGGTTAAACTATTTAGCAAAACCGATTGAGGAATTACAGAAAGATATTGACGATATAGAAGCAACGAAAGCAAAATTTAATGAAATGGAGAAAATGTATTCAGAAATGCTTAATAATGCGGATAGCGTAAGCAAATCGAGAAAAGAAATTCTTGATGAAATAGACTATATTGTTGTTACAGAAAATAAGGCATTGAAAATACACTATAAATTTTATACGGAGGCTAATAAACTACTGCTTAAACATAAGCATATTATGCCAACGGATATTAGAATACAACTGGAAGAAGCAATGAGTGATACAGCATGGAAGCTATAATTTTTATTTTATTCTTATACCATTGAAACTATAAACATATTAAAGAAAATATTCGGTATAGGAATGAAGGAATACATTTCCTCCGTAAGAATGAAATACGCGCAGAATCTACTTCTGACAACAAATATGTCTGTTAAAGAAATATCGGCACAAGCAGAATTTGAAAATGAAAATCATTTTATAAAATTCTTCAAATATCACGAAGGAAAAAGCCCCTCGAAATTTAGAAATATGTATTTTAATATACATATGAACGATAAATAAAATGATGCAATCCTTAATTTCACGAAAACCTCAAATTCAGTTCTTAAATGCTAATATATTCCAAGTATTTTCTGCAGGCAGGAAGCCCGATTTGTAGAGCATCGAGCGGAGAGAACGGTTAGATACAGCTTATCTATGTAACAGAAAATGCTGAAAAATCGCATAAAAAAGGACAATATAGACAGTATCTATATTGTCCAATATAAGTTATGGGCCTTCAGGGACTCGAACCCCGGACCAACCGGTTATGAGCCGGTTGCTCTAACCAACTGAGCTAAAGGCCCAAAAAGTTTTTACCCGACTCAGTTAAAAGTCGGGTAAAATGACCCGTGGGGGAATCGAACCCCCGTTATCGCCGTGAAAGGGCGGTGTCTTAACCGCTTGACCAACGGGCCATAAAGCTCCTCGTGTTGGACTTGAACCAACGACCCTCTGATTAACAGTCAGATGCTCTACCGACTGAGCTAACGAGGAATATATTTCAGAACAGATCCGGCAGCTACTTACTTTCCCGGGCCGTCACCAGCCAAGTATCATC
>CABUMF010000035.1 GCA_902492655.1 uncultured Eubacteriales bacterium | reverse complement strand
ACCTGCATTACCCATATTATCTACGGGAGTAACCTTTGCTCTTATGTACTTATTTGCATCGGCAGCCTTAATCTGATAGGTCTTAGCGCTTCCGCTCTGAACCTCAGTATATGTACCGGTTTCAGAGGTTGATGTTTCCCAAGCTATTTTTGTTGCACCTTCTGCGATGTTGTCTACGGACTTCTCGTAGGTATAGCTTACCGTAAGAAGCTTACCGGTATCGGGAGTTCCAGAAATCGTAACATCCTTTGCAGTCGGAGGAATTACCTTTTTGATAACCTTTGCGGTTGCATCTGAAGTTACGGGAGTGCCGACTTTAGGCTCAACCGTACTTATTGGTGTTACGGTTACACGGATGTACTTTCCGATATAATCTGCAGTCAGCACAAGCGTATTTGAGGTTTCTCCGCTGATAGCCGTCCATGTATTGCCGTCATCGGATGCTTCCCAAGAATAGAGAGCTTCATCAAGCTTATCTCCGTTAACATCATCAATTTTGGCATTAGCCGTAAGGGTGTTACCCTCCATTGCAACGCCGTCAATTATAAGTCTTGAAACTGAGGGAGCGGTAGGCTCAACCTCCTTCTCCAAAGAACCCATAAGAATCATATCATCCATGTGGTTCAAAGAAGCGGCTTCCCAGAAACATCTTACTTCCATTCCTGCCCAAGTATTGCAGTCAGCAGCACCGGGAGTAAGAATTTCTTCTGAGGGAACAACATCCTTAACGCCTAACAATTCCCCGTCAAAATATGTATATACGGACCAGCCGTATTCGGCATCAATGTTCTTTTCAAGAGAAACAATCATCTGATGCCAACCCTTTGTTCTCGGCTTTATGTTTGTGTAATTTCCGCCAAAAGACGAACCGTTTACATAGTAGTCTTTACTACCGTATAATGTTACGGTATTTAGACACATCCAGGAATTCATTCCTTCCCACTTCTCTACGAATTTTCCATAGCCGTAGTCGTCCTGGAAATTACCCGACTGATGAGAAAGTGCAGAGTCTGAAAGCACTACTCTTTGAAATCCCTGATTGTGAGTACTAACTCCGTCATCATAGAACCAGCCGCCAATGGAACGGTATCCGCTGTCAAACCATCTGGTTGTCATACTGGTAGAAATATTAGCCGGATCATTATCTCTGGCATAGGATTTTCTCATAAGAACAAGCGTCCAGTTATTGGGCCAGTTACTGAAAGCACTGCCGTCATAGTGACCGCCTTCCGCTGTGCCCGGTGTGCCGGTTGTGATGTACTCCGAGTTTGTGTAATTGGAAACATTTACATCAGGAGCGATCGGCTGACCGGCCGTGGTTTGTGCAGGCTGATGTGTCATCACAATTTTAGCGGTATGCCCGCCGTATGTGGCAGAGATAACAGCCATACCGTTTTTCCCGGTTGAGGAAAGCTTGTTTCCTTCAAACCTGAAAATTTCTTCATCGGAGCTTGAATATGTAATCTCCGAATCGCCGGTAAGGTCAATCTCACTACCGTCCGATGCCAAAATACCCTTAACTGTAAGGGGTACGGCATTTCTTTCCTCGCCGCAATAGAAGCTCTGGTTTTCGGTAATACTGATTGCCGAAACATCTGCTGCCATTACAGACGGAATACTGATCATGCTTAAAATCATAAGCATAGCCAGAACTAACGATAATCTTTTTCGCATTTTAATTCCTCCTTAAATTATTGACAAGTTTAACTTTCATGATGATTGTAACATATTATGTTTAAAAAGTCAACTAAAATAGTACTGTAAAATAGCACCAAAGTATGATATTATGTAAAAAACCAGCAATAAAAAAATAAACTTATGTTATTCATAGAAAATTAAAACAAAAATGCACAAAAAACAGATATAACAAAGTCAATTTTAATTCAAAATATAAAAAGATATTCCCGTAAGCGTTGACTAAAATCGAGGAAATTTACTCAATTTTCCTGTTCTGCAAGCATAGTCTTAACTAACGATAATCTTTTTCGCACCTTATTTTACGCATAATTATTCATTAGTTGTATCATTTTGCATGAGAGGCAGATTATATTTTTTTAAAATTAAAGAAAAAAACATGGAAAATCATCAGATATTGTGATATAATCGTATATACCGATAAACTCAATAAAATTAATCGGGAATTGTTAATATTGTTTTATTTTTCGGATAAATGACAAACAATGCCGCAAGGAGCGGCGGAAAGGAGATAAATTATGAACAGTTGCGAAATGTGTGCGTACTACAAATACGATGATGACTGGGAATGTTATGTATGCTTGGTAAATCTGGACGAGGATGAGATGATGAGATTTTTGTCGGGACATAAATTTGAGTGCCCCTATTTTAATGCAGATGACGAATACAAAATCGTCAAAAAGCAAAACTAAAGGACGGCTCTTTTGCCGTCCTTATCATTTTATTTAGTTGTCTGAGCCTCAACCAATCTGCCGCCGCAATAGATTTCTCTAAGCCTCGGCTTTTCGATTTTACCTGTGGGATTTCTCGGAACATCGGCAAAAATAATCTTCTTAGGTCTTTTATATCTCGGCATTTCTTCACAAAAAGTAAGAATATCTTCTTCGGTGCATGAAGCGCCTTCTTTCAGTTCGATTATTGCCGCAGCAATTTCACCGAGGCGTTCATCCGGAAGGCCGATAACGGCAACATCCTTAACAGCATCGTGAGCTCTGATAAAATTCTCAATCTGAACGGGATAGAGATTTTCTCCGCCTGTGATAATTACATCCTTTTTCCTGTCCACAAGATATATAAAACCGTCTTCATCCTGCTTTGCCATATCGCCCGTGTAAAGCCAGCCGTTCTTTAACGATTCTTCCGTTGCCTTCTTATTATTATAGTAGCATTTCATAACGCCGGGGCCTTTAACAATGAGCTCGCCGACATCGCCGTTTTTAACGGAAATTCCTTTTTCGTCAACAATATCGGTTTCCCAAAGATAACCTGCCTTACCTATTGCGCCCACCTTATCTATGTTTTCAACACCGAGATGAACACATCCGGGACCTATAGACTCGCTCAAGCCGTAATTGGTATCATATTGATGATTTGGGAAATGCTGTTTCCAGCGTTTAATAAGGCTTGGAGGAACAGGCTGTGCACCGATATGCATAAGCCTCCACTGACCGAGCCTGTAATCGTCGGGGTTAAGCTCTCCCCTATCAATAGAATCCAAAATATCCTGAACCCACGGTACAAGAAGCCACACGATTGTAGCTTTATCATCGGAAATGGCTTTGAAAATCCACTTGGGCTTAACACCTCTTAATATTACAGCCTTGCTTCCTGAAATCAGGCTACCGAACCAATGCATTTTTGCCCCGGTATGGTAAAGGGGCGGGATGCAGAGAAAAACATCTTCCCTTGTTTGACCGTGATGCATCTGCTCGGTTCTGCATGACGAAATCAGTGCCCTGTGTGCGTGAAGTATCGCCTTGGGAAATCCTGTTGTTCCCGAGGAAAAATAGATAGCCGCATCGTCGTCCTCCGTAAGAAAAACGGGAGGTACGGTCGATGAACAATAATTTGTCATCTTATCATAACTGTCGGCAAAGGAAGGGCAATCGCTTCCCACAAAGAAAATATTCTTGAGTCTTTCACACGAAGAATAAACCGCCCCGACACGCCCCGTAAACTCGGGACCGAACACCAAAGCATCACATTCTGCGAGTTCAAGGCAATACTTTATTTCATCGGACGAATACCGATAGTTCATCGGAACAGCAAGAGCTCCTGTTTTTAATATTCCGAAATAAATGGGAAGCCACTCAAGACAGTTCATGAGCAGTATTGCTACCTTGTCCCCTTTTTTTACGCCGCGCGTCAACAAAAGATTTGCAAAACGATTTGCTTTTACATCAAATTCTTTCCAGGTCATTTCTCTTCTGTATATGCCGGCATCGCTTGATTCAATTAGCTCAAAATCACGCCAAGTAACCGCATTGTCGCGTTGCTCGGACGGATTGATCTCAACAAGGCTGATCTCATCACCGTAAAGCTTTGCATTTCTTTCAAGCAATTCTGTAATTACCATTTTCGCATTTACCTTTCAAAATAAGTATTATTCGCCAAGCGAATCCTTGGCATGGACTGTTACCGTTTTTTCGTAACACGAGAAAATATCTTCGTCAAATTCGGGCTTTTTGGTAAATAAGCTTACTACAGGAACAATCACAAGACCTCCGAGCATTGCAATTACGCCGCAGTTGATCGGTGATTGAAGGAGTGCGGGGAAGCTTCCTCTGAAGAGCATATTGAGAATCATAATAACAGAACCGAATATAAAGCTAACCCAGCATGATGCCTTTGTGGTTTTTTTCCAATACAGTCCGTAAAGGAAGGGTGCAAGGAAGGAGCCTGCAAGCGCACCCCAAGAAATACCCATTAAATCTGCAATAAATGTCACATTGCTGTTGTACTGGACTATCGCAATCCCGGCAGAAATCGCAATGAACACAACGATAAATACTCTCATTACTTTAACAAGAGCTTTTTCGCTCATGTTCTTAACGACAGTACCGTTAATAAAGTCAAGTGCCAAAGTAGAGCTTGACGCCAAAACAAGTGAAGACAATGTTGACATCGAAGCCGAAAGAACCAAAATTACAACAATTCCTATTAATATTTCGGGCAATCCCGAAATCATGGTAGGAATAATCGAGTCATAGCCAAGGGAAGGCAAACCGTTAACAACATTAAGCTTATCGGAGAAAAGTCTTCCGAAACCGCCGAGGAAATAGCATCCGCCCGCAACCACAACAGCAAAAATTGTGGAAATAACTGTACCTTTGCTGATTGCCTTTTCGCTCTTTATTGCGTAGAACTTCTGAACCATCTGAGGAAGTCCCCATGTTCCGAGGGAAGTAAGTATAACAACAAATAAGAGATTCAGCGGATCGGGGCCGAAAAACGAGTTGAAAACACCCGGAACATCTGCCTCAACATTGGCAAGAGATTCGAGAGATTTCACAAAACCACCGTTTTGAGAAAGAACGGCTAAAATAACGGCAACGATACCGAAAAGCATTACAATACCCTGTATAAAGTCATTAATTGCAGTTGCCATGTATCCGCCGGCAACCACATAAATGCAGGTAAGCACAGCCATTGCTATTACGCAAACTGAATAGTTGATATCAAACGCCATACCGAACAATCTTGAAAGACCGTTATAAAGTGAAGCTGTGTAAGGAATAAGAAAAACAAAAACAATAGCCGAAGCTCCAACCTTAAGTGCCTTGCTCTTGTATCTTTTTCCGAAAAACTCAGGCATTGTGGCGGTATCAAGATACTGAGTAAGCAATCTTGTTCTTCTGCCGAGCACAACCCAAGCCAAAAGGGAACCGATAATAGCGTTACCGATACCGATCCATGTTGAAGCAATACCGAACTTCCAACCGAACTGTCCCGCATAGCCGATAAAAATTACGGCAGAGAAATAGGAAGTACCGTAAGCAAAAGCAGTAAGCCACGGGCCTACCGAACGACCGCCGAGCACAAACCCGTTTACATCCGTTGCATGGCGTCGGCAATATATGCCGATAGCAACCATAACTGCAAAGAATGCGACCAACATGAGAAGCTTCAATAACATAATTAAACCTCCTTACAGAGGGCATAGAAAAACCCTCCGTATAAATAAAATATACAGAGGGCGAATAAATCGCGGTACCACCTCATTTTATCGTATTCTCACAAATACGACCTCATTGAGTACAAAATATACTCTCAACGCTATAACGGGCGTACCCGGTGCAACCTAAGCTATTTCAGCGCACGGTTCATGAAATGTATTCGTTCCGATTTGACATACTGCCTTGCAGCTACCGACAGCTCTCTTAAATGCAAATTCGGACTTACTTGTTTTCAATCATCACCCTTAGTTGTATTATATCACTCAATTATCCTTTTGTCAATACTATTTTTCGACATTTTTAAACAAAAGAAAAACCGACTTCGGTTTTACAAAGTCGGTTTTACAATATTGCTTTTTATGGGTAATTATACTGCCTTTTTTCTCCTGAGCTTCGGTTTTTTGCCTTCCGTTATGCAATCTTCCGTAACAATACACTTTGAAACAGAACTGTCAGACGGAATTTCAAACATTATGTCAACCATTGTTTCTTCGAGAATTGAACGAAGACCTCTTGCACCTGTTTTTCTCTCGATTGCCTTATGAGCTATTGCTCCAAGCGCAGGAGCATCTATTTCAAGAGAAACACCATCCAGCTCAAAGAGCTTTTGATACTGCTTTACAAGAGAATTTTTCGGTTCTGTGAGTATTCTGACAAGAGCGTCCTCATCGAGGGCATTCAGCGAAACGGAAACGGGAAGCCTTCCGACAAATTCGGGAATAAGTCCGAATTTTATAAGGTCATGCGGCTGCATACGGCGGAAAATCGTGCCGATATCCAAATCGTTTTTACTCTTGACATCCGCACCGAATCCGAGTTGCTTCTGACCGATTCTGTCAGAAATAATCTTTTCAAGACCGTCAAATGCACCTCCGCAAATGAACAGAATATTTGTGGTATCAATCTGAATAAGCTCCTGGTGAGGATGCTTCCTTCCTCCTTGGGGAGGAACAGATGCTACAGTACCTTCAAGTATTTTTAAAAGTGCCTGCTGAACACCTTCGCCGCTTACATCTCTTGTTATGGAAAGGTTTTCACTCTTTTTTGAAATTTTATCTATTTCATCAATATAGACTATACCCTTCTGTGCATACTCAACATCGTAGTCAGCCGCTTGAATAAGCTTTAAAAGAATGTTTTCAACATCCTCTCCAACATATCCTGCCTCTGTGAGCGTTGTTGCATCTGCAATCGCAAAAGGAACATTGAGTATTCTTGCAAGAGTCTGGGCAAGCAGAGTTTTGCCGCTACCCGTCGGGCCAAGCATCAAAATATTGCTCTTTTGAAGCTCCACATCATTATCGGATTTTCTGTAAATACGCTTATAATGATTGTAAACAGAAACCGCAAGCACCTTTTTTGCGTCCTCCTGCCCTATAACATAGTCGTCAAGAATTCTCTTGATTTCCATGGGAGTAGGAAGCTTTTCAGGCTCGGATTTTTCCAATTCTTCCGGTTCCTTTTCAGGATAATCTTCTTCGATTATTTCACTGCAAAGCTCGATACATTCGTTACAAATATATACACCCGGACCTGCTATAAGCCTTTTTACCTCACTCTGATCTCTGCCGCAAAAGGAACATTTAAGCTCAATGTTATTGTTATCAGTTCTGTTCGGCATTATTTCACCTCGTTACGGTTTGCAATAACCTCGTCAATCAAACCGTACGCCTTTGCCTCGTCAGCCGACATGAAGTTATCCCTTTCAGTATCATGCTCTATAGTTTCAAGGGGCTGACCGGATCTTTCGCTTAAGATCTGATTGAGCTTTTTCTTCATTTTTATAATGCGTTCAGCATGAATCTGAATATCGGTAGCCTGCCCCTGTGTACCTCCGAGAGGCTGATGAATCATAATCTCGCTGTTGGGCAAAGCATATCTTTTACCCTTTGCGCCAGCTGTAAGCAAAAACGCACCCATACTTGCAGCCATTCCGACGCAGATTGTTGAAACATCGCACTTTATATACTGCATAGTATCATAAATAGCCATACCTGCCGTTATAGAACCGCCGGGGCTGTTGATATAAAGGGAAATATCCTTGTCAGGGTCTTCCGCTTCCAAAAAAAGTAGCTGTGCAACCACAAGACTTGCTGTTGCATCATTTACCTCGTCAGACAAAAATACTATTCTGTCTTTTAATAATCTTGAAAAAATATCGTAGGATCGTTCTCCTCTATTGGTTTGTTCAACGACCATAGGAACCAAACTCATAATTATATACCTCCAATCTTACCGAAAAGCTTGATACAATACCGTAGAAAAAATTATTCTGCGGATTCAGCCTTTTTTGTTGTCTTTTTTGTTGTTGTGGTTTTCTTAGTTGTTGTTGTAGTCTTTTTTGCAGTTGTTTTCTTAGGCTTTTCTTCGCCGTCGGAAGTTTCTTTTTTAGTTGTTGTTTTCTTTGCCGTAGTCTTCTTTGCCGGCTTCTTTTCAACAGAATTTTCAATAATAAATTCTATAGTTTTACCGATCTTAAGGTCGGGCTTTATTGTATCTCCAACGCGTTCCTTGATGTCCTTAGCTTCCATATTGTATGCCTTTGCAAGCTTTTCAGCTTCTTCATCAACATCGGCATCTGTAACCTCAATATTTTCCAAAGCGGCAATCTTTTCAAGTGCAAGAGTTGTTTTAACCTTCTTTTCGGCATTTGTTTTGAAGCTTGCTCTCATTGTATTCAAATCAGAGCCGGTATATGACAGGTATGTATCCAAACTGATACCCTGATAAGAAAGCCTCATCTCAAAATCCCTTAAGAGCTGGTCAACTTCGTTTTCAATCATGACTTCGGGCACATTAGCCTTCATGTTTTCACAAAGCCAGTCGGAAACAGCGTTCTCTTTGTCTCCCTTTGCTCTGTTTTCTGCATTTTCCTCAAGCTTTTTCCTGATGTCGGCTTTAAGCTCATCGAGTGTGTCGAATTCGCTTACATCCTTGGCAAACTCATCGTCAAGCTCGGGAAGAATTTTCTTTTTAAGGCCGTTAAGCTTAACCTTGAACACAGCAGCCTTACCCTTAAGATTTTCAGCGTGATAAACCTCGGGGAATGTAACATTTACATCAAATTCTTCGCCGATGTTTTTTTCAACAATCTGCTCCTCAAATCCGGGAATAAATGTGTTTGAACCGAGCTCAAGCTCATAGTTTTCGCCCTTACCGCCTTCAAAAGCTTCGCCGTCGCAGAAGCCTTCGTAATCAATTACGGCAATATCGCCCATTTCGGCAGATCTGTCTTCAACGGTTTCAAGCCTTGAGTTCTGTTGCTGCATTCTTGAAATTTCAGCGTTTACATCATCATCGCTTACAGTATACTCAAATTTTGGCAATTCTATACCCTTATAGTTTTCGATTTCAACCTCGGGCTTTACTGTAACTTTGGCTGTCAAAACAAGATCCTTGTCAGCGCCGATTTCTTTAATATCAACCTCAGGTCTGTCAACAGGTTCAATACCGGTTTCCTTAACGGCTTCCTCATATGCATCGGGGAAAAGAATATTGATTGCTTCTTCATAAAAGATTTCAGCACCGTACATTTTGTCAATCATGAATTTGGGAGCTTTGCCCTTTCTGAATCCCGGAACATTAATCTTCTTAACCATTTTTTTATAAGCTTTTTGCTCAGCTGCCTTAAATTCGGAATTAGCAACCGTAAATTCGAGTGTTACCTCATTTTCTCCTGTTTTTTCAAACTTAGCGTTCATAATAAAATCCTCCAATAATTCTAATCTGATAGTTTTAGCGGCATAAATTTTAGATAATCGCATGACACGAGTGAAAATCTTATTCCCTCAATTTCGTCGGGAAGCTTAGTCGCCTCGTGATTGCCGTGAAGATGACCGTAACAAACGGTTTTTATGCCGAACCGTCTGAATATGTCAAGATACTCTTCACTTAAGCCGCCTCTCAGATTCGTCGGCGGATAGTGAAGGCAACAAATGATGTCACCTTCTGCACTTCCAATCGAAAGCAGTAATCTTTGAAGTTCACGGTTCCATATTCGGGTATCTTCGTCAGCAGTACCATTATTGCCCCACCCCCTTGTTCCACATATTGCAAAATTTTTATAACTGTAACTGTTGTTAAACAGAAAGTTA
Source organism: uncultured Eubacteriales bacterium (assembly GCA_902492655.1). GTDB lineage: Bacteria > Bacillota > Clostridia > HGM11514 > HGM11514 > CAKSKB01. The sequence goes on along the minus strand of CABUMF010000035.1, from coordinate 11,148 downwards.
ATCGTGCCAAATCCCTTTTGAATGACAAAATCATTCATTTTCTTTACTGTGCTCCACCAATAGTCGTGATTACCCTTACCAATTATCTTCCTCCCTGGCAGACTGTCGATAAACCTTAAATCCGCTTCTGCTTCCTCAAGATACATCGCCCACGAAATATCGCCCGGTATAATAACGGTATCGTCATCGCTTACGGCTTCACGCCAGTTTTTTTCAAGAATTGATTCGTAATTTTCCCAACCGAAAACATCCATAGGTTTGTCGGATGCAAACGAAAGATGAAGGTCGGATATAGCAAAAAGTGCCATGATTACAGACCTAAAAACTCTGTAACAACATCCTGCATACCGTCCTTAGAAACAACCTTTTCAAATCTCGGCTTTTTGGTTTCAAGCTCTGAAAGTGCTTTTGGTACTTCAAGGCCCGAAGCATTTGCAACCTCAGCCAAAAGCTCAAATTCAGACTTGGATTCCGAAGGCTCGCCTATAATAGCTTTATATACGCTGTTGTTGAATTTGAAAGGACTTGCGGTGGATGCGATAATCGTCTTTGTGTTATCACCGGTTGCCTCTGCATATTTTGTATAAACATAATATCCGACAGAAGTATGAGTATCCATAAGATAGCCGAATTTATTGAAAACATCGGCTATGTTTTTAAGCGTTTCGGTATCATCACAATAATCTGCCCACAAAAGCTCATCAATTTTTGACTTCATGTCCGGCGTAATTTCGTATTTACCGCTTGTTTTAAGGTCGCCCATAAGCTTTCTTACCGTATCGCAATCGGAAAGATCGTAAAGCAGTCTTTCAAGATTGCTTGAAATAAGAATATCCATGGACGGTGATACGGTCAAATTAAACTTACGGTTTTTATCATACACACCGGTTCTTATAAAATCGGTCAGAACATTATTGCTGTTTGACGCACAAACAAGCTTTTTAATGGGAAATCCCGCACGCTTTGCGTAATAAGCGGCAAGAATATTACCGAAATTACCTGTGGGAACTACCACATTGATTTCATCGCCTAAGCTTATTTCTCCGTTATCAATCATTTTGCAGTAAGCGTCCATATAATATACAATCTGAGGAACAAGCCTGCCCCAATTTATGGAGTTGGCGGATGAAAAATCATGATTTGCGGCATTTAGCCTTTCTTTATATTCAGAATCCGTAAAAATCTGCTTTACAAAGGACTGAACATCATCAAAATTTCCCTTTACGGCACAGGAATATACATTACTGCCGTTTTGAGTAATCATCTGAAGTCTTTGAATATTGCTCACTCCGCCGTCGGGGAAAAATACGATAATTTTAGTGCCGGGAACATCCGAAAAGCCTTCAAGAGCCGCTTTTCCGGTATCTCCGGAGGTTGCAACCAAAATTACAACCGTCTTATCAAGGTTATTGATTTTAACCGAAGTTGTAAGCAAATACGGCAGTATCTGCAAAGCCATATCCTTAAATGCGCAGGTCGGGCCGTGCCAAAGCTCTAAGAACGAAACACTGTCGTTGAGTTTATGAAGTTGCGAAATATCGTTACTTCCGAACTTTTCGGCAGTATATGCACCGTTTACACAATGTTTTATCTGCTCCGGGGTGAAATCAGTCAAAAATTTTGAAAGAATAATTTCCGCCCTTTCATTATATGTTTTTCCGAGCAAAGCTTTAATATCTTCATGAGAAAAACTCGGGATACTGTCAGGAATAAAAAGCCCGCCGTCATCGGAAAGACCTTTAATTATCGCCTGCGATGCTTCAACTCTGATTTCGTCGTTTCTTGTACTTTTGTAAAGCATTGAATACACCTCTTTTGAAATAATACTTAACTACACCACTCGAACCCCTTCAACCCGGAGGCCACCCCAGATTTCTTCCGCCGAGAAGGTGGAAATGCAAATGTCCCACGGTCTGACCGCCGTCCTTACCGCAGTTGTTAACAATTCTGTAACCGTTTTCGGCAATACCGAGCTGTTTTGCGATTTTACCCGCTACAAGAAAAATATGAGAAACAATCGCCGCATTATCCTCATTCAGCTCGTTTGCCGACGAAATATGATTTTTTGGTATTATCAGCACATGAACGGGAGCTGCCGGGCTGATATCGTTAAAAGCATAGACAAGATCGTCCTCGTAAACCTTTGAGGACGGAATCTCACCGGCTATGATTTTACAAAACAAGCAATCCATAAACACACCTACTTTATAAGATTTTCCAAAGCTTCTGCGGCAGATTTAAATGCATCATCAATCTTAGATGCATCCTTGCCGCCTGCCTGTGCCGAATCGGGCTTTCCGCCACCGCCGCCGCCCACTGTCTTTGCGGCTTGTTTAATAACATTCCCTGCATGAGCACCCATAGATACGGCATCCTTATTTGCATTAACCGTAAGATTAACCTTGCCGTCAACAGCCGAAGCAAGAACAACAACATAAGGCTCCGAAACCTTATCCTTTATCATATCCGCATAATTACGCAATGCGCTCACATCGCTGCCGTCCATACGATTAACGATAAACTTAACTCCCTTAATCATCTGAGCTTGAGAAAGGCAATCGTCAAGTGTACCTGAAGCAAGCTTTGCTTTAAGGCTTTCGTTTTCCTTTTTAAGTTCCTTAACCTCTGCGCTGATCTGTTCTATTTTGGAAACAACATCGTTTTTATTAGTCTTAAGAGCGGAAGAAACACTGTTTGAGAAGCTTTCAAGCTCATTGAGCATTTTAAGCACACCGCATCCTGTAACAGCTTCAATACGCCTTATACCTGCGGCAATACCGCTCTCTGAAATAATCTTGAACAGTGCTGCCTCACTTGTGTTTTTAAGATGAGTACCGCCGCAAAATTCCGTGCTCTTATCGCCCATTCTTACAACTCTGACAATATCTCCGTATTTTTCACCGAAAAGTGCCATTGCGCCTGTTTTTCTTGCTTCCTCAATAGGCATTTCGCAAACCGAAATATCCATAGCATTCAAAATCATGCCGTTAACGAGCCTCTCGGTCTCTGAAATCTCATCGGCAGTCATCGCAGTAAAGTGAGAAAAGTCAAATCTGAGTCTATCGGGGAGCACCAAAGAGCCCGACTGGGCAACATGGTCGCCGAGCACCGATTTAAGCGCAGCCTGCAGAAGATGCGTTGCCGAATGATTTCTCGAAACAGCCATTCTGCGCTCCTTATCAACTTCCAAAGTGAGCCTATCCCCTACGGATACGGAACCGAAAACAAGCTCGCAGTGGTGAACAAACTTACCGTTTTGCTTTTTGCAATCGGTAACTTTAATCTCTGCCGTATCGGATTTCATTGTACCCGTGTCGCCCACCTGACCGCCGCTTTCGCCGTAGAAAGGTGTAACATCGGTTACAACGATGAACTTTTCGTTTTCTTTGTCAAATTTTTGTACAGATGCATTATCGTATGCTATAAACTTAACCGTTGCATCGGCGCAAAGGGTATCATAACCCACAAAATCAGTCGTAATATCCTTTATAAGAACCGCAATATCGTCGTCCTTCCAGCCTTCGCCTTCCATATCGCCTCTTGCAGCTCGTGCGCGTTCCTTCTGCTCATTCATTTCGCTTTCATAACCGGGCATATCGACAGTCATGCCCTGTTCCTCAAGAATTTCAATCGTGAGGTCAATCGGGAATCCGTAGGTATCGTAAAGCTTAAATGCCGCAGTACCGGAAAGCTGGTTTTTACCGTTATCTTTTAGTTCTTTTATATAATCGTTTAAGATTTCAAGACCGCTGTCAACGGTTTCGTTAAATCTTTCCTCTTCGATTTTAACGATTTTTTCAATATAGCTCTGTTTTTCAACAAGCTCGGGATAACCGGAGGCTGATTCCTTAACAACAGTGCTTACTACCTTATAAAGGAAAGGTTCTTTTATGCCGAGAAGCTTTCCGTGCCTTGCGGCGCGTCTTAAAAGTCTTCTTAAAACATAGCCTCTGCCTTCGTTTGAGGGAATAACACCGTCGCAAATCATGAATGTTGTTCCTCTAATATGGTCGGTTATAACACGGAGAGAAACATCGGATTTTTCGTCTTTTTTGTACTCGACACCAGCAATTTGGCTGATATGCCTCATAACATTTCTGATTGTGTCAACCTCAAAAAGGTTGTCCACACCCTGCATAATTGCGGCAATTCTCTCAAGTCCCATACCGGTATCAATGTTAGGATGAGCAAGACGGTTATATGTGCCGTTATCGTCTTTATCAAACTGCGTGAAAACCAAATTCCAAAATTCGCAGAATCTGTCGCAATCACAGCCCACACCGCAGTCAGGCTTTCCGCAGCCGTACTTTTCGCCGCGGTCAAAGTAAATTTCGGAGCAAGGTCCGCAGGGACCTGTACCGATTTCCCAGAAATTATCCTCTTTTCCGAGCTTTTTAATTCTTTCGGGAGCAACACCCGTTTTTATCCAAATATCCCTTGCCTCGTCGTCATCCTCATAAACAGTTACCCAAAGCTTGTCAACCGGCATTTTCATAACATCGGTCACAAATTCCCAAGCCCACGGAATAACCTCGCTTTTAAAATAATCACCGAAGGAGAAATTACCGAGCATTTCAAAGAATGTACCGTGACGGGCGGTTTTACCCACGCGTTCAATATCAGGAGTTCTTATACACTTCTGACAGGTTGTGACTCTTTTTCTCGGCGGAACCTCCTTGCCGGTGAAATACGGCTTCAAGGGAGCCATCCCGGCATTGATTAACAGAAGGCTGTTATCATTCTGAGGCACGAGCGGAAAGCTCGGCAGTCTCAAATGCCCTTTGCTTTCAAAAAAGCTGAGATACTTTTCTCTGATTTGATTCAATCCCAAATTTTCCATCAAAATCTACTCCAATTTTATCCATAAATTTTATTTTTTATAACTTCACAAGCCTCACGGCTGATGTTACATCCAAGCTTATACAGCGGAACATTTTCAGCAATATGCTCAATCATTTTTAGTGCCTTATCCATATACGGCTTATAAACAGGTCTTGTCATCATGCCGTTTATTAAATTAAGCAAAGCGTCCTTGTAAGAAATTCTCTCCGCAAAATTTGTCTCGCTTCGTTGCAAAAACACCAAAGCCTTTACCGGTACGGAAACATTTATATTGTATTCGGTTTTTCCGCTCCAGGGAGTTCCGAATGCCATCATGGTATCGCCGACAAGCTTAATAACAGGAGAATCGTCATTGAGAATTTCGGCACCGAAATGTTCCTTCCAAAGAGAAGTATGGGTTGATTTTCCCGTACCCGAATTTGCGGTAAAAAGAACAGCCGAATTATTATACAAAATGCAAGAGGAATGATATACAATTCCGTTATCGTTAAGAATACGGTATTTAAAAACCTCACCGAGCATATTAAACATCCGCACATCCGTCGGAGCACCGCCTATATTTGAAACATCAAGAAGCTCGGAACGAACGGATGTCCAATCCTTTGATGCCCATATGCAAGCAACGCAAAGTTCCTTATGCATATCGTAAAAGATATATTCCGTTTCGGTTTCGCAAAAAAATCTCTCTCCCCTGACTGCTATGGTTTCAAGCGACGGAGGCTCAATATTATCACAAACCGATACAGAAACCGACATATCGGCATTTTCAAAATCCGATGCATATGCCCGTGTCCGTCTGATAAAATATTCGTTGTCGAATCCTTCTGCCAAAATCAAGATGTCGGCAATTTTCAATTTAATCATTATTAATATCCTCGCATATGAATTTGCAATTTTCGATTTTCACAACCTTGTCGCATATATCAAGTGCAGCGGACTTATGCGAAACAATTATACAGCACTTATCCGTAAGGGACTTAATATTTTTAAGAACCTTCTTTTCTGTTTCCTCGTCAAGTGCCGATGTTGCCTCATCGAGGAGAAGTACGGGAGAATCGTAGATAAGAGCTCTTGCAATTGCAATTCGCTGAATCTGACCGCCCGAAAGTCCTGTGCCGCCCTCGTGCAAAACCGTATCATAACCGTTTTCAAGCTCTGAAACAAATTCGTCAACACAAGCTATTGAAGCGCATCGCAATACATCCTTGTCGGAAGCATTTTCGTTATAAAACCTTATATTGTCCTTTATAGTACCCGAAAGAATCATGTTTTCCTGAGGAACATAAGAAAAGAAAGCACGGGTGTCTGCGCCAACAGGTATTGCTTTTCCGCCTGCATTCAGGTAAATCGAGCCTTCGTTTGGTGAATATAAGCCAAGAAGCAGCTTAAGGAGCGTACTTTTGCCGATCCCCGAAATGCCCGAAATTGCTACAAATTCGCCTTGATTGATAATAAGGTCGGAATTCTTAATAAGCGGTGCTGTGTTATATGAATAGGTCAGATTATCAACGGAAATGCTGTCTATTTTATCGCACGTACCGAGATTTTCGGCGGCAGGAATTTCGTCCTTCAGATTTTCAAGCTCGATAATTCTTTCAGCCGAAGCAATCGTTGAAAAAGCCTTGGACAAAAGTGAGGACATATTCCTGAAAGGTGTTTGAATTTGAGAAACAAGCCTCAGCATTGCAAGAAGCGTACCGTAAGTGAGTGCTCCTGCCGATATTTTTAATGCGCCCCACCCTAAGGTTATATAATATCCTGCGGTAAAAACTATATAAAGTCCCACGCCTGCAAAGGTTGCTACTGCGTTTCTTTTAACCTTAACCTTGTATGTTGAAAGCTGATAACGCTGAGCATCTGAAGAAACCGCATTTTCAGCTCTGAACGCCTTAACCGCAATAACATTTTGGAGCAACTCCTGCATAAAAGAGCGGGTTTTGCCGTCAGCCTCCTGACATCTTTTGTGGAGCGTCTTCATTTTGCGGCTGTAAAGCCTGCCCAAAATCAAAACGATAGGTCCTATCGGCAATATCCATAACGCAAAGCTCGGAGCAAGGATAAACAGATAATATGCACTGAGCACAATAGTTATGGTCAGCGAAACAAAGGTTGGAAGAATATCAGCAATTCCGCTAACGACAACATTTACATCGCTTGTTAGCCTGTTCATCAACTCGCCGGAATGGAAAGAAGACAATTCCTTAAGGTCTTTTTTCAAAAGTGAGCAAAACAAATCTCTTCTAATTTTAATCTCAAGCTTGCCCCTTATTCTTATATCCAAAAGATTTCCGAAAATAATCAACAGGATTTGAATTGTTAGATAGACGGCTATTGTAACAAACGAAGCGGATAGCTTTCCGTCCGATTGCTTTGTGACAACATCTATCAGCTCTTTGGATACCAAGGCAAAGCGTACTCCTATAATCGACAATACCGCATTAATAAGTATTGCTACGACGAGGAATACCGAAATCTTACCGGTTTTTTTGCCGAGCCATTTTAAAACACTAAAATTCATTTTCTCACCAAATAACCTCTAATTTTGCCGATTGTATGCTTATATATTTTAACCGCAGTTCCCCTTAACGGGCGTATTTTAACCCAAAAGACACAATAAAGCTTATACAGCTTTCCGGAACAGCTGATTTTTTTGCCGTTTCTGTAAAATTCTTTCACAATTCCGATTATCATATCGGGATATATCGGTTCTTCGAGAAACAACTGATTATCACCGTTCATGGTAAAAAACCCGTCATTCACCTTTACAATTCTGTGCATGACATATTCGCCTGTTTTTCTCCTGTAAAGCGGCAGGTCGTACTTTTTGAGGGGCTCGGTGGGTTTGGTAAGGACAACGCTGTCCCTTCCGCTGTGGAGCATAGGAAACATACTCCACCCCACAACCGTAAGCCTTACATCTCTTCCCTCGTCAATCAGTTCCTTGATAATAGGAGTAATCTCGTAAATATCTACGGTTTTTGTTTTATTCATTTTCAAGCACACCTGCATCTGCAAGCCTTGATATAAATTCCTTTACATCGCAAGAGGCGGCATCGTGAGATACATCATATTCGGAGCAAAGTTTGCTTACAACCTCATCCTCCGTAGTAGCCGTTTGCATACATTCCCATATAAACGCTCCGCTTTCGTTAAGGGTAATCATGGAATTAAAATCCACGGTTTCTCCGCCGAAGGGAACTACAATGTATTCATCCATAACCTGCTTCAAAATGTAGGTATCCTTAATTTTATATTTTTTCATTTTCAAAACTCCAATTTTAGTTTTTAAGGCTTTGAAGCGGAGCCGGAATTCTGCCTCCGCGATTTATAAAGTCGGCACTTGAGTAATTGTGAACGGGCATAATAGGTGCCGTACCGAGAAGTCCGCCGAATTCAACGGATTCCCCAACTCCTTTGCCGCAAACCGGGATTACTCTTACTGCTGTTGTTTTTGTATTAACCATACCGATTGCGGTTTCGTCCGCTATTATTGCCGAAATGGTTTCTGCGCTTGTATCACCGGGCACTGCAATCATATCAAGTCCCACAGAGCAAACGCAGGTCATAGCTTCAAGCTTATCTATGCCTAAGCTGCCGATTTTTGCGGCATTAATCATTCCTGCGTCCTCGCTTACCGGAATAAAAGCACCGCTTAAGCCGCCAACATAGGAAGAAGCCATAACTCCGCCTTTTTTTACTGCATCGTTAAGAAGTGCAAGGGCTGCGGTAGTACCGTGAGTACCACAGCTTTGGAGTCCCATTTCTTCAAGAATATGAGCAACGCTATCCCCGACTGCCGGTGTTGGCGCAAGGGACAGGTCAACAATACCAAACGGCACCCCGAGTGCTTTTGATGCCTCCAACGCTACAAGCTGACCCATTCTTGTGATCTTAAATGCGGTCTTTTTAATTGTCTCAACTGTTCCGAAATCCGCACCCTTGACCTTTTCAAGAGCGGCTTTAACAACTCCCGGGCCGCTTACGCCGACATTTATTACAGTATCGGGCTCGCCTATTCCGTGAAAAGCACCTGCCATAAAGGGATTATCCTCGGGAACATTTGCAAAAACCACAAGCTTCGCACAACCCAAACTATCCTCATTTTTTGTAAGCTCTGCGGTCTTTTTAATAATCCTGCCCATATGTGCCACGGCATCCATATTAATCCCCGCCTTGGTTGTGGCAACATTGACAGAGGAGCAAACCTTGGTGGTTTCTGAAAGAGCGTACGGAATAGAATCTATAAGCTTTCTGTCGCCGATTGTATAGCCCTTATGTACCAAAGCCGAGAAACCGCCGATAAAATTGACGCCTGTTTCAATCGCGGCACGCTCCAGAGTTTTTGCATACATCACATAATTATCTTCATCGGAACAGCCTGCAATAAGACTGATCGGTGTAACCGAAATTCTTTTATGAATTATCGGAATACCATACTTTTTCTCAATTTCCTCACCGGTTTTTACCAGTTCTTTTGCACATCGTGTGATTTTATCGTAAATCTTATCACAGGCGCGCTTTGCATCGGAATCACAGCAATCCAGAAGCGATATACCCATTGTAATCGTTCTTATATCAAGATGCTGTTTATCAATCATATTGTTGGTTTCAAGCACTTCAAACTGATTTATCATAGTACACCTCTGTTATATCCTGTGCATGGAATTAAAAATATCTTCGTGCTGAACTCTTATGTTCATTCCGATTTCATCGCCGTATTTTCCCATAATTTCCGCAAAATCGGCAAATTTAACATTAAGCTTTTCCACATCCACAAGCATAATCATAGTAAAATAATCCTGCATAACAGTCTGGGTTATGTCAAGAATATTTACATTATGCTCGGCAATCTTAGCGGAAACGCCTGCTATAATGCCTACTTTATCATTACCAACAACCGAAATTACTGCCTTAACCATAGTTATTTTCTCCTTTGTCTTGCCGCTTCAAGCATAAGAACGCCTGCAGCAACTGATGCATTTAATGAATTTATACTGCCGTACATAGGGATTGAAACGAGGAAATCGCATTTTTCCTTTACAAGTCTTGAAATACCGCTTCCCTCGGAGCCTATTACAATAGCGAGGGGACCTGTTAAATCGGCTTTTCCATAAACAGATTGTCCTTCCATTGCCGCGCCTGCAATCCACAAACCCTTTTGTTTGAGCTCTTCAATAGCGGAGGAAATGTTGCCCACCTTACAAACAGGAACATATTCCAAAGCTCCGGCTGACGCTTTCGCAACCACTGCACTTAAGCCTACAGCCCGTCTTTTCGGGATAATAACGCCGTGAACACCGGCGGCATCGGCAGTCCTTATTATAGAGCCAAGGTTATGGGGGTCGGAAATTTCGTCTGCTATAATCACCAAAGGTGCCTCGCCCCGTGTTTTTGCAAGCTCCAAAATATCATCAATTTCGCAATACTCGTGCATAGCGGTATAAGCAATTACACCTTGGTGTGAACCTGTATGGGACATACTGTCAAGCTTCTGCTTTGCCGCTTCGGAAATTACTATACCCTTTTCCCGGGCAATGGCCCTGATCTTTACCAAAGAGCCGTCGTTAAGATCCCTTTGTATAAAAAGCTTGTCTATCCGTCTGCCTGATTTCAGTGCTTCAAAAACCGGATTTCTGCCTTCTATCCTATCTTCAGCCAATGTATTGTTTTCCAACATGATACTATTCCTTTTATACATAATTATTCTATCATAATATTTTACATCTTTTTTTATGTTTTGTCAATGTTTTTAAGAAAAAAAGTAGCAATACCAAAGAAAAATCCGCGGCAAAATGCTTGCCGCGGATTGAGATGCTTTAATTATTCATAAAGCTTGCTGAATTTCTGCCAATGTTCATATTTTTCCTTAGCCTGCTGTTCAGCCACCGTAAAGAGCTCTTCTGCCTTTTCGGGGAACTTTCTTGCAAGCGAAGAATAACGAACTTCGTTCATGATGAAGTCTCTGTAAGACTCTGTCGGGTCTTTGGAATCCATTGTGAACGGAACCTTGCCTTCAGCAGTAAGGCGAGGATCAAATCTGAATGTGTGCCAGTAACCTGACTTTACAGCATTGCTGATGATGCCCTGAGTATTAGTCATACCGCCCTTGATACCGTGGTTGATACAAGGAGCATAACCGATAATAATGGAAGGTCCGTTATAGCTTACAGCTTCCTTGATAGCCTTAACGGTCTGATTCATATCATATCCGAGAGCTACCTGAGCTACATATACATAGCCGTAAGACATTGCAATTTCAGCAAGGTTTTTCTTCTTGATCGGCTTACCGCCTGCCGCAAACTGTGC
>CABUMF010000034.1 GCA_902492655.1 uncultured Eubacteriales bacterium | reverse complement strand
CCTGTGTTTGAATAAACCTCGGTATCGAATACCATGATGTTTACATCTTCACCGGAAGCGATAACATGGTCAAGACCGCCAAATCCGATGTCGTATGCCCAACCGTCACCACCGAAGATCCAAACTGCCTTCTTGGAAAGGAATTCCTTGCTTGCAAGAATGGATTTAGCTTCAGCAGAACCGTTCTTTTCAAGAGCGGCGATGAGGTCGTCGGTAGCCTTTACATTCTTGTCGCCGTCTTCATATGTTTCAAACCAAGCAACAGATGCAGCCTTAACGCCTTCGTCATCAATTGCCTTGATCTGATCTGCAAGTCTTGCTCTGAGCTGTTTAGCTGCAACAGCCATACCAAGACCGTGCTCTGCATTATCTTCAAACAGGGAGTTTGCCCATGCAGGACCGTATCCCTTATAGTTTGTTGTATAAGGAGTTGAAGGAGCGGAACCACCCCAGATTGAAGAACAACCTGTAGCATTGGAGATATACGCTCTTTCACCGCAAATCTGAGTGATAAGCTTTGCGTAAGGTGTTTCACCGCAGCCTGCACACGCACCTGAAAATTCAAGAAGCGGCTGGTGGAACTGAGAATTCTTAACATTCATCGGAAGGTCAAGAAGCTCTGTCTTTGTGGAAACCTTGTTTACGCCGTAATCAAATACTTCCTGCTGTTCTCTCTGAGTATCAATAGGAGCCATAGAAAGTGCCTGAACCTTTTCGGGGCAAACCTTTGCGCAGTTTCCGCAGCCGGAGCAGTCAAGAACAGAAACAGCAACCGTGAATGTATAGTTTTCACAGCCCTTGCCTATCATCTTCTTAGTCTTCATCTGTTCGGGAGCAGCTGCAGCTTCTTCAGCATTCATTACAATAGGTCTGATTGCGGCATGAGGACATACAACCGAGCACTGGTTACACTGGATACATTTTGTAACGTCCCATACGGGAACATTTACAGCAATACCTCTCTTTTCATAAGCCGCAGTACCCTGAGGCATATGACCGTCAACCATATCCATAAACTTGGAAACAGCGAGCTTGTCACCTGCCTGAGCGTTACAGGGAATCTGAATATTCTTAACGAAATCGGGAGCGCAAATATCTTCCTTAGCAGAATCTTCGGCATTAGCCCAATCAGCCGGAACATCAATCTTATGGATGTTTTCGGCACCCTTGGTGATTGCTTCATGGTTCATGTTAACAATCTTTTCGCCCTTCTTGCTGAACTTCTTAACAACAGCAGCCTTCATGTATTCTGTAGCCTGATCAAACGGGATAACATTTGCAAGCTTGAAGAATGCAGACTGAAGAACGATAGATGTCTTGTTTCCAAGGCCGATGTCTGCAGCGATACCGATAGCATCTATTGTGTAAAGATTGATATTGTTCTGCGCGATGTATCTCTTCATCTTTCCGGGAAGTCTTTCGGAAAGCTCATCAACATCCCAAGCACAGTTGAGAAGGAATGTTCCGCCGGGAACAACATCTTCAACCATATCGTACTTATCAACATAAGAAGGATTGTGGCAAGCAACAAAGTTAGCCTTGTTGATAAGATATGTTGACTTAATCGGCTTCTTACCGAATCTCAAGTGAGATACCGTTATACCACCGGACTTTTTGGAGTCATAAGCAAAATATGCCTGAGCATAAAGGTCGGTATGGTCACCGATGATTTTGATAGAATCCTTATTTGCACCAACGGTACCGTCGGAGCCGAGACCCCAGAACTTACAAGCAGAATTGCCTTCGGCAGAAGTATCGGGATTTTCAACTCTTGCAAGAGAAAGATTTGTAACATCATCTTCGATTGCAAGTGTGAAGCTCTTAATAGGTTCTTTTGCATCAAGGTTTCTGTAGCAAGCGATAATGTCGGCAGGAATTGTATCCTTTGAACCAAGACCGTATCTTCCGCCGATAATCATGGGAACATCCTTTACGCCGTTGTAGCAAGCGCATACATCAAGATAAAGAGGCTCGCCGATAGAACCGGGTTCCTTTGTTCTGTCGATAACCGCAATCTTTTTGCAGGTAGCGGGAACTGCCTTAAGGAACGCTTCAACCGGGAAAGGTCTGTAAAGATGAACCTTAATAAGACCAACCTTTTCTCCCTTTGACATAAGGTAGTCAATAGTTTCTTCAATTGTTTCGCAGATAGAGCCCATTGCAACGATAACCTTGTCTGCATCGGGAGCACCGTAATAGTTAACAAGCTTATAATCTGTACCGATTTTTTCGTTAACCTTGTTCATGTACTCTTCAACTACAGCGGGAACATTGTTATAATAGGTGTTGCAAGCTTCTCTGTTCTGGAAGAAGATGTCAGGGTTCTGAGCACTTCCGCGGAGAACGGGATGTTCAGGGTTAAGAGCGTTGTTTCTGAATTCCTGAACGGCATCCATATCAACCATTTCTTTAAGGTCTTCATAATCCCAAACTTCAATCTTGTCAATTTCGTGAGAGGTTCTGAAACCGTCAAAGAAGTGAAGGAAAGGAACCTTGCCCTTGATTGCCGCAAGATGAGCAACCGCACCGAGGTCCATAACCTCCTGAGGGCTGTTTGAACAGAGCATAGCATAACCTGTCTGACGGCAAGCCATTACATCGGAATGGTCACCGAAAATGTTAAGCGCGTGCGAAGCTACGCAACGAGCACTAACATGGATTACAGAAGGAAGAAGCTCACCAGCCATTTTGTACATATTGGGGATCATAAGGAGAAGACCCTGTGAAGCCGTATATGTTGTGGTAAGAGCACCGGCTGCCAAAGAACCGTGAACCGCACCGGCTGCACCTGCTTCGGACTGCATCTCAACAACCTTGACAGGCTGTCCGAAAATGTTGTTTTTCTTGTCAACTGCCCATTCGTCTGTTACTTCTGCCATAACAGATGAGGGAGTGATGGGGTAAATAGCTGCAACATCTGTAAAAGCATAAGAAGCCCAAGCGGCAGCGTTATTACCGTCCATAGTTTTCATCTTTCTTGCCATGTGACGAAATCCTCCTAAAAAATATATTAATACATTTAAAACGAAAACATATTTAATAGTTATTATAACAATTTTGTAGGATTATGTCAAGGCTTTGGACATCGTTTTTTAAAGAAATATTGCATATTTATTAAATTTGAACAAAATTTTATCGGATATTACCGCATTTTATTATTACAGACAAGATACAAATCCGTTCGGCATAATTATATCGGCACCGTTGCCTTTCGGCATTTTCAGATCGCAAAGAAGCGAGCCGTATGTTATCGCACCTCTGCCGAAGCGCATTCTTATTGCCTCCATTGTATTTTCGATTTTTTCTCCCTTATCGTTTTCCCGGTCAAAAAAAGAAATTTGCGCTGCCTCCGCCTCGTCTGCAAGCCTTGTTACTCTTACGGTTACCGAGCGGATTGGATTTTCCCATTGATAGTTTTCTTTGAACAATTCAAACGCCGCCTCGGTAATCATAAAAGTATTCTGTGTATAAAAATCGAGCTTTTTGGAAAAAGATACCCGCGACAATTTATTATCTCTTATGTCAACCTCAATTCCTCCTGCAAAATTTTTTCCGATTCTTAGCTTGTGGGAAATGTCAATCGTGAGCTCAAGCATCACCCTCCACACCTCTTCGTCTGTCTGAAGGTCGGAAACTGTCGTAACACCGTGTCCAATACTTTTTGCCGGAAAACGAAAATCGGAAGGCATCACTCGGGAACTGTCGAGCCCGTTTGCAAATCGCCATAGCATTATACCGTTTTTCCCCAATTTTCGTTTTAGAAACGAAGCGTCGCAACCTGCCAGATCCCCTATCGTTCGTATGCAAAATTCATTCAGCTTCCTTTCGGTCGCCCTTCCCACTCCGAGCAAATCCCCGGCAGGCAAATCCTTTATTTCATATTTATCGTTTATCACCGTTACAGCGTCGGGCTTTTTCAAATCACTTCCGAGCTTGGCAAAAACCTTGTTGTATGAAACCCCTACAGAAACCGTCAGACCGACTTCGTTTTTAACTCTGTTTCTTATTTCGTTTGCAATATGAACACCGCTCCCGAAAAGAGTTCTGCTCCCCGTAACATCGAGCCAGCACTCGTCCATTCCGAAGGGTTCGACAAGATCTGTATAATCCGAATAAATTTTTCTTACGGCATGGGAAAACCTCAAATATTCATCAAAATGAGGCTTTACTATGATTAATTCGGGACACTTTGCTTTAGCCTCCCATATTGCTTCACCGGTTTTGACGCCGCACATTTTTGCGGCTTGATTTTTTGCCAGCACAATTCCGTGCCTGTCCTCCCGATTTCCGCATACCGCAACAAATTTATCCTTAAGCTCCGGATGAAGAAAACATTCTACGGACGCATAAAAATTATTCAGATCGCTGTGAAGAATTATTCGTTTTATAAAAATCACCCTCTTGACAAAATGTGAAGTTTATGGTAATATAAATATGAACTTGAAATTCATGTTTATATTATACGAAATAAAAGTTCATTTGTCAAGATAAAATGTGAAATTATTTTTCACAATTAAGGTGATTTTATGAAATTCGGTGAAAAGCTTAAAAATTTAAGAAGGCAAAAAAAGATGACGCAGGGTCAGCTTGCGGAAAAAATAGGAGTTTCCGTGAGAATGATTATCAAATACGAGCACGGCGAATCGTATCCCCGTTCTCGCGAAATATACGCCGCACTTGCAAAAATATTGAATGTTCCGGTAAATTATCTGCTGACCGAGGATGAAGGAAACGAAAGCGAGATACAGAAAATAATCAACAGAACAGCGGCACTTTTTGAGGGAGGCGGACTCAGCGAAGCAGATAAGCTTGCGTTCATACACCAAATGCAGGAATTATATTTAAAGTCGGTAGGCAAATAAATATGAAGAATTATATTAAAACACAGGCGGAATTACTTGCTTCGGAGTATAAAACACAAAATCCCTTTGAAATACTTAAGGCTCTTGGCATAACGGCGGAATTCAATTCCGAATTTACAGAGCTCAAGGGCTTTTTTACCGTTGTAAACGGCTGTAAGTTCGCTGTAATAAACGCAAATCTGCCTTATGAGGAACAAAAAATCGTTGCGGCGCACGAGCTGGGACACGCAGTGCTTCACGAGCATTTTGCAAAAGATTCACAGCTTTGCGACATAATGCTTTATGATATGAGTTCAAAGCCTGAATTTGAAGCAAATCTTTTTGCGGCATATCTTTTAATATCGGATGATGATATAAAAGAAGCCGTAAATTTGGGATTTGACAAGGCACAGCTTGCGGCGTATCTTAATGTAAGCACAAAATTGCTGGAAATAAGGGAATCGGATGTTAATTAAAATCCATTCCCTTTTTTGTTTGTTTATAACCAAAAAATATTGCATTTTGTTAATCGGTATGGTACAATCAGTGTATATAATAATTTTATATTACATAGAAAAAAGGGAGAGAAAAATGAGAAAAATATTTGAAAATGCAAATCTGGACGAAAAGCTTATACCTTCGGAAGAATATGTCATGTTCGGAGATTTGAAGGAGTTGAAATTTCCTTCGCCGGAAAGCAAAGAAGGAAAAAGCAAAATAGCTGGCGCAGAAGAATTGCTCGGCAAGGAATTTCCTATTTTAAATGCATCCTTATATATGAGATTTTTAAGCGACGGAAACAGAAGCGAATATGAAAATCTGTATTTTGACCGCAGAACAGCACTGAATATACTAACAATGGCGGAATGCATCGAAAACAAAGGCAGATTTTCAGTAAAGATTTTTGACCTTATTTGGGCAATTCTCGAAGAATCAACTTGGGTTATACCGGCTCATAATCTGTCGCATGATAAAGTGTCAAACTCAAATCTTCCCGACTGCCACAAAAAGCCCACATGGTATATTGACCTGTTTTCTGCAGAAACTGCGGCATTACTTGCTGTTGCTTACTATTTTTTGGGGAATAAGCTCAACGCCATGGCGGGTCCCGTTTTTCGTGACCGCCTTATGTACGAATTTGAAAATCGAATTCTAAAGCCGTTTCTTGCCAAAGATCCGATGCCGTGGATGGGCTACGGCGGCACATTCGTTAACAACTGGAATCCTTGGATTATATCGAACATTCTGACGGCGACTGCGGTGTTTGTAAATGATTCGGACACAAGAAAAGCCGTTGTGAAAAAATCGGCGGTATGCCTTGATTGGTTTATTTCGTCGTATCCTGATGACGGAGGCTGCAACGAAGGACCCGGATATTGGAACGAGGCAGGCGGAACGGTTTTCGACGCAATGGAGATATTGGACGACATGACGGGCGGAAGGTCAGGTTTGTTCAGCAATGATTTCATCAAAAAAATGTTGGATTTTATCGTTAAAACTCACATAAATGATGATGAATTTATAACATTCGGCGATGCGCACGCAAATGCAGGTAAGTTTATGCATAAAAAAATGATTAGGCGCGCCGGAAGAAGGTTGGAAAATCCGAAGCTCGAAGCACTGGGACAGAATCTTTCGGATAAATCGGAGCCAATAAAAAAGAAAATTTTTAATCCGTTCAGAACTTTTAAGGATTTGCTGGATCATAATGAGTGCACCCTTGAGTATAAACCCTCAAAATTCAATGCACTTCCCGATATGCAGCTTTGTGCAATGCGAGAAACCGATTTTTCTGATAAAGGATTTTATCTTTGGGTTAAAGGCGGTCATAACGGAGAAAGTCACAATCATAACGATGTGGGCAGTATAGGGATTTATCTTGACGGTAAGCCCCTATTTATAGATATAGGAATAGGTACATATACCAGATTTACTTTCAGCGATGAAAGATATACCCTGTTCCCTATCCGAAGCTACGATCACACCCTAGCGGTTATCGGAGGAAAGGGTCAGCACGAAGGCAAGGAATATAAATCGGACTTTTACAATATTGATGCCGAAAATAACACTGTAAGCGTAGGAATTAAGAGTGCTTATGAAAACAGGGAAATCATCAGGGACTATGTAAGAACCGCATCTCTCAATAACGGTATTATAACCTTAAATGACAGGATAAGCCTTTTTCAAAATGAAGATATTTTGTTTAACTTTTATCTTTTCAATAAGCCTGAAAAAATCAGCGACAGCATTACAGATGTAGGTATGAACTCGGTTATCGAGTGTAATTTGAAGCTTGATACTAAGATTGAGGAAATAGCTTTTAGTGACACATCATTTATACAGGACTGGAAAACCGACAAAATATACAGGCTGTCTTTTTCAGCACCGTATAAGACGGATAACCTTGATGTTTGCTTTAAGATTTACAGAAAATAATTGTCTTACGGGCTGTCTGAATTGTTTTTTGAAAAAGGCAGGCTTATTGACAAATCTATGTTTGTATATTAAAATGGAAATTGTAACACACTGTCAATTTCCGATAAAATAAATCTGAAAAAGGAGACTAATCATGAAAACTGCTGTAGTTTACGCTTCAACGCACCACGGAAATACCAAAAAGCTTGTTGATGCCATTGCAGAGAACGAAAATATTGATATTGTGAATTCTGTCGATATTAAGGAATATGACTTGCAAAACTACGATTTGATAGGCTTTGCATCGGGTGTTGCCTTCGGCAAATACTATCCGCAGATACTACAGTTTATGGAGGATAATCTGCCAAACGAAAAAAAGATATTCTTCATACACACCGCAGGCTCTCCCCGTGAAAATCAAAACAGCGCGGCGATGGCTGTTGCGGAAAAGAAGCAGTGCGAATGTCTGGGAACATACTTTTGCAAGGGTTTTGATACATTCGGCCCGTTCAAGCTTGTAGGCGGAATTTCAAAGGGACACCCTAACCCGGAAGAAACAAAAGGCGCTGTAGATTTTTTTAATAATTTGAGTACTTATTAAATGCGCACTCATATTACTCCGTTGCACCTTTCTCCCCTGACATTTATGAATTTCAGAAAAAAATTTAAAAAAATACTTGACATTCAAAATTAGAAGTGTTATAATTTTTTTATAATAATTCTAATTCTATTAGGATTTGAGCTATGACTAAATACGAAAAAAGAATATATGAAATAATAAATAATTCATCATCACATATGACCGTTGAGCAAATCTACAAATTATTGAAAGCCGACTTTCCCGGTGTGGTTTTGGCAACGGTTTACAACAATTTGAATAAGCTGTACAGGGACAGGCTTATCAACAAAATCTCGTTTGAGGGAATGCCTGACCGTTATGACAAAATCATAAAGCACGATCACATTGTGTGTCAGAGTTGCGGAAAACTCACCGACATTAACTTTAACGATTTGACGGAAAGCTTAAAAAAGCAGTTCGGCAGTGAATTTTTGTCCTACGATTTGAAGGTATTCTATTTATGCCCCGATTGCAGAAAAAAGCACGGTACCGGCATAAAATAAGCGTTAAGCACGGCTGATTCGGGGAGTATTAAAAAGGTACGCATACGGGCGCAAAAACCCGTAAATATATAATGTAAAGGAGAAAAAATTATGAGAAGTATTGCAAAATTGGATTTACAGTATGCCCATCGTTTCTACGGATTCAAAGGAGAAGCACAGTATCTGCACGGACATACGGGAGTTCTCACAATAGAGGTTGAGGATTCCGTTAACGAAGGAGTTAATATGGTTTTTCCGTGTAATGAAATTCAAAAGACCGCTTGGTCGGTTCTTAAGAATTTTGATCACGCACTGGTTCTGCGTGAAGATGATCCCCTGCTGCCTGCTATTCTTGATGTCTATGAAAAACAGGGAATTAAAAACGGCGCACCGAGTAATGTTATGAAGGGTCCTGCATTCAAAACAGATTTGGCAACGGCGTATCCCGAATGTCGCTTGGTAGTCACAAAGGAAACAATGACCGTTGAAGGTATGATCAAGATTGTTTACGACTTACTCAAGGATAAGCTTAATATAGTGAAGCTGACCTTTACAAGCGGTGTAAACGCAGCTTCCGAGGAGTTTGAGCCCACTTTGAGCAAAGATCGCTGTCCTTGGTGCGGCATTGCTCTTAACGAAAACGGCGTATGCCCGAAATGCGGTTATAAAAAAGACTGATTTTGAAATATGTATTGTTACATAGATTAATACAAAAAACGATGATAGTATTATGTATTATCATCGTTTTTTCTATGAAATTATAAACCGAATATCTCTTTTATTCCGATTTTTGCAGGCTGTGGCACATTCCCTGAGCATTTCACCGTTTATCTGCCCCGCAAAGATATAAAACTCAGCCGTTCTTATCCGGTAACTTTCCGAAATATAACATCAATGCCTTTTCGGCGTCATTGCTGTTTTTGGTGAATTTTATATCCGAGATATTGAACAGTATGCACCCGCAGTGACCTTTGAATGTAGGAAAGCATATTACTTTCAAATATGTATCAATTTCAGGGCTGTAGTCTATGATTTCAAGCGTTTCACCGTAAAGGGTTGCGCGCTCGTAGCTGCGCAGCCACTTGGAATCCATGTTGGAAAACAGACTGCCGAACGAGCTTCCTATAAGCCGCTCCAGCGGCATTTTTTCGAGCTTTGCAAGAGCCGGATTTCCATATCTGAATATCCAGTCAACAGCTTGCCTTTTCTCATTGAATATCATTTCAATATCCGTAAATGCAAAGGGCAGATTTTCAAAGCTGCTGTAATAACTGCGGTATTCATCATCGGTTACGGGCGTCCCAACATGGTTGAAGCTACCTATAATAAGCTTTTGCTTAGCTTGAAGCTCCTCGATAATTTGATTTTTCTTTCGCAGAGTGTATATCAATGACTCGCCGTTGCTGAGGTTAATTCGGTCTGTAATATCATGTATTGCCATTGCTGACACAATACCACCGCGATGTATTTTTATAAAACCGTCTCCGAGCATTTCTTCAATTTCTCTGAATGTCATCCTCGTTTTATATACGGTGCCTCCTGAAACATGTATATCGGCAATATTTCGCATCATAAGCACATATAGAATTGAGCTGACATTAAGCACGACCTTCTTGTTGTTTGAAATAATTGTTATGTGTCTTCCTTTCAGCATATGTGATACCTCGCTTGCCCTTTTTCGGATCTGTTCATTAGTGTATTATATCATATCACAGCAGTAAAATCAATACAAATAGAAACATTTTCAACATGAGGCTGCATCATCCTATAGGGTTCATTTTTTAGACATATATTTGTTCATTAAATTCCGGTATTGTATTGGAGACAGTCCGTGATAAGACTTAAACATTTTTGAAAATGCAAGCTGATCATCATATCCGACCGAACAGGAAACAATGGCAATGCTGTGCTGAGTATTGGCAAGCAGGTCTGCGGCTTTTTCCATTCGAATTCTTTTAAGATACTGCTTTGGAGATACTTCCATATATTTGACAAAAATATTGCGAATGTACTGACGGGAAAGGAAAAACTCCTTTGAAATATCCTCAATACTGATTTTTTTGTAAAAATTAAAATCTAAGTATTCTTTTATTTCATTAACATGCCTAAGTGCTAAAGAGCTGTTTTTTTGTACTGAAGGTTTGTGCAAGGACAGTATCATTTTTGCTATTGATTGAATAAATTCATTATTGCATATATACTTTTTGCTGTATTCATAATAGAATCCGTATATTTTTTTAAAGTTCCTCCGTAAAATCAAACTCCCCGAAGGGTGCGCTTATGCTAAGCCCCCATTTAAGTGCGGAATCAATAATATTATTTTCGCTGTATATATCAATATAAATATATGTCCAAGGCTCCTCCGGGCATGGAAAATAACATACCTTTGTACCTTTAAGAGCGCAGAAAAACTTGCCCGGACCAAGCTTTACATCATTAAAATATCCGTATCCCGAAATAATGTAATGCAATGCTGTATGTGGCATTATTATATCTGTTTTTTCTTTATCACCGGCGCAAGCTTCATACATAATACGAATAATTGATAAACTGTTCATAATGTTTGCCTCGTTTTCAAGATATAAAAATAATACGCAGAATTTACTGCGGACAGCACCGCAGATATTACATGCAGATAGTATTATTTTACCATATAATAGTACCGTTTTGCAATAGTAAAATTATTTTTTTATGCTAAAATTAATATATCACATTATTTGACTGAGAGGGTGTTTTTTTGGATCTTACAATGTATAATGAAAAAATAAACAATCCGGCTTTTTTGCAGGATGGATGCTTGCGGGCAAGAGCAACTGTCATTCCGTCACTGCATAAGGATGTATATTATCGGAATAAAGAGAAATCGGAGCTGATTTGTGTATTAAACGGGGATTTTAAATTTTTATATAAGGATGAGGACTGTGTCGATGACTTCTTTCTTCCGTGCTTAAATGATGATGACTGGGATGTTATAGATGTTCCGTCCATGTGGCAGTACAGAGGCTATTCAAAACCGACTTATCCGAATGTTGTCTATCCGATACCTTTTAATCCGCCGTTTGTATCCTGCAAGAACCCGGTTGGCTATTACAGGAAGAAATTTAATTTAAAAAAGACCGAGCGGACAATTCTTTATTTCGGCGGGGTTGACAATGCATTCTTTGTGTATCTGAACGGAGAATACATCGGATTTTCAAAAGGCAGCAGGCTGCCGGCTGAATTTGACATTTCGGACAAAGCCGTTGACGGCGAAAATCTCCTATGCGTAAAGGTATTTACATACAGCGACGCAACATATCTGGAAAATCAGGATATGCTGCTTGCAAACGGTATTTTTCGCGACGTTATGATTTTTAATCTCTCTGAAAATTATATTTTTGATTATTACATTCGTACAGAACAGAACAAAATTCTGATTGATGTAACGCTTGACGGCGAGGGGCTGAAAGACTGCACCGTAAAAGCCGAGGCTGACGGACAGGTTGCCGAAAAACTTGCTGAAAAGCATTTGAGTTTTGCGTTTGAAATAAATAATGCAAAAAAATGGAATGCCGAAGAGCCGTTTTTGTACAACGCTTATCTTACGCTTTTAAAAGACGGTAAGCCGTTAGAAATACATTCAAAAAAAATCGGTTTTACTGAAAAAAGAACAGAAGGAAACAAGCTGTTGGTAAACGACACGCCTGTTACTATTAAAGGCATCTGTCGTCATGAGCATGACCCGAAAAACGGCAGAGCAATTACCGTTGAGCTAATAGAAAATGAGCTGAAAACGCTGAAAGAGCACAATTTCAACGCAATCAGATGCGCCCATTATCCAAACAATCCGGCATTTTATGAAATAGCCTCCGAGCTGGGATTTTACGTTATGGATGAGGGAGATATTGAAACTCACGGGTGCGAAGCTGTAGGCGACCAGGGATATATTTCAAAGCAGCGAGAGTGGCTTAGAGCCTATTTAAACAGAACCGAGAGAATAACAGAGCGAGACAAAAACGAAACCTGTATAATCATCCGCTCAATAGGTAATGAACACGGGCGAGGTGAAAATATAGAAGAGTGCGTACATTATATAAAAAATAAGCTTGGAAATATACCTGTTTATAATACAATGGATAACTCGAAAAATCCGGAAATCTGTGATTTTCGTTCAAACGGATATTTCACATTGGAATCGCTCATGAGCTATCCTGCGCAGGGAAAACCCGTGATATTGTTAGAGTACGGTCATGCTATGGGAAACAGCCCGGGGCTGATGGAGGATACGTGGGACTATGTTTACCGAAACCGTCATATTATCGGAGGTTATGTATGGGAGTATAAAAACCACGGCTTCTACTGCTGTGATGCCGAAGGCAATGCCTTTTACCAATACGGCGGTGATTTCGGAGACTATAACCATTGGTCAAATTTCACTATGGACGGCTACTGCCTATCTGACGGAACGCCCAAGCCTTCGCTCAGAGACTGCAAAAATGTGCTGTCACCCTGCTACATAACATATGAAAGCAACAAAATCAAAATCATGAACACAAACGATTTCAGATCGCTTGATTATGTATATCTGAAGTGGGAAATTTGTGAGGACTATATGATTTTAAAAAGCGGAGAAATGCAACTGCCTGCGATTGAGCCGTATTCGGAGCAGGAACTCCCGATAGATACCCATATTTCCGAAAAAACATACGGAGCAAAGTATTATGTAAATCTTAGATTTTATGACGACAACGGCTATGAAATCGCATATAAACAGGTCTTTATCGGCGAAAACGAAAAAAAGGCATATCTGCCGAAAAAACCTTGCACTAAGATAATTCCGGAAGGCGAAAATCTAACTCTGGACGGCGGCGAATTTAAGATAAAATTCCAAAAAGGCTTGATTTCGTACTATGAATGTAAAGGAAAAATACTTCTCAATGCACCCATGAAACTGAATTTTTACCGTGCCCCTATCGACAACGACGGAGTGGTGGGTTTAGCAACCCGGTGGATAGATAAGTGGAATTCGGTATTTTTAAAGCATTTTGATTTTTTTGCTCAATCTGTAAAGGCTGAGGAAGAGGTCAACTGTATAAAGATTTCGGTAAAAGGAAAAGCTCTTCCGGTCGCGCGCTTTGCCGGATTTAACATACAACTGATTTACCGCATTTACGAGGGTGGATTTGTGCTTGTGGAATATAAAGGCGAACCCTTCGGCTGCCTTCCTGAGGCATTACCCAGAATCGGTGTGTGCTTTGAGATGGACGAAAGCTACAATGATGTCAAATGGTACGGAAGAGGGCCTGAGGAAAATTATTCAGACAGAAAATCACATTGTAATTTCGGACTTTATAAGCTGCCGGTTAGCGATATGAATTTCATGTATGACATACCCCAGGAATGCGGAACGAGGACAGAAACATTCTTTGCGGCACTTTCGGGAGAAAACAAGGCATTTACGATTATCGGCGCAGACAAATTCGATTTTTCCTGCCACGACTTTTCCATGGAAGATTTAGAAAAAGCGCGTCACAGAAACGAGCTTAAAAAGTCCAAACACAAGTATCTTTATATTGACTATAAAATGCGTGGACTGGGAAGTCATTCCTGCGGTCCGAATCCTGAGGAATGCTATGAGCTCAGACCTCACAGCTTCCGATTTGTTTTCGGAATCTGTCCTGACGAAGCTGAAGCATTGACGCTTTCAAGAACTGAGTTCTGCACAAAAACGGAGAAACTGTCCGAAACTTATAAATTTGATATTAAAAAAGAGGTCAAAAGCGTCATCGAATGTAACATAAACAAGGATTAAGCAGGAAAACTCCCCTGTTTTACACCCACAGTTTTTTCTACGCAGAAAATTCATACAGAACAAAATTTCAGTGGGTTATCTTGCCTCAGCTTGCCGATTCTGTACTGTTTTTCTTCAGCCAATAAAAAAGATGCAGCAAAACGATTTAAAAAATCGTTTTGCTGCGCCCTTAAAAATCGGATTTATCAATATGTATTCTTTTATTTCATCAACGTGCCTAAGTGCAAAAGAGCTGTTTTTTTGTACTTAAGGTTTGCGCAATGACAGCATAATTTTTGCTATTGATTGAATAAATTCATTATTGCATATATACTTTTTGCTGTATTCATAATAAAATCAGTCAAATGTATCTTATAGTTTTATTCTTCGGTTTGTGAGTTTAACAGTCGTATTTCTTCTTCAGTTAAAGAATTCTCATAGTTTTTAATGTATCCGTCAAAATCAAATTCTTCATCCATAAAATATTCTGTAACCTGTACTATGCCTGAACCCGGAGGTCCTGCAGTGTATGAAGAAAGGAATGTTATACCGTTTTCGTCTTCTTCCAATGTTGCTTTAGGATCTGCCTTACGAACTAACAAACCTTTGGTCTTTTGTGCTGCAAGCAAATATCTAAAACCCGTTTCTTTATTATCGACAAGGAAAAACTTTGCATTTTCGTTTTCTCTTGTGTCAATGATGTTGAAATTATCCTCAATAAATGAAAGAGCTTCATCATAACTCAAAACATCAGATATTTCTTTGGATGCTTTATGTATTTTATGTTTGTCAAGCTTAGAATAGCATCTTCCGTTCCAAGTCAAATACATTAACCCTATTTCTTCACCGTAAAGATATAATGGTTTTATTCTATAAGTATCCGCTAAAAATTCATCAGAATAAGCAATAGTGTCCGGTAGTCTTCTATGACTATTTAATTGGTCAAATGACATAGATAGCACATCATCGGTGTATGTTAATTCAACTTTTGGAGCAATATAATCGGCAATACTTTCGTCGTTTGATAAAAAAGTGTTGAGTTTAACAGTTCTGGTGTCATTATCCCATGTGAAATTACACATATAATCCGAGTATCCGTATGTATAGTTCTTGCTATCTTCTGTAACTACTCCCAAGTCCTCTATGCACACAGCGGTTCTTCCGCCAATGTTATATCCTTGAACCTCTTTTGCGTTGAAAAAAACCTTTATATCCGTTTCATATATTTTCCCGGTTATTTTACCTACAGTTCCTCGTTTAACATCACATTCGCCATAGCCGCTGTAAGCTTTGGAATTAACTGTCAGCTTACGGCTTTCATCCTCGTACCACACATCAAAACCGTAGTTAACTTCACCTGTTGCCAAATCTTCCGTTATAATTGCAGTTTTACCACCAATATTATAGCTTTCAATAGGTTTGTCATTTACATAAGCTAATATATCAGTAGAATATATATATCCTGCAACATCACCGTTGGTTGCTAAAACGGTTGATGATATTGGAAGAATAATCAGTATTGATAATATACTTGCTAATAACTTTTTCATATCTCACTTCTCAATCAGATAAATCCTCTGTTTCTATCTCTTTTATTGTACCTGATTTTAAATCTATCTCATAATCCGTAAACCAATCATGATTATATCGGTCAACATGCCTGAATGTAACTTTTTCATTTTCTCTGTCAATCAACAAATTCATCGGCGAACGATTTTGCATAGCGATTTTGTCACGATAATCAATATATGTTCCATCATCATAAGCCTGCACAAGATTGTACGAAGTCCACGATGTTCCGGCTACCGATATATAAACAAAGGAATAATCATCGGTATCAAATCGTTCCACAGGTACTCCTGAAGAATGAACTCCCGTAAAATGCCCGATAATTTCTTCTCTTGTTTTATATGGAGCCGGTGTATAGATTTTTTCAGCTTCTTCAAGTTTTTCGGGATAATAATAGGTAAAAGCAGTAAACTTATTTTGTTTTGACGGCCTACGGAAATAATATCCAATTATTTCACCCTCAGCTTTTATAGGCAGTACTACTTCTATATTTGCATCATCTGTTACATAGTCAGGAAAACTGAAGTGTTGCTGATTCCCACCGCAATGAAACAGTTGCTCAAATGTCGCTTCTGCTTCGGTCATATTTTCGTTTGCGGTTATATTGATATTCTTATCCTCCGAAATATTGTACCCGCTTTCATACAAAAATTCAAGACTGATTGTGCGATCTTTTTCATTCCAAACAAATTTTCCGCCGATTGGTGAAAATGCACCGTCATACCCCAAATTTTCTATTGCAACAGCAGTTTTTCCGCCGATATTGTAAGTTGGAACGGTAACATCGTAAATGGATGTTTTAATATCAGTTTCGTATATATTGCCTATTATCTTACCGGGCTTAGTTTTGTTTTCTGCCTTCTTCTCAACAAGATAAAGGGGGTTTAATGAAAAGAACTTTAATGTGCGTGTTGAATCATCATAAATATACTCATGTGAATTTTCTTTGATTATATCCTCAATTACTACGGCTGTTTTACCGCCTATGTTATATGACTCAACCTCAACACCGTTTATATATGCACGAATGTCCGTTGAATATATATGACCTGCAATATCTCCGTTGGCAGCAAATGCATTTGTTGATATAATCATAATACTTGTAAAAATTAATAGCATTGAAAATAATTTTTTCATTGTGCGTCCCTCCTATCATAAATTTGTTTACTTTATCTCATTTAAAAGCGCACACATTCCGTCAACAATAATATTGTCACCGCCGGGTTTCAGAGTAGACGAGCGGGCTTCATAGCCGCCTTCGGAATATGCCTTGCTTGTTGGGAAGTAAGGGCCGGCTGAATTGGATAAGCAGCAGAGAATTGTATTGCCAAAGGGAGAGCCCTCATATATTCTGTTGGCAATCTCGGTAAAAGGTTCACCCGGCAACCCTCCAAACACCAAATCGCCAACCTTGAGAGCAGACAATACGAACTCAAAATCTTCTGGTCCGTTTGAAAGATTAATAATTCTTTCAGCTTCGGCAACAACGGTGGTGAGCTCCATTCCTTCATAGGGAAGTTCGTTTGCTCTGCCGCTTAAGTAAAGCTCATTTATCTTTTTTGCTTCATCAAGGCGGTCATTTTGCTGATTGGAAGCTATTCTCACAGCCTTTATTGCATAGCTTATATCTCCGCTGTTTACCTCCTCTGCTATTGTATAAACAGACAACACTGCGCCAACAATAACCCTTGCCATGTGCTTGGTATGCTCAAGGCTGCGGGGAACATCGTCAAAGTCTATAGTTGAAATTGATGCTTCTCCCGGAGTGGGATTTATATTAACGTGGTTAACATCTCCCTGAGGAGCAAGTAAAAACATACACTTTGTACCCGGTACAGCCGCCTCTAATCCTGAGCACACATATCCCGGCCAATCGCCGCTTATGTATTCTCCGCCAACTGTGTCGGGGTGGGTTCCGAAGTTTACGAGGCAAATATCATCGGCACCGTCACGCACAAGCTTGATGAGCTTGACGGTTTCATTGGGTGTGCCGAGAGGGTGGTCAATTTCCGGATTGAAAACACCCGGATTAGTCTTAACGCTACCATCCTTCATGCGATAGCGGCGGATAAATGATATTCTATTTGCTTCGCTTTTTGCGCTGTACATACGGGCAGGCTTAAGGTCTTTAAGAGCGAAGGCTGCGGCATCTCGGATACACATGGTGAGATGCTTGTCATATGACGGGTCACTGCAAAGCTCTGTAGCATAGTCCTTGCCTATAATGGGCCCGGTGTGGGTGTGAGAGCAGGTGACAAAAACAGCCTCACATGGAATATCACAAAATTCCGAAATGGTTTTTTTATAAAGAGCAAACTGCTCTGCCGTAAGTTCGCACAAGTCAAGAGTGACTATAACTGCCCTTTTTTTGCCATCATCAAAAGAAACAGCTCTTACATATATGTCGTCAAGAATTCCTTTGACAAATCTTGGCATATAATACCCCGCAATCGGCGCACCGAGGGGCGGGTTGATGCAAATCTTTGAAAATCCTGCTTTAATTGTCATAGTTTGTCTCCGTTCCGCCGCTATAGCATTGACACAATCAGTGATGAGGTTGCTAATCTGCGGCAGTTTTGTATATATTTTCTTGATAATCGTTTAAGGTGATGTAACATCCACATAATCTAATATCATTTTGATAAGTTCATATTTTACACTAATCATTATAGCATAGATGTAAGGAAACTTCAAGGGGAAATGATAAATAATCTAATATATAAGGGCAAAACCCACCTCAAAATGGTGGGTTTTGCCTGTAGAATAAGCCCCGTTTGTAAATTCATACGGGGCCGCTGAAATCCTATTTTATTTTATTTTATTTGTTGCCCTCAATAAATCTTTGCAGTATTGCCGCAATTTCGGCTCTTGTGGCAAAATCTTTCGGGTTGATCGTGCTTTCGGTTTTACCCAACATCAACCCACTTCCGACCGCATATTGTATTGCAGGAATCGCATATTCTGAAATCTCGTCAAAATCGGTGTATGAAAGAATATTCGTGCTTTCGCCAACGCTGACATCATACCCCTTATATTTTGCGAATCTGAACATGATTGCCGAAATCTGCTCACGGATAATATTATCATCAGGTGCGAACTCCGTTTCGGATACACCGCTGATAATTCCGTTCTGACTTGCCCAAATAACAGCATCTGCGTAATAGGCGTTTGCGTCTACATCTGTAAACGGTATGTTGCCATCAACCGCAGGTTCACCTTCCATGCGATATAGAACGCATACAAGCATACCGCGGGTGAGAGGTTCGTTCGGTGAAAATACGGTGCTTGTCGTCCCTTGCATTAAGCCGTTTTTGTTTGCATATTTCACACTTTCAAAGAACCAGTCTTTTTCCGAAACATCGGTAAACGGGTTGTTCCATTCCTCATTTGACGGCTCTGTCGGGGTTTCGGGCTCTGTTGCTTTTTCCGTCCATTTTGCATAAAGCGTAATATCCTTAGTTACGCCCGAATTAAAATCATACTCGGTTGTAAATCCGCTGTCGGTGTACCAACCGTCAAAGGTGTATCCGTCCTTTATGGGAGCTGTCGGCTCGTTCACCTTACTGTTTTTTGTAACGGTCTGACTCGCTATATCATTTCCGCCGTTAGTATTAAATTTAACGGTATATTGAGACTCTGTACTTTTTGTTCCGGTACTTCTTGCACTTCCCGAAGAATATGTGCTTACGGGAACATCAATAGTAATAGGAGCATAATTAATATCTTCGGGAGTAAATATCATTTGCTCCGTTGTTTCCCCGCTTATTACCTTCGTGCTGTCAACCCATGCAAATGTTCCTTCAAGAACTGTTGTTCCGTCAATACCGAGGATTTCACCTTGAGTAACAAAGGCTTTGGCGAGAGTTCTTTCCGCAAATGACTTTGCCGTTGTCATTTTAGCAGAGTTCTGGACAGGAATTGCTTGGGCAATGCTCCAATCAAGAGTCCTCGAACCTGTGAAATTACCGTTACCCGTAACCGTAAGGGAATATTTTCCGTTTATGTTGGCATAGGTCTGTTTGTTGCCCGAAATATCATAGGTTACGGGATCAAAACCTGCAAGTGTGACGGAAACATCCTGAGTCTGCTCTGCCCCGTTGTAGGTCAATTCCCCGTTTAAAGTAACGATAGCGTCTTCAATGTTCTTTGGCAAAATGATAAAGGTTGCGCTTCCGCTGACAACATAGTTACCGCCTGTTTTATCCGAAAGTGTAACCGTTGCAGTACCTGTATTTTTGTTGTCCGAATAAGCTACCGTGTATTCATCGGCAGAAATTTCGGTCTCGCCGTCATAAGCCGTAACCGCAGGCTCGATGTCACTGCCCGTATAGGTTTTATCCGAGATAGCAGATATGCTTACCGTCACAGACTTTGGCAAAATGATAAAGGTCTTACTGCCGCTGACAACATAGTTACCGCCTGTTTTATCTGAAAGCGTAACCGTTGCAGTACCTGCATTTTTGTTATCAGAATAAGCTACCGTGTATTCATCGGCAGGAATTTCGGTATCGCCGTCATAAGCTGTAACAGCAGGCTCGATTTCACTGCCCGTATAGGTTTTATCCGAAATAGCAGATATGCTTGCCGTAACCGGTTTTGGATTGATAATCAATCCACCCGTCAAAGTCACATCCAAAGCTTTATATGTAGCATCCTCCGCTCTTTTTATGTTTACATCATAAGAGCCTGCATTTGTGGGAGCGGTAACCGTTTGCCCGTCACGGGTATAAGAAACGCTAAAGTCGGTAAATGATGTTCCCGTAATCACAAATGCCTTTGCCGTTCCGTTATATGTGTATGATTGAGCGTCGGTGGAAAAAGGTACATCGGGTTTTTCGATCCACTTTGCGTAAAACACCTTTTCGCCCGAGTCTGTTGTGCTGATTTGCGTTATGGCATCTCCTGTGAAGCCACTATCTTCATACCAACCTCCAAAAGTAAATCCTGCCTTTGCAGGTATGGGGAGCGTTGCTCCTACGCTGTAGGTATATTCCGTTAATTCGTCACAAGAGTCGGCACCGTTGGTATTCAATATTACATCATAGGATGCATATGTCCAATGAGCAAATATGGTGCTGTTTTTCGTGAACCCGGTATCCTCAGTGACTTCATCGCCGCCCTGTGCATCAGTGAACCAGCCGACAAGTTCGTAAAGCTCACGGGTGATGACAGGCAGATCCGGCTTTCCGTCCGAGGAAGTAATAAGAGTACCTGATATACCGCCCTCATAATTCGGATCAAGCGTAACGGTATAGGTATAACCATAGGAAAACTCTACATAAGAATGATTTGAACTGTGATTATATTTTGACCCAGATATGTATGTTTTAAACGAACGCTCCATATCGGTACGCCAATAGTAATTTACGTAGTTCTCCAAATTCGGAGCAATTGTGAATGCTGCCTTGATAACGTCTCTCGATGTGGTTAAGTCAGATGGTAGTTTACACAGAGATTGGGCAATGACGTGTCCGCCTTTTATGATGATATTACCGTTATATTTGAGATCAACGTAACTCCAACCGCTGCCGATAGCCGAAGAATATTCGCTTATTGCTGTTACAGTACCGCCGCTGATAGTTATATCTCCGTCGTAGCCGAACATCCCCGTATCGCAACGACCGCTGCCTATACCGGCACCCATTTCGCTCTCTGCTTTAACAATTCCGCCGGTGATAGTGATGCTTTCGCAAGAGCCTGCTACTCCGCC
>CABUMF010000033.1 GCA_902492655.1 uncultured Eubacteriales bacterium | reverse complement strand
GTACATTTTCCGCCGGAACAGCACCGACAACTGCACCTATTTCCATTCTTTTTGCAATGTATCCGTCATGATATATTTCATCAACGAGTCCCGTTGCAAGGCCTATCTGATTACCGTATGAGCTGTAGCCGTTTGCCGCAGTTGTAACAATCTTCCTTTGGGGAAGCTTACCTTCCAAAGTTTCGGAAATTTCCGCAAGAGGATTTCCCGCACCCGTTACTCTCATCGCCTGATACACATACGCTCTTCCCGAAAGTGGATCACGGATTGCGCCGCCTATGCAGGTTGCCGCACCGCCGAATGGCTCTATTTCCGTAGGATGATTATGCGTTTCATTTTTGAAAAGCAACAGCCATTTTTCATTTCCTTCGTCTGTTTCCACATCAATTTTTACGGTGCAGGCGTTGATTTCTTCGGATTCGTCAAGCTTTGAAAGAAGCCCGTCCGCCTTGAGCTTTCTCACGGCAATTGTGGCGATGTCCATAAGGTTAACGGGTTTTGTGCGCCCGACTTCCCTTCTGACATCTACATATTTATCGTAAGCACTCTTTATTTCCTCATCCTCGATTTCGGCACTGTCAATCGTTGTAAGAAATGTTGTGTGACGGCAATGATCCGACCAATATGTGTCAATCATTTTTATTTCCGTAATTGTCGGGTCTCTTTTTTCGCTTGTGAAATAATCCCGACAGAATTTAATATCGTCAAAATCCATTGCAAGAGAAAGCTCTTCCATTAAGGATTTAAGCCCCTCGTCGGAAAGTCCGCAAAAGCCGTCCAGCGTCCGTACGGTTTCGGGAATTTCGCAAACCGTTGCAAGGGTTTCGGGACGGGCAAGCTCTGCCTCACGGCTCTCAACCGGATTTATTACATACTTTTTAATCGTTTCGATGTCATGAGCGGAAATGTTGCCCTGTAAAATATAGACCTTCGCCGTTTTTACGACAGGTCTTTCGCCCTCTGACATAATTCCTATACACTGAGCCGCCGAGTCTGCACGCTGGTCAAACTGTCCCGGAAGATACTCAACGGCAAAAACAGTGCCTTCGCATTTTGGAAGATGTTCAAACGTATCGTCAACCTGAGGTTCGGAAAAAACCGTTCCGACCGCTCTTTCAAACAGTTCCTCAGTGATGTTTTCCACATCGTATCTGTTAAGAATTCTGACATTTTCAAGCCCTTTTATGCCAAGCGTTGAGCAAAGCTCGGATTTTAAACCGAGGGCTTCAATGTTTTCACCCTGTCTTTTTTCGGAATATATTCTGTAAACCATGTTTATTCCTCCCCCAATGCCATAAGCGCTTTTTTTCCGATGTCTTTCCTGTAAAAAGCACCTTCAAAATTGACCTTGGCAACACCGCTGTATGCAAGCTCAAGTGCCGCTTTTAAGTTTTCTCCGACTGCGGTAACGCCCAATACTCGACCGCCCGAAGTAGTTGTGCCGGCAACTGATTTTTTTGTTCCGGCATGATAAATAAAGACATTTTCGGGAAGAGTATCAATGCTTATTTCAAAGCCCGTTTCATAGCCCTCGGGGTATCCGCTTGAAGCCATAACAACGCAGGCAGCGGCACCCGTTGAAAATGTAACATCAGCCTCATCCAGTCTTTCTTCCTCCACCGCAAGCATGATTTCGAGTAAATCGCTTTTCAAAAGAGGAATAACAACCTGAGTTTCGGGGTCCCCGAAACGACAGTTATATTCAATCACCTTAGGCCCGTCCTCGGTTATCATCAGCCCGAAATAAAGACAGCCCTTAAATCGCCTGCCCTCTTTGTTCATAGCCTCGATTGTGGGGCGGAAAATCGTTTTCATGCAAATATCTTCAATTTCTCTTGTGTAGTAAGGGTTGGGTGCAACAGTACCCATTCCGCCTGTGTTAAGACCGGTATCGCCGTCATGGGCACGCTTATGGTCCATTGAAGAAACCATAGGCTTTATTGTTTTTCCGTCCGTAAAGCAAAGAACCGAAACCTCAGGCCCTGTCAAAAACTCCTCGATAACAATGCGAGCGCCGCTTTCACCGAAAATCTTATCGTTCATGATTCTTTTTATGGCATTCACGGCAACCAATGTTGAATCCGCAATAATAACGCCCTTTCCGAGAGCAAGCCCGTCTGCCTTTATTACAACCGGAAACTTACACTGACCGATATATTCCAAAGCCTTTGACGGATCCTCAAAAACCTCATATTCGGCGGTGGGAATACCGTATTTTTTCATAAGGTTTTTTGAAAACACCTTACTGCCTTCGATAATTGCCGCTGAGCTTTCCGGACCGAAGCACTTGATATTCTTTTCGTGCAAACGGTCAACCACACCCAAAACCAACGGATCATCGGGTGTTACAACAGCAAAATCTATATTGTTTTCAACGGCAAATTTCACTATTCCTTCCACATCGGTAGCCTTAATGCTCACGCACTCGGCAATTTCGGATATTCCGCCGTTTCCCGGGAGCGCATATATTTTATTGCACTTCGGGCTTTCTTTTAGCTTTGAAATTATCGCATGCTCACGGCCGCCGCCGCCTATAACCATGATATTCATAACAATTTATCCTTTCGGTTAGTTTTAGTGGTGGAAAAGTCTCATTTTCGTAAATGCCATAACAATACCGTACTTATTGCAGGTTTCGATAACATTATCATCACGGATTGAGCCTCCGGGCTGGGCAATATAGCTTACTCCGCTTTTTCTTGCACGTTCAATATTATCACCGAACGGGAAGAACGCATCGCTTCCCAAGGACACTCCGCTGATGCCCGAAAGAAACTCCCGCTTTTCATCTGCCGTAAGTTTTTCGGGACGAACCTTGAAAATTTCCTGCCATTTTCCGTCCGCCAGAACATCGTCACATTCATCCGAAATATAAACATCAATCGCATTATCACGGTCAGGTCGTTTAATACCGTCCGCAAACTGAAGCGCAAGCACCTTGGGATGCTGACGAAGATGCCATATATCGGCTTTGTTTCCTGCGAGGCGGGTGCAATGAATTCTTGACTGCTGACCTGCACCTACCCCTATTGTCTGACCGCCGTACGCATAGCAAACGGAATTTGACTGTGTGTACTTAAGCGTAATAAGAGCAATTATCAAATCTATCTTTGCTTCTTCGGGTATTTCCTTATTTTCGGTTACGATATTTTCCAAAAGCTCTTTATCAATCTTAAAATCATTTCTTCCCTGCTGGAATGTGATACCGAAAACCTGTTTTCTCTCAATGGGGTCGGGGGTGTACTCGGGATCAATCTTTACAACATTGTAACCTCCGCCGCGCTTTGACGACAAAATTTCAAGTGCTTCCTCCGAATATCCCGGTGCGATAACGCCGTCGGAAACCTCTCTTTTTATTAAAAGTGCCGTCTGGCGGTCGCAAACATCGGAAAGAGCAATCCAATCGCCGAAGGATGACATTCTGTCCGTTCCTCTCGCTCTTGCATAAGCTGCCGCAAGAGGAGTTAGCTCAACGTCCTCAGAAAAATATATCTTCTTGAGGGTGTCGCTTAAGGGCAAGCCGACTGCAGCACCGGCAGGGCTTACATGCTTAAACGAAGCCGCCGCAGGAAGCCCCGTAGCCTCCTTGAGCTCACGCACAAGCTGCCAGCTGTTCAGCGCATCCAAAAAATTGATATACCCGGGCTTTCCGCAAAGAACTTCAATGGGAAGCTCTCCGTTTTCCATAAATATTTTTGAAGGCTTCTGGTTTGGGTTACAGCCGTATTTAAGTTCAAGCTCAGTCATTTTTATTCTCCTTATTGATTATTCTTGTAAAACATTCGCCGCTTTCCGTATCAATATACTTAACAAAAAGCGATACCTTATTATTTTCGTCAAGGCTATCCCACAGCTCATTTGCATAAGCGTCAATATCCTCTGAAATATCGGTAATTTTCGGTTCTCCCGAAAAGGAAGGAATAGGATTTCCGTCGGTTTCGTATGTATGGATAAGATGTCCCTTTCCGCATACACCGCTTTCGTAATTGTAGTAATTTCTCTGGCAACCGTCTCCGAATTTTTTCAAAATGCTGAGCTTATAGGATGCTTTTCCGTTTAAAACCTTCAAAATACCGCTTATTCTCGGTGTGAAATTCGGTTCGTCCGGTTCAAAGCATCTTGTAGAAAGGGCGTCCTCGAAGCTTTTCCCTTCCTTCATAAATTCATATATTGTGTCGGTCTGATCGCCGTTTGTAACAATCGTAAATTCTCCCAGCGTTCTTACGGGATGATATATAATGAGAGAAGGATCGGAAAGAAGCTTGGGATCGGCAGCCTCGGTCTTAATTCCGCCTTCGGTTTTTGTAAACACACGATTTCTGCTGTTTACGCTTCTGCCCATAATAAAGTATGCCGTAACGGCAAATCTTCCGGAAGGAGTTAAGCCTATTATTATTCCTCTTCCGGGATACGAATTTCCGTAAAGTTCTTTAATCATCAGAAATCTCCTTGTTTTCACTTATTTTATTCATGAATTTGGTTTTGTTTTTATGCTTGGGAACGGGAACAGGATAATCCCCGTCAAAGCAAGCCGTACAAAATCCGAGATTTGTGTCGGAAGCGATTTTCTTAACATTCTCAACGCTTAAATATCCGAGAGAATCCGCACCGATTTCACGGCAAATTTCATCAATGCTCATTTTATTGGCAATGAGCACGTCCTCCGAGTCAATATCCGTACCGAAATAGCAAGGATGCTTAAACGGAGGAGCAGAAATCCTGACATGAACCTCAGATGCGCCGGCTTCTCTTAAAAGGTTGACAATTCTTGCGCAGGTTGTCCCTCTTACTATTGAATCATCAATCATCACAACCCGTTTATTCTTAACCGTTGCGCTTAAGGTGTTTAGCTTTATCCGCACCTTGTTTTCACGGTCCGCCTGGGAAGGCTGAATGAAAGTTCTCGCAATATACTTATTTTTGATAAAGCCTATTCCGTACGGGATTCCCGACTCGCAGGCATAACCTATTGCCGCATCGAGTCCCGAATCGGGAACACCTATTACCACATCGGCATCCACTGGATATTCCTTTGCCAAAAATGCGCCCGCTCTTTTTCGTGCCTCGTGTACGGAGGATTTGTCGATTACGGAATCGGGGCGTGCAAAATATATGTATTCAAAAACACACAATGATGTATTTTGTCCGCAGTGATCTC
Organism: uncultured Eubacteriales bacterium; assembly: GCA_902492655.1. GTDB lineage: Bacteria > Bacillota > Clostridia > HGM11514 > HGM11514 > CAKSKB01. Next base: position 16,992 of record CABUMF010000033.1, on the reverse strand, counting down.
TTATGGTTCTCATTCCGTTTTTGTCGATAACCACGATCTCTCCCGGCTCAACATCCCTTATAAACTCCGCTCCTATGCTGTCAAGCGCACAGCTTTCGGATGCGAAAATATAGTCATCATCTCTTTTTCCGATACAAAGGGGACGGAAACCGTGCGGATCCCTTGCGGCAATCATCTTTGAGGGCGACATGATAACAAGGGAATACGCTCCCTTTATCACATTCATCGCACAATTAACCGCTTCTTCTATTGACCCTGTATTGATTCTCGCCTTTGTAATTTCGTATGCAATAACCTCGGTATCGCTCGTGGTATGGAAAATTGCGCCCGAAAGCTCAAGCTCCCTTCTCAAGGTATAAGCATTCGTGAGATTTCCGTTATGCGCCAAAGCCATAGCTCCCTTTATGTGGTTAACAACAATTGGCTGTGCGTTAACACGGGAGTTGCCGCCCGTCGTACCGTATCTGACATGCCCAACTGCCATGGAGCCTTTCTCAAATTTTGCCAAAATCTCGGGCGTAAAAACATCGTTTACTATACCGTTGTTTTTGTAGCAATTTATTATTCCGTCGGAGTTTACCGCAATTCCGCAGCTTTCCTGACCTCTGTGCTGAAGAGCGAAAAGTCCGTAATATACGGTGGATGCAATATCGGAATCATGGTTTGAAAAAATTCCGAAAACGCCGCATTCTTCGTGTATAGAGTTGAACATATTATTCCCCCATAAGTCTTTTAAGGATTTCCTTGTATGCATCCTCAACGCCGCCCATATCTCGTCTGAACCTGTCTTTATCGAGTTTTTCGTGAGTTACGCTGTCCCAGAACCGGCAAGTATCGGGAGAAATTTCATCCGCAAGGACGAGTTCTCCTGCCGAAGTTTTTCCGAATTCAAGCTTGAAGTCAATAAGCTCAATATTCAAATCCGCAAGATAATCGGTAAGAATTTTGTTTACCGAAAGAGCCATGTCGGAAATCTTTTTAAGCTCATCCTCCGTTGCAAGCTTCATTGCAAAAATGTGATAATCGTTAACCATAGGGTCACCAAGGTCATCGTTCTTGTATGAAAACTCCAGAACCGTTCTCGAAAGCTTTTCGCCTTCGGGAAGTCCAAGACGCTTTGAAAGCGAGCCTGCGGCAATATTTCTTACAATTACCTCGAGCGGAACGATGGTAACTCTTTTCACAACAGTTTCTCTGTCCGAGATTTCTTCTACAAAATGAGTGGGAATACCGTTCTTTTCAAGCAATTTCATAAGATGATTCGTAACACGGTTATTGATTGCGCCTTTGCCTTCGATAGTGCCTTTTTTAAGACCGTTAAAAGCCGTTGCATCGTCCTTGTAATCCACAATGCAAAGATCGGGATTGTCGGTTGCAAAAACTTTTTTTGCCTTTCCTTCATAAAGCTGTTCTGTTTTTTTCATAATATGGTTCAACCCTTTCTAAAAAAATAAGCGCAGAGAAGCCGACACGGACTCGCTACGCATATAACCAAGCTAAAGCCCTTACCGATTAACGGAGGACCTATATAAACTTAAGCTTCCATAGCGTAGGCAATTTACGGTTGCCACGTAGAGACTCTCACACCACATCTGTGAGTTAATATGGAAAATGTTCAACTGTAATCTTTCAAACAAACATACACTTCATGCTTGCATATTCATTATAACATACTTCTATACAAAATTCAAGTATTTTGTTTGAAATAAATCAATAATAATAGGCTGATAATTTGAGCATTATCTGTACAAACAGTTTATAAATTTCGCAAATTCCGGAAGCGCCGTATATTTATCGCCGAAAGCAAATGTTCAAACGGCTCATTAATCCTTCTTTTCCTTCTCGGAAATTTTGAATTTTACAGAGTTGAGAATTTGTTGCATGGCATCCGAATTGAAAACGGCGGGCATATCAATTTCGCCGCCGAACCTGTAAGCGGTTACGGATGCCGTAATATATGCGTCAAAACCATCATAATCTTCAAGCTCTATTAAAATTTGGCAGGAAGAATCGTCAGGATAATAAACCACCCCATCGTAATCTCCGAAGTCTACCTTGTAGCTGTCGATCTGCTCTTGTGCGATTTCTTCGACTTCTTCATAGTACTCATCAAGAAGCAACGAACAATTAAGCTTGAAATCATCATACTTGTTTACAAATTCCGCACTGTTTGCCTCAATGTTGTCGGCGGTTGTACCCTCGCCGTATTCAAACGAAACCTTTGCGGTATAAGACTTATCCAAGGTTTCATATTCATTGGTCAATTCGATTTTTTGCCCTTTGCAAGATGTAAAACAAACAATAATTACTACCGATAAAACAATTGACAATATTTTTTTCATAATTTTTCTCCCAAAACTTTTTTATTAAATCTTCCGTAATAAAAGCGGCATGGTGAGCCTCAGAATGTTTTTGCCGTCCTTGATAAAACGAACCCCCAACCGACAGCATTGTAAATCATTGGTATTAATAATCTTTCAAACATTACCGACACACTCCATCTTTTTATTGCTAACTATTATATTATATCATAAAAAACGCAATAAAGATAGGGAATTTTTTTAAAAACAGCACTTTTTATAATGTTGTTTTTTTATATTTTCAGGAAAATAACCGCTGAAATTCCGAATATTATTGACACAATATGGTTGTATTTCAGTTTTTCTTTAAAAATGAGTATTCCGCAAACCAGAGAAGCAATCAGTGTTCCTGCGGAAATTGCCGGAAAAAGCACTGAAGCGTTTTCGGTACCTGCAAGCTTTATTGTAATATAACCTGCAATAGCATTAGCAAGCCCCGATACAACAGCATACATTTTTCCGTTCGACTTAACCATTTTGGACAAATTCATTCTATTCAGGGAAAATATAATAAAAAACGCACTGCAAACAAGCATTGCAGAAAGCATAAATTCAGTATAGTATGCCGACTTGTTGTTTATCTGATGCAATTTTTGAATAATGGAGCAAAAACCGTTGCTCATAAAAGTTAACAAAACATATAAGGTCCATTTATTGCTTATCAGCTTATTGTCAGTCCGCTTTCCGCTTTTACAATATGCCAAAGCAACCGCCGCAACAAGAAAAACAAAACCGACAATGTTAAACATATTGAGTTTTTCCCTGCAAAAAGTCACCCCGAATAATATCGGCATAGCAACAGAGAAGGACACTATCATACTTGTAAGCGCCATAGGTCCGATGGCAAGCGCCATATAACCGCAATACATAGAAACACACATCATAATTCCGTAAAACAGTCCGTATAGCATCGTAGGAAAATGAACGCTAAATCCCGCAAAAATCATTATTATAAAAATTAATAGAGCTGACAATGATTTTATTGCATTAAACAATATTACATCATCATTCTTTTTTGAGTAAAGCTTTGTTGTAACCGATTGAACGGCAGTTGAAAACACTATGCACAAATACAAAACGATCATATTGTATCACTCTATCTCTCTACAGGACCAACCCGATTTTTTATAGTCCCCACCCGCAGGATAAACCTTTCTGAGAACCTCCGCGGTTTTCACTGCGTAGGACGACCAAGCTTCATTCTCATGTGTTCCCCAACATTCTTCCGCAACCTTATAAATATACGGAGTTCCCGATTTTAAGGTGTGCCATGTGGTGTGCATAATTCCGAACAAATTATTTTCTCTTACGGTTTTTGCGCAAGCCTCAACATTGTAATATTTCACTGACCAAGGGCAAAGCAATGTGTTAAATCCGGAGTTTTTTAGTGACAATGATGTCTCAACGGGAAACTCATAGCACTCGTATTGCCAATCTGCCGCAATTATGCTTTTATTTAATTTCCCTGTCATGCGAGCCGCGGCTTCTTTAGTGGGAGCAAATGCGTAATAATTGTTTGCTTTATTGAAGCTTTCGTCCTTATAAAGCAGCATATCAGCCCACATAATAGTTTTTCTGCCGCATTTTTCAAGTTCGGTTGCAATTTCATTTATGTATTCTGTAATCTCATTTATTTCTTCTTCGGAATACTTAAAACCGTATGCCTCATCGCAGCCTATATGAAAATACTCTCCGCTTCCGCAAAGCTCAACCAACTCGTTACGGATGTTTCTGAGCAAATCGCGTGAAGCTTTATTTTTGATATTCCAACACCAACCATCCTCACCGAACAAATAACCAAGCTTGGGGTTTTGATTCAACACAACATGCTTTCCGTGGCAAACCCTGCTCTGGGAAGCATGTCCCCAATGATTGAACATAGGAATAACTTCTATTCCCAAATCCTTCGCCTGACGAATAATAGGCTTAATCAATTTTTTATCAAAACCATGACTCCAGGACAGCTCAGATAAACAATCGTACTTAAGCATACCCCAAAATTCAATGACAATATGAGAATACTTTAATGCGCCGCAAAGCCTCACAAATCTTTCAAGCTCCCAAAGCTCGGTATCCGGAAACACACAAAAATGTATCATCCTATTCTCAATAACAGGCTTTTCATAAATCTCGCAGCACCTTATCTGCAAATTTCCTTCATCATCCAAGGAAATGCAATCAAGCATCGTCACAAATCCGTTTATCAGACTTTTTTCATCCTTTGCTTTAATAAAAATACCGTCTTTTTCAATATTTATAAAGTATGAATATCCTTTAAGCTCCGCATCCTTCAAAGCTCCTATACCAAAGGTCAATGCTTCGGTATGCTCAAACGTTATTTCCGAACAGCTAAAAGTATATCCGTTCCAAAACTCCTTAAGAACCTCTTTGTCAAGAACAGAATTTGCCTTTGCATTCATAGTGCCGCAAAGCCTAAAAAATCCGTCCTTGGTTATCATGTTTTCATGCTTTAGTACCATTTTTATCCCTCCTCATTTCACACCCAATTTTATCACGGGAGGATTCGTTTGTCAAGCACAATAGGCGCTTATTATATTGAATTTGTAAATTCCCTCTTGAAATCCTATTTATCCTATGGTATAATAGGTATTATAAAGGAAGGTGTTAATTATGATTACAACTCGCGGACGATATGCCCTTCGCATGATGGTTGACCTTGCGGTGCATCAGGATGAAGGCTTTGTTTCATTAAAGGAAATCTCAAAGCGTCAGGGTATCTCGAGAAAATATCTGGAGCAAATTATTCCTATATTGAACCGTTCTTCGCTTTTGCAGACCTCGCGCGGATTCGGCGGCGGATATAAGCTTATCAAAGCTCCGAAGGATTATACCGTTTACGAAATACTAAAGGCAACAGAAGGCAGTATGGCACCCGTTGCCTGCCTTGAAGGCGAAACCAATACCTGCCCCAGGAGCACAGAGTGCGCAACTTTGTTCGTTTGGCAAGGGCTTAAAAAGCTGGAGGAGGATTATTTTAACGGAATAACGCTTCAGGATATTATTGATAAACAAACCGAAAACGCAGGAAACAACTACAATATTTGACTTTTTCGTAAAGCGATAAATCAGCCCGAAAAAAATTTTTTAAATAATTCTTATAAAACCTATTGACAAAGTAGGAATAATGTGTTATACTATACCCATAGAAGAAAGGAAGGCGCGAAAATATGAGAATTTATTTTGAGACACTTGTTCGTGCAAATTTCCGTTTTGATCGAATGTGACGGTTTGAGCATAAAACAAATTCACCAAAAAAATAACGGATTGAAAGGAACGAATAAAATGAGCAATTATAAATTTGAAACTATACAGATTCACGCAGGACAGGAACAGCCGGATCCAACTACCGATGCAAGAGCTGTTCCGATTTACGCCACTACCTCCTACGTTTTTAAGGATTCCGCACAGGCGGCAGGTAGGTTTGGGCTTTCCGAGACAGGAAATATTTATACACGCCTTATGAACCCCACTTCGGATGTTTTTGAAAAAAGAATTGCGGCATTGGAGGGCGGCGCAGCGGCACTCGCTGTTGCGACAGGTTCGGCGGCAATTACATATGCGATTCAGAATATTGCTACGGCAGGCGACCATATAGTATCCTCCGTTAATCTTTACGGCGGAACACACAATCTTTTTGCCAATACCCTAAAAGAGCAAGGGATTTCAACAACATTTGTTGATCCTACAAACCCGGAAAACTTTGCAAGTGCAATAAAGGACAACACGAAGCTTCTTTATGCCGAAACACTTGGAAATCCGAACTCCAATGTTATCGACTTAAAGGCGATTGCAGACATTGCGCACAAGCACGGAATACCGTTTATTGTGGACAGCACCTTTGCCACACCGTATCTTCTCAGACCGATTGAATACGGCGTAGATGTGGTTGTTCATTCCGCTACCAAATTTATAGGCGGTCACGGAACCGTAATGGGCGGCGTGATTGTGGATGCCGGAAAATTCGACTGGGCTCAAAACGACAAATTCCCGGGACTTTCAAAGCCTAATCCGTCATATCACGGAGTTGTATTTACCGAAGCGGTCGGAAATCTTGCGTACATTACCAAAATCAGAACCACTCTGCTTCGTGACCAAGGGGCAACAATTTCACCCTTCAATTCCTTCCTGCTTTTGCAGGGACTCGAAACGCTTTCGCTGCGTGTACAGCGCCATACGGAAAATGCGCTTAAGGTGGTTGATTTCCTTAAAAATCATCCTCAGGTTGCAAGGGTTAATCATCCATCACTGGCAACAGGCAGAGAAAAAGAGCTTTATGACGAGTATTTCCCGAACGGTGCCGCTTCAATATTCACTTTTGAAGTTAAAGGAACGGCTGAGGACGCAAAGAAATTTACCGAAAGCCTGAAGCTTTTCTCCCTTCTTGCAAATGTTGCCGATGTTAAATCACTTGTTATTCATCCGGCAAGCACAACACACAGCCAGCTTGAGGAGGATGAGCTTCTTGCATCGGGCATCACACCGCAAACGGTTCGCCTCTCTATCGGAACAGAGCACATTGATGATATTATAGCCGATTTGGAACAAGGCTTTAATGCAATAAAATGAGGAGAAATATCATGAGGCTGACTTTGGATTTTCGATGTTGAATTAAAAAATTGCACAAAATAAATATTAAAATTTGAAAGGAAGATAATTATGTCAAATATTTATAAATCAGCAGATCAATTAATCGGAAAGACACCTCTTTTGGAACTTACACATATTGAAAAGAAATATGATTTGAAAGCAAAAATCGTTGCAAAGCTTGAATACTTTAACCCGGCAGGCTCCGTTAAGGACAGAATCGCCAAAGCAATGATTGAAGAAGCGGAAGCATCCGGCAAGCTTAAACCCGACTCGGTTATCATCGAGCCTACCAGCGGAAATACCGGCATAGGTCTTGCCTCGGTTGCGGCGGCAAAAGGGTATAGAATCATTTTAACAATGCCCGAAACCATGTCTGTTGAACGACGTCAGCTGATAAAGGCATACGGTGCCGAAATTGTGCTGACAGAAGGCGCAAAGGGCATGAAGGGTGCAATCGCAAAGGCAGAGGAGCTTGCAAAGGAAATCCCGAACAGCTTTGTCCCGGGACAATTCACAAATCCCGCAAACCCGACAGCGCACAGAAATACAACGGGACCCGAAATATATGAAGATACTGACGGCAATGTTGACTTTTTCGTTGCAGGCGTAGGCACCGGCGGAACCGTAACGGGTGTCGGAGAATACTTAAAATCCAAGATTCCCGATGTGAAGGTGGTTGCTGTTGAGCCGGCCACATCCGCCGTACTTTCCACAGGTGTTGCAGGCCCTCATAAAATTCAGGGAATAGGCGCAGGATTTGTACCCGATGTATTAAACACAAAGGTTTATGACGAAATTATTCCCGTTAACAACGAGGATGCATTTGCCACAGGAAAGGAAATAGGCAGAAGCGAAGGCATTCTTGTGGGTATTTCCTCCGGTGCTGCGGCATTTGCGGCTATCGAGCTTGCAAAGCGTCCCGAAAACGCAGGAAAGACAATTGTTGTTCTCTTGCCCGACACGGGAGACAGATACCTCTCCACGCCGCTTTTTGCTGACTGATAAAGCTTCCGACAGACATTCGTTGGGATGTCGGGTTTTACAGAGAATGAAATCATGAAAAATTCAGTTGATAAGCTCTTAAGCACTCATAATCTTTCGGATACCGAGCTTAAAGAGATATTACTTTGCGACGATAAAGAATTTAATGAGTATTTGTTTGAGAAAGCAAGAGCCGTCCGAGAAGAGCATTACGGAAAAAGCGTATATTTGCGCGGACTTATCGAATTTACCAATCATTGCAAAAACAACTGCTATTATTGCGGTATTCGGTGCGCAAACCGAAATGCGCAAAGGTACCGCTTAAGCAAAAATCAGATACTGGAATGTTGCAAGGAAGGTTACGCTTTGGGCTTCCGTACATTTGTTTTGCAGGGCGGTGAGGATCCGTATTATTCGGACGAATACTTGGAAGAGTTGATTTCGGAAATTAAAAATCAACATCCGGATTGCGCTGTAACGCTCTCGATAGGAGAACGGGACAAAAGTAGCTATCTGCGCCTTTACAGTGCCGGAGCAGACCGTTATCTTTTAAGGCATGAAACTGCCGATAAGGAGCATTACAGAAAGCTTCATCCGAAAAATATGTCCTTTGAAAATCGCATGAAATGCCTTGAAAATTTGCGTGAAATCGGTTATCAGGTCGGTTGCGGCATGATGGTCGGCTCGCCTTTTCAAACGGTTGATATGCTTATAGAGGACTTGCGCTTTTTGCAAAGCTTCAAGCCGGAAATGGTTGGAATCGGTCCTTTTATCCCGCACCATGACACTCGTTTTGCAAACGAAAAAAGCGGTTCGGTGGAATTAACATTGCGCTTATTGTCTGTTATTCGCCTTATTTTGCCTGAAGTTTTACTTCCTTCCACTACCGCTCTCGGAACATTGGACGCATTCGGTCGGGAAAAAGGTCTGCTTGCGGGAGCAAATGTGGTTATGCCCAATCTCTCGCCTTCAAATGTCCGAAAAAAATACTTGCTTTACGATAACAAAATATGTACCGGAGAGGAGTCGGCTGCCTGTATAAGCTGTATGCAACGGCGCGTCAACAGCGTAGGATATAAAATTGTTACAGCCAGAGGCGACCACGTTCTTTTCAATAAAGATTAATCCACTGAAAAAAGCATTGATTTAACCCTGCAAAGCATAGCTGTTTTGCAGGGTTTTTCAAAAATATTCGGCAAAAAAGAAAAAAATATTTTACATTTCGGAAAAAAAGGTGTATAATAGTGAATAATAAAGTATCATAAGGAGAAAATCAATGCGTATTATCGACATAATAACAGGCAAAAAGCCCTGTCTTTCCTTTGAGGTTTTTCCGCCGAAGACGGATACTGCCTTTGAAAGCGTGCGCTGTGCCACCGAGGCGCTGGCGCGTTTGAAGCCCGGCTATATGAGCGTTACCTACGGTGCCGGCGGAGGCACCTCATCATATACGGTTCAGGTTGCCCGCAATCTGGAGGATATGGGCGTGCCTGCGCTGGCTCATTTAAGCTGTGTTTCTTCTACCAAAAAGGAAATCAGACGCCAATTGGATCTTCTTAAAAGCAACGGAATTAAAAACATTCTTGCTCTGCGCGGAGATATTCCCGAAGGAATGAATCAAGCCGATCTTGAATATCGGTATGCAAGTCAGCTTATTGAAGAAATCAGGGAATACGGCGATTTTTGCATCGGCGGTGCATGCTACCCCGAAAGTCATCCGGAAAGCGAAACCTGCACCAAGGATGTTGAATATTTAAAGAAAAAAGTAGAAAGCGGCTGTGAATTTCTCACCACACAAATGTTTTTTGACAATAATATTCTGTATAACTTCATGTATCGAATTCGTGAAGCAGGCATTTCTGTCCCTGTGGTTGCAGGCATAATGCCGGTTACAAATGCGGTTCAGGTAAAGAGGATTTGTTCTATCTCCGGAACTGCACTGCCCCAGCGCTTCCGCCGAATTGTTGACCGCTACGGTGACAATCCCGATGCCATGAAGCAAGCGGGAATTGCGTACGCTACGGAGCAAATCATTGATCTGTATGCCAACGGAATAAACGCAGTACACGTTTACACAATGAACAAGCCTGATGTTGCGGAAAAAATTCTGCAAAACATCAGCCGCATAATTCGATGAACGGCGTACTGGACAGAGGAACAGGATGCTTTTCGGATGTGACCGTACCTGAGCGGGAATTCTCCATCCGATTGGGCGGAAAACCGGGACCTGAAACGGCGGAATGTGTTAATCAGCTGAAATCCGTTGCGGTATGCCGATATTGCTATGTGAAGCTTCCCGTTTCTTTTTTCTCATCGGACAGCTTTAATATCGGGCCTTTGTTTGTACAAAGCAAAGCTTTGGAAAAAAACTTGAGCGGTTGCAATGAGGCATATATTTTTGCCGCAACAATCGGGTCGGAAGCGGACAGGCTTATTGCAAGATTGGGCGTTTCCTCGCCTGCCCGACAGTTTATAACGGATGCGGCGGCATCTTCATTGGCAGAAGGTCTGTGCGACCGTGTAAATGAACTTCTGGTTAAAAAATCCGGAGGACAGTGCCGTCCTCGCTTCAGTCCGGGATTCGGAGATTTTCCGTTAGACTATCAGCCAAAGTTGCTGAGCCTGACGGATGCAACCAAGCAAATCGGAGTTACTTTGACAAACACTCTGTTTTTAACCCCATCAAAATCCGTAACAGCAATCATAGGAGTGAAAACAACATGAAAATAACAGAGCTCATGAGAAAGTCCCGCATTTATTTTGACGGTGGTATGGGAACGCTTTTGCAGCAAGCAGGCCTTGCTCCGGGGGAAAATTCTGCCGAATGGAACCTGTCTCATCCCGATGTAATAACCGAAATACATCGCTCGTACCTTGCCGCCGGATGTAATGTAATCAACGCAAACACCTTCGGGATAAATCCGCTAAGCAGCGATAGGTGGGAGGAGCTTCTCAAGGCGGCGATGAATTGCGCAAAAAAAGCCTCCGATGAATTTCCGGGAAGCTATATTGCCTTTGATTTGGGCCCTTCCGGAAGAATGCTTGAGCCCTTGGGAGATTTATCCTTTGATGCCGCCGCAGATGCCTGCCGCAAGCTTACCGCTTTGGCAGAAGAATGCGGTGCGGACTTAATTTTAATAGAAACAATGAACGATTGCTACGAAACCAAAGCCGCCGTGGTAGGAGCAAAGGAAGGTTGCTCGCTTCCCATTTTTGTTTCCAATGTCTATGACGGAACGGGAAAGCTTATGACGGGAGCCGATCCTTACGCCATGTCGGCTATGCTTGAGGCTCTGGGTGTCGATGCATACGGCATTAACTGCTCTTTGGGGCCTGAGCAGATGCTGCCGGTGGTGGAAAAGCTTACAGATATTTCATCACTTCCCGTAATTGTAGTTCCCAATGCCGGTCTTCCGAGAGTAGAAAACGGAAAAACGGTATATGACATATCTCCCCGTGAGTTTGCAAATCACATGAAGCAAATTGCCCGCCTGGGCGGCACATTATTGGGAGGATGTTGCGGCACAACGCCGGAGCATATAAAAATGACCATTGATGCAACAAGGAACATTCCCTATAACTATCCCAAAAAAAAGAGGCGGACCGTAATTTCGTCTTATACCCACAGCGTTGAAATAGGCAATGATCCGATTTTGATAGGAGAACGAATAAACCCAACCGGCAAGCCGAAACTAAAGGAGGCTTTGCGGACGGGGAATTTGAATTATATTCTGAATGAAGGAATCAGACAAGGGGAAATGGGCGTTCATGTTTTGGATGTCAATGTCGGATTGCCCGAAATTGACGAGCCCGAAATGATGAAGCAATGCGTAACCAAGCTTCAGGCAGTTACGGATTTACCCTTGCAAATAGATACCACAAATCATATTGCGCTGTCGGAAGCGGCTCGTTATTATAACGGAAAGCCTCTGATCAACTCCGTCAACGGAAAGCAAGAAAGCATGGACTCTGTTTTCCCGGTGGTTAAGAAATACGGCGGAGCGGTAATCGCATTGACAATGGATGAAACGGGCATTCCGGATACTGCCGAAGGCAGATATGAAATTGCCCGTCGCATTACAGAAGAAGCCGAGAAATACGGAATTGAGCGAAAAGACATTATTGCGGATCCTCTTGCATTAACCATTTCCTCAAATCCCGACGGCGCAAAGGTTACTTTGGAGGCTGTTAAGCTTATAAGGCAGAGGCTCGGAATATGCACAAGCCTCGGGGTTTCAAACATCTCATTCGGTCTTCCGGAGCGAGAACGCATAAATTCGGCATTCTTTGTTATGGCACTGGAGCAAGGTCTCAGCTGTGCTATAATGAACCCGTTTTCGGAAGGAATGATGAGCGCATACCACGCATTTCGGGCTTTGCGTGAGCTTGACCCTGCCTGCCGTGACTATATTGCATCATGCACAAAAGAAGAAACAAGCGCACAAGCTTCCGAGGATTTGAGCGGATCTGTCCGCAGAGGTCTTGTCAAGCAAGCTAAAGAACAGGCTCGGGAGCTTCTTAAAACTGCCTCGCCTTTGGATATTATCAATAATCACATTATCCCTGCGCTAGATAAAATCGGGCAGGAATTTGAACAAAAAAAGGTGTTTTTGCCTCAGCTTCTTATGAGTGCGGAGGCGGCATCCGCTTCCTTTGAAGTCATAAAAGGAGCGATGCCCAAAGGCACTGTCGACCAAAGCCGCATGATGGTTTTGGCAACGGTGCAAGGTGACATTCATGACATCGGAAAAAATATCGTGAAGGTGCTTATGGAAAGCTTCGGCTTTAATGTTATTGACTTAGGAAGGGACGTTCCGCCGCAAACGGTATTGGAGGCGGTGCAAAAATCGGGATGTCGCCTGGTTGGTTTAAGCGCACTTATGACAACCACGGTTCCCGCAATGGAGCAAACCATAAGGCTTCTTAAGGAAAATGTTCCCAATGTCAACGTTGTTGTCGGAGGTGCCGTTTTAACTCAAGAATACGCCGACATGATAGGCGCGGATTTCTATGCACCTGAAGCAATGTCAACCGTTCGTTATTCGGAAGAATTTTACAACAATCCCGATTCGGTAAAATAAAAATTTTTGGTGGCGCTGATAAATCTTCGCCACCAATTTTTTGTATTTTTTAATTGTCTTCCAGGAATTTTTCGCTTCCGGCAATCGAAACGGCAAAATCAATAAAAGTCTTTGCCGCAACCGAAACAGCATCCCTGCTTTTATAAGCAAGACAAACCTCGCGGAAAATCGGAGGTGTCAATGCTCTTACTTCAATTTTTTGATGATGCTTGTGCAGAACAAGCTTCGGCAGAATTGAAACTCCCAGCCCCTGCTCTACCATATTCATTATTGTGTAATCATCGTAAACTCTGTATTGAAGATTTGCCTTAACACCTGCCTTGACGAAATACTCCATAGGCTCACTTTTTTTGCCCTGATCCAAAAAAATAAACGGTTCATCGGAAAAATCCCTTAGTTGCAATTTGTCTTTTTTTCCCTTTGGATGATTTGGCGGCAAAATCATAACCATTTCATCCTTTATAAGAAAATCCCTTTCCAATTCTTCCGCAACATCTACGGTTAAAAATCCGAAATCCACAACACCGTCTTTAATCCATGTCTTGACCGTTTCATAATCCGCCTGAAGCAGTTTGAACTTTACCGATGGATAAATCTCCTTGAACCGTTTGATTGCATAAGGCAGAAAATTAGCCGATATGCTAGCAAAGGTGCCTATTCTGATTTCAGCACCGTCCAAATGATTTATTGCGGAGCTTTGTCCCAAAACCCGGGCATAATCATCGCACAATCGTCTTATATAAGGTAGCATTGCCTTTCCGTCCGATGTGAGATGTATTCCGTGCTTTGTCCTTGTAAACAAGGTTATCTTTAGTTCCTCCTCAAGCGATTTCATCATTTGACTCACCGCCGATTGCGTATATCCGAAGCGTTCCGCCGTTTTTGTGAAATTACCCGTTTCGGTTACATTTAAAAAAATTCTGTATTTAATCATTGTTATCCCCTTATCATAAGAAAATCTTATTACAATCATTATAATCATTCGTTTGACTTCTGTCAAGTATTATTGTATTATAAATATGTACTAAAAATTTTAGAAGGGGTAGTTTACTTATGAAAAGAATTATTGCATTACTTGTTTCTTTGTCGTTAATGCTCACATTTACCGCATGCGGCGAAAGTAAAAAGGAAGTTGCTGAAAAGGACAGCTATACGGTTGGTATTTGTCAGTTGGTTCAGCATGAGGCTTTAGATGCCGCAACAAAAGGCTTTATGGATGTTTTAACCGCTGAGTTCGGCGAAAATGTGACATTTCTTAATGAAAACGCAAGCGGAGATGTTCAGACCTGTACAACAATTGTCAACAATTTTGTAAATAAGAAGGTTGACCTTATCCTTGCAAACGCAACTCCGGCTCTTCAGGCGGCTGCTAACGGAACGGCAGATATTCCGATTTTGGGAACCTCCATTACTGAGTACGGGACTGCTCTCGGTATTGATGACTTTGACGGCGTTGTGGGAAGCAATATTTCCGGTACATCCGACCTTGCTCCGCTGGATCAGCAGGCAGAAATGATTTTGGAACTGTTCCCCGATACAAAAACAGTATCCATTCTTTACTGCACATCAGAAGCAAACTCGGCATATCAGGTTAAGATTGTTAAAGAATTGCTTGAAGAAAAGGGTGTAACGGTTACAGAGGCCGGATTTACGGATTCAAACGATGTTACATCGGCAGCTTCAAAGGCAGCAGCCTCCGATGTAATTTATATTCCTACAGACAATACAGCCGCAAGCTGTGCAACAACCATTGACGGCGTAATCGGAGATACTCCAGTAATTGCCGGCGAGGAAGGTATTTGCAGTAACTGCGGTGTTGCAACGCTTTCAATCAGTTACTATGATCTTGGTAAAACAACCGGTGAGATGGCTGTTAAAATTCTTAAGGGCGAAGCTAAAATCGAAGAAATGAAGATTGAATATACTGATGCCGTTAAGAAGTATAACAAAGCAAAATGCGAACAGCTCGGTATTGATACCGCTGACCTTGAATCCAAAGGATATGTGGCTATAGAAGGATAAATTCAATACAATTTCAAAATTTCGGATACCGTTTGTTCTTTTGAATAAACGGTAATCCCTTTTTATAAGAGGTACTTTAATGGATATAATGATTTGGTTAAACACACTTCCGGGCGCTGTGGGACAGGGCTTCGTGTGGGGAATTATGGCACTCGGTCTGTACATTACATTCAAGATTCTTGATTTTGCAGACCTGACGGTCGACGGTTCGATTTGCACGGGCGCCGCGGTTTGCACGGTACTTATGACTTTGGGGTATAATGTATGGTTTGCCATGCTCGCCGCATTGATTGCAGGTGCATTGGCAGGTCTAATAACCGGTCTTTTGCATACAAAGCTCGGAATTCCGGCTATACTGTCGGGAATACTTACCCAGCTTATGCTGTGGTCTGTAAATTTGATAATTATGTCGGGAAAGGCAAACATCGCTCTTTCGGGCTTCAAATTCAGGGATAAACTGCTTATTTCAAGCGGCTCGATAAATATATCAAAAACACTGATTGTTCTTTTTGTAATAATTATGATTTTGATTTCCGTACTGTATTGGTTTTTCGGAACACAATTCGGAATATCCCTGCGTTCGACGGGAAACAGCAAGTATATGAGCCGTGCCCAGGGAATTAACACCTCGTTTACAACCGTTTTCGGGTTGGCGTTATCCAATGCAATTGTTGCTTTTTCGGGCTCACTTCTCGCACAACAACAAGGTGCGGCGGATATAAACATGGGGCGAGGCGCAATTGTAATAGGACTTGCGGCAGTTATTGTCGGCGAATCCATTATTACAAGAATAAGCAATAATTTTTATGTAAGGCTTATCGGCGTGATACTCGGAGCGGTGATATACTGGATAGTTTTCCAAACCGTTATCTTCCTCGGCTTGCCCAGCGAATACTTAAAGATGCTGTCCGCTATGGTAGTTGCGGTATTTTTGGGCATACCGCATATTCGCGACAAGAAAAAACAAAATTCCGGGAGAACTAAAAATGCTTGAAATTAAAAATATTTGCAAAACATTCAATGCCGGCACCATAAACGAAAAGCTTGCGCTTAACAACCTTTCGCTTAGGTTAAACGAAGGTGATTTCGTTACGGTTATCGGCGGCAACGGTGCAGGAAAATCCACAATGCTCAATGCAATTGCCGGTGTTTTCCCCATAGACAGCGGCACCGTGATGATTAACGGTGAAGATATTTCCTCTCTTCCCGAACACAAACGCGCAAAATACATCGGCAGAGTATTTCAAGACCCGATGATGGGCACTGCCGCAGATATGTTGGTTGAAGAAAATCTTTCAATAGCTCAAAGACGAGGAATGCACCGCTTTGTGAAATGGGCAATTTCAAAAAAGGACAGGGCGTACTTCAAGGAGCTTCTTTCTGTACTTGATTTGGGGCTTGAAAACAGGCTTTCAACAAAAATGGGCTTGCTTTCGGGCGGTCAAAGGCAGGCGGTTACACTGCTTATGGCTTCAATGAAAAATCCGAAGCTTTTGCTCCTTGACGAGCATACAGCCGCATTGGACCCGGCAACTGCCGCAAAGGTTTTGGAGCTTACGGACAAGGTTATAAACGAAAATCATCTGACGGCTATCATGATAACTCATAACATGAATGACGCAATTGCCCACGGCAACCGTCTTGTTATGATGAATCAGGGACAAATTATCTACGATGTTTCCGGCGAAGAAAAAATGAATTTGACAAAGGAAGATTTGCTGTCTAAGTTTGCTGAAATCGCAGGGCAAAATCAGACATCGGACAGAATGGTTTTATCATAATAATAAAAAACCTGTTCGGTTTTAGCAATGTTTAATCCAAAAAATCGCATTATGTAGGTTTGTCAATGATGTGTTACAAAATATTTAAAAAATTTCACCATTGTTAAGAAAAGACTCGATGTAATCAGCAGGAGCTTTCCAATTAAGCGGGCGCATAGG
>CABUMF010000032.1 GCA_902492655.1 uncultured Eubacteriales bacterium | reverse complement strand
CAGAGCAAGGGCAATCCCGTTTATGTCCCGTTGTATCACATAGCGGCAAAACTCGCTTATTCAATTCTTGCTTCATATCAAGCACAGGGCAGTCATTTGTTTGGAATTACATATGATAATTTCAGATATGAATTTGACTATGACGGAGAGGTGTTTGACAGCTTGGATGATGATATTGAAGATGTTATTCCACCTGATACCGCTAAATTATCTTCCTTAAAGTTAAATGTCGGAGATAAGATGAAAATGGAATACGACTATGGTGCAGGCTGGACTTTTGACATTGAACTTATATCAATATCACCTATGCAAAAAGGCACAGGAACTCATTATCCGTATATCACAGACGGAGCCGGTTGGGGTATCATTGAAGATACTTGCCCTGGTGAGCTTTTAGATTATATTAAGCAGATTGACAAAACAGGAGTTTTACCAAAAATTCAATACCGTTATATGTCGCTTTGTGAAATTGAATGGGATTACAGAAGATTTGACATAGAAAACTTAAATGCTTTGCTTAAAGGCGAGGTTCAAAAGTTGCAATATACTTATGAGGATTTTGAAGAATGGGATTGAAACCCATTTAAAAGCACAGAGCCTCAAAACTCTGTGCTTTAAAAATGTCCATTTTATGCGGCTTCCAAAGACCTCTGTTTGTTACACATCATATGTATGCTTGGCGCGGATGCGCGAAGCTTAACGCCGAACCGAGAGCCCTGCTTGACTATTTTCGGCTCATCCAAAGACAGCTCCTCGGTTGACGGCGAAACAATTCCGTATCCGCAACGCTCAACATCGGAAAGAGCCTGAGCGACTTTATCGTATTTCTTTTTGGTTGCGGTGAGTGAAGAAATAAGCTCGGCGAGGCCGTATTCATCCTCAATGTCACTGCCTGCCTGCTCGCTTAAAATCTTATAGAACAGCTTTTCGTCCATGACCGCCTTTGCGCCTATGCTGCCGCTCCCGAGGTCTGCCTTGTAAACGCCTATATCCCTGAAATGCTCACAGGTTTTAAGCGAGTCGATTGCGGAATATACATCGCTGATTTTACTTGCGTTTTCGACAGATGCGGTTATTTCCGAATAAACTTTTTCTTTAAGCCAATGGTCGCTCGGGAGCGAATCCAGCCAGTGGGGAAGATAAAATCTGATTTCCGAAACGGGAAATTCATATAGCACGGTTTCCATTATTTTATTGATGTCCGAAAGCTCAATCCCGAGCACATCCACAGGAATTACCGGCGCACTGTAGTGTTCCTTCAGTTTCTCGGCAAGCTTTTTTGTTTCATCGCTTTTTGGATGAGTGGAATTGAGAAGAATCACAAACGGCTTGTTTATTTCGTGAAGCTCCCGTGCAACCCGAGCCTCCGCCTCAACATAGTCATCACGGGGAATATCGCTTATACTGCCGTCCGTTGTAACCATAAGTCCTATGGTTGAATGCTCGCAAATTACCTTCCTTGTGCCTATTTCCGCCGCCTGTACGAAAGGAATATCCTCGTCATTCCACGGTGTTGATACCATTCTCGGCATATCCTCCTCGGTGTGCCCCGTTGCTCCGGGGATTACATAGCCGACGCAATCAATCATTTTTGCACGAACCGACGCACCCTTGTCAAGGCTTATTTCAACAGCCTCATCGGGGATAAATTTCGGCTCTGTTGTCATAATCGTCCTTCCCGAAGCACTTTGAGGAAGCTCATCTCTTGCTCTTTCTCTGCGGTATGCGTTCTCGATATTCGGAAGAACAAGCAAATCCATAAACCGCTTTATAAATGTCGATTTGCCGGTTCTTACCGGCCCCACAACGCCTATGTACATATCGCCGTTTGTCCGTTCGGATATTTCGTTGTAAATATTATAATCAACCATTATCCATCCTCCATATTCATAAGCTTTGTACACTATATGAAGACCGATTATAAAAAATGACTTTCTGCGGAAAAGAGTTGATTTTTATGTGCTTTTCTGTTAAAATAACAAGTATAGTTCAAGTAAAGGGAGCCGCAATATGAAAATCGAAAAAGTTAAAGCCGAGGACGCCGGGGAGCTTCTTGCAATTTATGCTCCGTATGTTACGGAAACAGCCGTTTCGTTTGAGTACGATGTTCCGTCCGAGAGCGAGTTCAGGGATAGAATATTGAAGATTTCATCAAAGTACCCTTACATAAAGGCAGTTGACAATAATGAGATTTTGGGGTATGCCTACGCCGCCTGTTTTAAAGACAGGAAAGCATATGATTATTCTGTTGAGGTGACCGTTTATGTTAAACGGGATCGCAGAAAAGCGGGCGTGGGAAGGATGCTTTACAATGCGCTTGAAGCGTCGCTTAAGGCTATGGGAATACTTAATTTGAACGCCTGTATAGCCGTTCCCAAAGGCGAGGATGAGTATTTATCGTATGACAGCTTTCGTTTTCACGAAAAAATGGGATTTAAGCTTGTGGGAACCTTTCACGATAGCGGATTCAAGTTTAATAAATGGTACGATATGATATGGATGGAGAAAATGATTGGGGGACATTCGGAGCACCCCAAAGTTTTTAATTTCGGAGAATGGGATGTTAAAGAATAAAGTGTTTTCGGCAATTGTTTGTTTTGATGTGCTGTGCATAATCTTAACCGCTGTTTTTTCGCAAGCGGAAGGCACAAAAACGCTTTTTATAACCTTTCTTACCGTATCGTATCACTTTACCATGAGGCTCATTGTAGGGGAGAGCGTGACGGTTATATGCAAAAACAGAAGCTTCAAAAAGCTTAAAATCTCAAGGCTTGAGGAAAGATTTTACAGGGCTTTGAAGGTTAAACGGTGGAAAAGGTTTATAATAACAGCAAAGCCCGAGCAATTTGATATGAAACGCAACAGCACGGAAGCGTTGCTTCATAACATGGCTCAGGCTGAACTTGTGCATAAAATCATTGCGATACTGTCCTTCGTGCCCATAGCTTTTATAATTCCGTTCGGGGCGCCGGCAGCTTTTATTATCACATCGGTGATTTCAAGCATGATTGATATTAAATATGTAATTATTCAAAGGTTTAATCGCCAAAGGCTTCAAAAAGCGGATTATTTCCGTATAAATCTCTCAAGCGAGCTTCCGTCAAGCTGATTCACGGAAATGAATTTTCCGTCATAAAAAGCCGCCCAGTTATTGAATACGCAGGGGAGATTTTTGGCTTTTTCGAGCGAATCGACAAGAACAAATTCTGCGGGAATGCCGTGCCATGTGCAGTATTCCCGCAATTTTTCTATTCTTTGGGGGATGTACGGACACTGATAATCGTAAAAAGCAGTAAGCCCTGCTTTGTCTGTTTTTTGCTTTACCGTATCGGAAAATTTCGGGACGGTTTTATCAAAGCTAAGCGCCAAAAGATTATATCCGTCACCCGTTGAGTCAACCTTATTAAATCCATACTTTTGGGCAAATTTCTGGTCGGAAAGCCAGTTTTTTTGCTTATCCGAACCGAGCATACAAATTCCGGATTTGCCATTTGCTTTTGCGTCGGCTATGCAATATTCCATAAGCTCTTTTCCGTAACCGTTGCCCTTTTTCTGAACCCAAAGACAGTATATGTAATAATAGTTTTCGCCCACTATGGGAACCCATGCCGTCTCAAGGGGAGCATATTCCATAAACACGCATTCCCTTTGGTCAAGCTTTCTGAAAACATGGCCTTCTTTTATGCGCGCCGAAAGCCATTGCCGCTTTGCTTCTATACCTTCGTGTCCCGTCTTATTCCGTATTATACAGCATAAATGCTCGGAATCAATATTTTCTTCGGATAAATTTATAAACTCCATTATTTCACTGCTCAATCATAGTACCGATACCGGTCTTTGTAAATATTTCAAGGAGAAGGCAGTGGGGAACCCTTCCGTCAATTATATGTACATTTTTGACACCGTTTTTCATTGCGTCAACACAGCCGAGAATTTTGGGAATCATTCCGCCGGTTATTACCTCGTCCTTAATCATTTCGTCTATTTCTCTCGGGTTTGTTACATATACTACATTCCCGTCCTTGTCCTTAAGACCTTCAATATCGGTTAAGGTAATCAGCTTTTCCGCACCCACCGCACACGCAACGGCACTTGCAACGGTGTCTGCATTAATGTTATAGCTGTGTCCGTCCTCTCCTGCGCCGATTGGCGCAATAACCGGAATGAACTCATCTTTAACAAGGTAATTGATTATGTGAGTATCAATTTCCGTAACATCGCCGACATAGCCGATGTCCTCTTCTTTTCCGTCAATTATCGCCTTATGCTTTTTGCATTTTATGAGGGACCCGTCAATTCCGCAAAGCCCGATAGCTTTACTTCCTTTTCCGTTAAGGAGTGATACGATTTCCTTGTTTGTTTTCCCCACAAGAACCTCCTGTGCAACAAGCATGGTTTTTTCATCGGTTACACGCAATCCGCTTTTGAATTCGCTTTCTATGTTAAGGTCAGAAAGCGAATTGCTTATGTCAGGTCCGCCGCCGTGAACCAAAATCGGGTTTATGCCGATGAATTTGAGAATGGTCAGATCCTCCATAACCGAGTTTTTAAGCTTATCGTTAATCATTGCGTTGCCGCCGTATTTTACAACAAAGGTTTTGTTTGCAAACTTTTGTATGTAGGGCAATGCTTCAACAAGTATATTGGCTTTGTCAATCAGTGCTTTGATTTTGTCCTCCACAGTAAAACCTCCCAATTACAAGTAAAAACCGGGATTTGCAATTCCCGTTGCTTCGTCAAGACCGAACATGATATTCATATTCTGAACCGCTTGACCTGCCGCACCTTTAAACAGATTGTCAATACAGCTGACAACAATGGCACGGTGCGTCCTTTTATCAACCACACAGCCTATATCCACAAAATTCGAGCCTGCCACATGATTTGTTTCGGGGAGCTTGCCTTCGTCATATATCCTTATAAAGTGCTCGCCCTTATAAAATTCCCTGTACATTTCAATAAGCTCCGATGTGGAAATATCCTTTGTGAGATTAGCATAAATCGTTGCTAAAATTCCCCTTTTCATGGGAATAAGATGAGGCGTGAAGCTGATTGTCATATCCTCACCCGCAAGAATAGAAAGCTCCTGCTCTATCTCCGAGGTGTGCCTGTGGGTTGCTACGCTGTATGCCTTCATACTTTCGGTACACTCGCAAAACGAATAATCGAGCTTTTCCTTTCTGCCTGCGCCTGAAACGCCGGATTTTGCATCCACAATAACCGAGTTTACATCAATGATTTTATTTGCCGCCATGGGTGCACAGCCCAAAATTGAGGTTGTTGTATAACAACCGGGATTTCCGATAACCTGTGCTTTTTTTATGTCATCTCTGTACAGCTCGCAAAGCCCGTAAACCGCAGTTTTCAAAAGAGGCTTGTCGCAATGCTCAACTTTGTACCATTCCTCGTAAATATCGGGATTTTTGTATCTGAAATCGGCGCTTAGGTCAATAACCTTTACGCCCGTTTTTGCAAGCTCCGACACAAGCTTTGCCGATGCGCCGTGGGGAAGAGCCGTAAAAACAACATCGCATGAAGTGGAAAGCTTTTTTACATCAACCTCCTCGCAAACCTTGTCCACCACTCCCCGAAGGGTAGGGTAAAGCTCGGAAAGCGGAGTTCCCGCAAAGCTTTTTGAAACAACAGCTTCTATTTCAACCTCAGGGTGAACGGACAGAATCCTAACAAGCTCTTCGCCTGCATACCCCGTCGCCCCAACAATACCTGCTTTTATCATAAGTATTCACCTCGTTAATTATTATACATTATTCTGCATAAAAATGCAATATACATTTTATATGAAATTTTATATGCTTAACAGAAGATTATGCAAATCTTTCACAGTTTCTGCGTAAAAATCCGCATTTGCATTCTTTAATTCCTCGGGTGTTCCAAAACCGTACATAACTGCAACAGAAGAAATATTATTCATTTTTGCGCCTTCAATGTCAAATTTTCTGTCGCCTATCATGACGGCATTTTTTGTATTCATAAGTGACAAAGCACGCCTTACAAGGCTGTCCTTTTCTTCTTCCGTATTTGAAAGGGAAGGCCCTATAATATAATCAAAATACTTTTTAACACCCAAATTTTCAGCAATTATTTTTGCATAATGCTCTGGCTTTCCTGTAACAATCGCAAGGGTGTGCCCACGCTCGGCAAGACTTTTCAGAAGCTCCGCAATGCCGTCATAAAGCTTACACTCATACACCCCGTACACCGAATAACGCTCCCTGTATTTATTGAGAAGCTCAATGGCGGTTTCTTCATCAACCCCGTTAATTTCCATAAATCCTTTAACCAAAGGCGGGCCTATATATGCCTTCATTCGTTCATAATCGGGCTCTGCAATTCCGCGGCTTTCAAGAGCGTACTTTACGCAGTTGAATATTCCCTCACGGGAATCTGTAACCGTGCCGTCCAAATCAAAAAAGTATGTCATAGCCTTCTCCTCAGATTTTTGAATAAACCGTTTTTGTGCTTACGCCGTCAATGTTGCCGAGCTTTCCCGAAAGTGCGCTAACGGTGTCCTGGGGCGCATCAATCGCAACGCTTATTATGTTAACCTCTTTTTTGTGGTAGGGCAAGCCCATTCTGCCGATGATAAATTCCGCATATTCGTGAAGCACTCGGTTTACATTCTCCGCCGACTCGTTTTTTTCTACGATAATTCCTATAATAGCTACTCTGCTTTCCATAATAATGATAATCTCCTTTTCATATATATATTTAATTATACTTCTCATAAATTTTTTTGTCAACCCTTGCAAGAAAATATATTTAGTATTATAATATAGGTGAGGTGATTTGTATGATACCCTACAAACTTGTAAGAAGCGACCGCAAAACACTGGGTATTTATGTTTTTCCCGGCGGCAAGGTCGAGGTCAGGGCACCGAAGCGTACGGCGATAGGATATATCAACGACTTTGTTGAAAAAAAGCAGGCTTGGATTTCGGACAGAATAACCGAGCTTTCAAAAGAAAAACGAGTAATTGCGCCCGACACGCAGGTCTTTATTTTCGGTACTCCGTATATTATAAAAATCGGCAAGCCCAGGATTGAGAACAGTATTTTATATGTTCGCGAAAACCTTGTCATGGACGATGCTGAAGGGCTTATGCGTGAGCTTGCAAGGAGAATCATAACAGAGAGAACAAAGCAGCTTTCGGTCGATACGGGGATAATTCCGAAAAGCGTCAAAATCACCCGTGCAAAAACAAGGTGGGGTTCGTGCAGTGCCGACGGAAAAATAAATATAAACTGGCGGCTTATAATGGGGGATGCCGAGCTTGCGGATTATGTAATCGTTCACGAGCTTTGCCATATTAGGCATCATAATCACAGCAAGGAGTTTTGGGCGGAGGTAGAAGGCATTCTGCCAAATTACAAAAATACAAGGGAAAAGCTTAAAGCATTTCAAAAAAGACTTATGGAGGAGGGCTGGCTGTGACGCTTCAGGAAATTATAAACGAAAGTAAAAGAATTGTATTTTTCGGAGGAGCGGGGGTTTCAACAGAGTCGGGCATTCCCGATTTTCGCTCCCGGGACGGGCTTTACAATCAAAAATACGATGTTCCCCCGGAAGAAATTCTTTCCCACTCGTATTTTGTGAAAAATACGGAGAAATTCTACGATTTTTACAGGGAAAAAATGATTTTCCTTTCCGCAAAGCCCAACAAGGCGCACTTAAAGCTTGCCGAGCTTGAAGGGGCAGGGAAGCTTTCGGCGGTTGTAACTCAAAATATCGACGGATTGCACACCGCCGCAGGCAGTAAAAGGGTTTATGAGCTTCATGGCTCGGTTCACAGAAATATCTGCCAAAAATGCGGCAGGGTTTTCGATGCAAAATATATTTTGTCAACCTCGGGAATACCGAAATGCGACTGCGGCGGAATAATTAAGCCCGATGTGGTTCTTTACGAAGAAGCACTCAGTGATGACTGCGTATCGGGTGCGATTGCGGCAATTTCAAATGCGGATACGCTAATTATTGCAGGAACATCCCTTACGGTCTATCCCGCCGCGGGATTTATTAACTATTTTAAGGGAAAATACCTTGTTTTAATCAATCGTGATCCCACTCCCATGGACAAAAATGCCGACCTTTGCATAAAGGGCAGCGTAGGCGAGGTTTTGGGGGAGATTACGGTTTGAAATTTTATTTCCAATATGTACAAAAGTGTTGAAATATAAAAAGATAAAAAATTTCGCAGAGGTGTTGACAAAAATGGTTTTGTGGGAGTATAATAAGGTATAACTCTACAGAAGTATAGGGATGATATTATGAAAAAGCTTACTATATATCACGGCTCTCCTGAAATTGTTGAAAAACCGCAGTTTGGCAAAGGCAAAACCTATAACGATTACGGCAGGGGTTTTTATTGCACTGAGCACATTGAGCTTGCAAAGGAATGGGCTTGCACGGAAGATGTTGACGGCTTTGTAAATAAATATGAGATTGATATGTCAAGTCTAAAGATTTTAAATCTTTCATCAAGCGAATATACCATTTTGCATTGGCTTGCAATTCTGATGAGTAACAGAAAGGTTCGCCTTTCAACTCCTGTTATGAAGCGTGGGTGTGAATGGCTTACAGAACATTTTATGCCCGATACAAAAGAGTATGATGTTATTATCGGCTACCGTGCGGACGATTCATATTTTTCATTTGCAAGGGCATTTGTTAATAACGAGATTTCGCTTAATCAGTTATCTTATGCAATGCGACTTGGCAAGCTTGGTGAACAGATTGTTTTGAAAAGCGAAAAGGCATTTGATGAGATTAGTTTTGTGTCTTATGAGGTATGTGACAATACAATATATTATGCAAAGCGTAAAGCGAGAGATGATGAAGCAAGGGAGACTTTTAACGCTGAGCTTGAAAAAGAAGATTTAAATGGATTGTTTATGAGAGATATTATCCGTGAGGAGGTAACCCCTGATGATGCACGCTTACGATGAACGGTATTTGGAAGATGCAATGAGAAATCTTGGAGAGGCGGCAGATTATGCGGTAAATGCTTGTGGGATGAGCCTCCAGAAGTTCTTTGATTTGTTTGTTGCAACGGGATTTGCCACACAGTTTGGAAACGGCGTGCCGAAGATTGTTTCAGGATTATCGGGAACCGAGCTTGTTCACGAAATAATTACGAAAGCAGGCATAAATAAAGAGTTTCCGGAAGTGCAAACCGAATATGACTGTTCCCCCGAATATTGGTGCGGATGGATTGTTGCATATTATCAATGGCATACGGGCAGAACTTTTAAAGATATATTTCAGAATATATCTTCAAAGGAAATCGAAAAGCTCTATCCCACACTCCACGAGGCGGCGGAAGATAAATTTGTTGATGTTGTTGATTCTATCATTGAAAGAAAGACAACTGCAACAAAATTGCAGGAGCTTCGCAAAAACATCGGTTATTCCCAAAGAGAACTTGCCGAGAAATCCGGAGTAAACTTAAGAACATTGCAACAGTATGAAATAAAAGCAAAGGATATAAATAATGCCGCAACAACCATACTTTTTGCACTTTCAAAGACACTTGGCTGTAGGATTGAAGATTTGCTGGAGAATATGTAAAAATAGAAAATCATAAAAGCACAAACGAAATAATGCACAAGTCATTAAAAAAGGACTTGTGCATTTTCTTTTTTCTTTTTACCGCTTATTTCACAAGCTTTAGCGTTACAACCTCGAAATTTTTGATCGGAATTGTGAGGTTTTTCCCGTAAATGGGGAGCTTTTCGATATTTTCTTCAAGCATTGTGCAAAGGTAAGCTTCCTTGAAATCCTCCGCAAAGGTAAGGGTTACATTTGTTTTTGAGTCGAACGCTTCGTACATTCTGATTATAACCGAATCGTCATTTTCCGCCTTTTTGACGGTTTCTATAACCACATTTTCGCAATCTGCGGAAACGAATGAAAATTCATCCGGGAGCGAGCCGTCGGATTTGTCGATTATACTTCCTTCAAGAGGCTGATTGAGCATATAGCCTTCTCGGATTGTTCCGCCCTCTCTAAAGTCCCCCGTATGGGGATAAAGGGAATATGTGAACTCATGAACCTCTCTGTCCGCACATGGATTGGGGTCCGATGCCGCCTTGAGGAGCGAAATCCTCATCACGCAGTCACGAATGCTGTAGCCGTACTTGCAGTCATTCAATATGCTGACGCCGTAGCCATGCTCGGAAATGTCCGCCCACTTATGAGCGCAAACCTCAAATTTTGCCTCATCCCAGCTTGTGTTGTAATGATTAGGGCGTTTTACGGAGCCGAACTGAATATCATAGGTTGCAAAATCCGCATGAATATCCACCGGGAAAGCGGCTTTAAGAAGAACATGGTCCTCCTTCCAGTCAATGCGCGTTTTGAAATCCACCCTCTTTGAAAAGGGCTTTATTGTAATGTCCTGAACGATTTCGGACTTCATGTATTTTCTTGTGACACGAACGCCGTTTTCGATTTCTTCAACCGAAGCTACATCATCAGCATACCACTTTTTTTGAACATGATAATCCGTTATTTCCCATGCGTCGTACTGTCTCGGATAATCCTCATAAACCTCAAGACTGTTGCCTTCTCCGGTGAGTATTTCTCGGTTTTCGGTTTTATCAAACACAGAAACAAGGTTGTACTTATCGTTAAACTCGATCTTAAGAAAATCGTTTTCCACGGTTTTGCCGCTGACCTTTACATCGGTCACATAGAGGGCTTTGGGCACTACCTTGTATCCACGCGCGGGAATGTTCTTAACCGAATATTTTTTGCCGTCAACCGTTACATCACCGCTTGCCTCAAAGGGACAAGGATTGTAAACAAACACTCCGCCGTCGGTTTTAATACTGTTTTTAATGTATTCCAACGCCGAAGAAACCATTTCTTTGCCTGATTTCAGTATGTCGGCGTATTCTATGTCCGTTCGGTCATAAACCTGCTTGATTGAAGAACCGGGAATAATATCGTGGAACTGATTCAATAAAATGTTCTCCCAATTTTTGTTGAGCCTATTTGAGGGATATTCAAAGCCGCAAAGCAAATGAGCCATTACGGATGCGTTTTCCGCCGATTGATACAAAAGCTCGCTTTTTCGGTTGTTCTTTTTGTTTTTGGCAATGGAGGTGTAGGTTCCTCGGTGCATTTCAAGATACATTTCTCCTACCCATTTAGGAACGTTTACAGCCGTTTTTGTGTTTTCGTAAAATTCCTTTTCGATTTTATCGAAAAACTCGGTTCGTTTTTCCATCTTTATTGACGGAAAGCCGGGAAGACCGTTTTTCATCCTCTTGTATGCCTCCATCATCTCTGCGGTCGCACCGCCGCCGCCGTCACCGTAGCCGAAGGGAAGCATAACGGTGCTTACAATATCCCTGTCCTTATGGTAGTCATGATAATATTCGTATGCTCTTTTGGGCTCCATAACATTGTTGTATGCCTCCACAATATTATTGAAAACCGTTGAGCCGTCAATGCCCTCCCAAATGAATGTATCGTGGGGAAGCTTGTTGGTTTCGCTCCAGCTCATTTTTGCGGTCATGAACCGATTAACTCCGCATTTTTTGAGAATTTGAGGCAATGCGCCGCTGTATCCGAAAACATCCGGAAGCCACAAAATATTGCTGTCAACCCCAAATTCTTCCTTCATAAAGCGTTTCCCGAAAAGAATTTGCCTTATAAGGCTTTCGCCGCCGGAAAGGTTTGTGTCCGCTTCAAGCCACATTGCACCCTCGACTTCCCATCTGCCTTCCGCAACCCTCTGCTTAATTCTTTCGTAAAGCTCCGGGTCCTGCTCCTTTACATAAGCATAAAGCTGTGGCTGACTTGACATGAACATATACTCGGGGTATCTGTCCATAAGATTAAGTACGGTTGAAAAGCTCCTCTGTGCCTTTTCCTTGGTTTGCGCTACCGTCCATTTCCACGCTACATCAATATGAGTATGCCCTATGCTCGAAAGCTGCCTGTGAAGTCCTGAATTTTTATCAAAAATATTTTTCTTAAGATACTCCGATGCCTGTCTTATTCCGTCATAAAATTCCTCGGAATAAAAATCCCTCATATCAAGCATCAAAAGAGCGTTGTTCGTGTGGGTTTTTATATTGATGTAATCGTCATTTTTTTCATCTTTTATGGTTTCGAGGCATTGCGACAGAATATCAATATCGTAATAAAGTCCTTCAATGCGAAGGTCAACGGTTTTAACCGTCAATTCTATCGGGAAAGCCGTTCCTGAAATCATGCCGGTATATCCGTAGATATACACATCGTAATCTTTGCCGCCTAAAAGGGGTAGCCATGTGTGATTTGTGTCGAACGCCTGAACGGTTTTGCCGTTTATAAACACTGTAAACTGTGGGTTTGTAGCATCCCAAAGTCCTTCAAGACCGGTTTTTATACAAAGCCTTTTCTCGCAACAGTCGGTCGGGTTATGTGCGGGCAGTGTAAAATGAATCCAAAAATGCTTGTCAACTCCCGTAATTTCGGTATGACTTACATAGGGCTCATAACCGCCTTTCGGTGGCTCGTTTGAGGTTTTGTAATCGCAGTATTGATATTCAAAATCAATTATACCGTTTTTAAGCACAGAAAGCTCACGGAGCTTATTTTTGAACACTAAAAATTTCTGAAACAAAAAATCCATGACAGTTCTCCTTACTATAGTTTTTGTTTATATTGTAACACAAACTATATTTCAAAAAAACTGTTGACGAAACAAAAAAATTATGGTATTGTGATATATGAGGTGATAACATTGAGTTCGCCAAAGGATTTTCCTATTCTTCCCACAGAAAAAAATGTTGATGAAGAGCTTGAGTTTTTATGCAGATATGTAAAAAGTGATTATGAAGTATCGGGAAGGCACGGTCATTCCTACTATGAAATTTTCATGGGCGTTAAAGGAAAGTATATTCATGTCGTAAACTCCGTGGAGCAAAAGCTCACAGAGGGCACAATAGTATTTATCCGTGATACCGATGACCATTATTATAAGCGGATAAACAGCGAATATTTTGAGTTTATGAACATTGCATTTTCAAAAGAGTTTTTTAACTCAATCGCCGACTTTCTTGGAACGGGGTTCAAAAGGGAAATACTGTTTGAAGCATCAATGCCGCCTATGGTGAATATTCCGGTCGGGGAATGTAAAAAGCTGTTTGAAATGATAATGGATATAAATTCTCAAGATGATAAGCAAATTCTCAAAAGCAAAATGAAGGTAATGCTTGCGAGGGTGTTCTCGGACTACTTTTTTGAATACAGCGAGCAAAAGCCTTCCGTGCCGCTTTGGCTTGAGATGATGTGCGAAAAAATGAAAAAACCGGCCAATTTTATAGCCGGTACGGAAAAAATGTGCGATATTTCGGGCAAAAGCCGTGAGCATATCAGCAGAAGCATGAAAAAATACTACGGTATATCCCCGTCGGATTTTGTAAACGAGCTTCGCCTTGCCTACAGCACCGCACTTCTTATCACAAGCAACAGCACGGTTACGGACATTTGCTACGAGTCGGGATTTGATAACATTTCATGGTTTTACAAAAAATTTGAGGATAAATTCGGGATTACGCCTTCAAAATACAGAAGGATGAATAAATCAGACTCTGAACTTTTCGGCAAACCGAACAGCAATGGAGCCTAACGCATTCCCCAAAATACATATAAGCATAAATACGATTACATCGGCGTTTACAGTCCTTGCCGCCGCAAAATAGAAAGCGTCTGCGATGCAGTGCTCAAAGCCGCACAGTATGAACGCCATTATAGGCATAATCACAAGAAGCGGATGCTTTTCCTTTGAAAAAAGCTCAACCGCTATGTATATAAGCACTCCGCAAAAAACCGACGCAACAAAAACCTCCGTAAGAGGCTTTGAAAGCTTTGCCGCAACCAAATCAACCGCATTTTCCCTTGCCGCACCGAATGTCAAAAGTCCCACAATCACTGCGCCGACAATATTTCTCAAAAGCATTAATGCAAGCGGTAAAACATCTGATTTTCTGCTTAAATAGCCGATTTTGCCCGTGAAAAGACTGTATTTTTGCAATATCACCGTCAAAAGCCCCACCGCAAACAAAAATGAACCGAGAGCTTTCGGTTCGGCACTCAAAAACGAAACGCCGCCTATTCCGATAAGAATACCGGCTAAAACTCCCTTTGCCGATGTGATTTCAACACCGCTTTTTTCGTTCATGTAAATTCCCCCTTGTATGACTTTGATTTTATCATATAGGTTAGGATTTGTCAACAATTCACTTGAAATATATTGACATTTTTTTAATAGGGGAGTATAATTAAAATAACCGGATGCGCTATTTACGGAATTTGCTTTTTGGGGAGGTACAGCTATGAAAAAATTATGCAAATCACAAACCGACAGAAAAATTTGCGGAGTATGCGGCGGTATCGCTGAGTATTTCGGGATTGATTCAACTATAGTAAGGCTTATCTGGGCATTGTTTATTCTTTGCTTCGGCACGGGGATTCTCGCATATTTCCTTGCGGCACTCGTAATTCCCGATTTCCCGAGAGCTGATTGATATTTTATCGGATAATAAAAAGCCTCACTTTGAGCGAGGCTTTTTTTCGTATGCTATCTGTTCTTTTCATTGAATTTTCGGAGAATTTTAATCTGGACCATATTCCTTGCATGGTAAGCAAAAGCAAAAACGGTAAACAGAATTATTACGGCAGTGCCGCCGAAATACATCATTGATTCGCCTTGCTTTACGCCTAAAAGCACAAGTGTGGCTCCGCCGACTATTCCGACTGTCATCAAAACAATGAACACCACCCACGAAACAACGGAAAGAATGTTGCACCATGCCGAGCAAAACTTAACCTTATTTTCCGCTTTTTCTTCGTAATCATCATAATAGGACGGAATCTGTCTTTTCCTTTCGGGCACGGACGGGGCTCTTTTCGTCTGATAAGTGCTTTTCGGAGCAGTATATTTTTCTTCCCATTCCGGCATTTTAGGAGCTTCGTTTTCATACTTTGCCGCAGTTGTAACCGGAATCCTTCTTGTTGCGTCCTCTGCCGCATCGGAGGAAATGGGAGCCTCAACCGGTTTTTTTGCCGGCTCAGCCGTTCTCCTCGATCTTAATATGCTCGAACAGTTGGAGCAGAACATCGCTCCGTCAACGTTCATTTTTCCGCATTTTTCACAATACATATACTGATTCGTTCCTTTCAAAGTAAAGAAATTTGTTGTTTTGTGCTTATATACCGTATTCCCGTTTTTAAGCTTGTACCCTTTTTAATATGTGAAATCTCCTGCCGTAATCGCATCGTGTTTTATGTAGTTTGTAATATCGGCATTGCCGAGTAAAAAAAGGTACGGTCAAAATCCGAAATCGGAGTATTATGTTGTCAATCACCATTATACTACAAATGAAACAAAAAATCTACTGTTTTTTAATATTTTTTTAAATTTTTTAATATTCTCCTATTTGTTCAAGGTATTTTTTTGCACCTTCCAATATTAGGTGCCCCTCAATTTGTCTTTCGATTTTCGATTTTGCCGCTTCTATGTAATTGTCCGATGTGTAAAGCTCAAAATTTGCGGAAAGCAAATCGTCTCCCGAAACATTTTCGGGATCGTCAACAAACAGCCGTATGTACCATTTCAGGGATTTATCGAAAATACCCGTCTTTGCGCCGGGGTATTTCAGTGCAATCGGAAGGGCATACATAAATACCGCATCAAAAAAAGTATCCCTGTCAAAGACCTTGATTTCGTCGATGCAGTCACTGCTGTACTCGTAAATATCGGGAGTGCAGTATATGTTTTCGTCCGCTCCGACAGCATCAAAGCAGATTTTTATGCATTTATATGTTTCTCCGAGGGGAATATCATAGTTCATGCGAAGCATTTTTTGATGAAAAGGCTCCTCGTCAAGCATTATTTTTGTCCTAATCAGCTTGTTCATGGTTTACACCCTCCGAGTATATTTTTCGGTTTTTTCTCTGTAGAAAGCTTCGTACCTGTCTTCCTCTATCGCAAGGCGGATATTTTCCGTAAGCTTATTGTAAAAATAGAGATTATGCAGTACGCACAGCCTCATCGCAAGCATTTCCTTGGCTTTGAACAGATGCCTTATATATGCTCTCGAAAAGTTTTTGCAGGCAGGACAGTCGCAGCTTTCGTCAATCGGTCTGTCATCTGTTTCAAATTTTGCGTTCAGGATATGCATAATTCCTTCCTCGGTGAAAAGATGACCGTGACGCGCATTTCTGCTTGGCATAACGCAATCAAAAAAGTCCACACCCCGATAAACCGCTTCCAAAATGTTTTCGGGAGTCCCCACTCCCATGAGGTATCTCGGCATGTCCTTGGGCATATAGGGCTCGACCGTCTCGATTATGTCATACATAACCTCCGCAGGCTCTCCCACCGCAAGACCGCCTATCGCATAGCCGTCAAGCTCGATCTCCCTTGTCATTTTCATGTTTTCAATTCGTAAATCCTTGAAGGTTGCACCCTGATTTATGCCGAAAAGCATTTGGTTTTTATTAATGGTATCGGGCAGGGAATTAAGCCTCGTCATTTCCGCCTTGCAGCGTTTGAGCCAACGAACCGTTCTTTCCATGGAATTTTTGGCATACTCGTAGGTGGCGGGATTTTCGACACATTCGTCAAATGCCATGGCAATAGTGGAAGCAAGATTTGACTGTATCTGCATACTCTCTTCCGGCCCCATGAATATCTTTTTTCCGTCAATATGCGAGGAAAACACAACGCCTTCTTCGGAAATTTTTCTCATTCCGGAAAGCGAAAATACCTGAAATCCGCCGCTGTCTGTTAAAATGGGCTTTTTCCAATTCATGAATTTATGAAGTCCGCCCATTTGCTTTACGATTTTGTCCCCCGGGCGAAGGTGAAGATGATAGGTGTTTGAAAGCTCAACCTGACATCCGATTTCCTCCAAATCAAGCGCAGAAACCGCACCCTTTATTGCCGCAATCGTGCCGACATTCATAAAAAGGGGCGTCTTGATTTTTCCGTGAACCGTTTCCATAACGCCGAGCCTTGCGTGCCCGTTTTCTTTAATAACACTGAAAGCCATATTTAGTCTCCTTAATATAATAACATAGAGCCGCCGAAGCTACTTGGATAAAATTAATAATTAATAGTGAATAATGAATAATTTCGGAAAATTTTCGCCTTGTGCGAAAATTCACAATAATTATTAAATATTCATTATTCATTTTTCATTAGTTTATCGAATATTTTTATTCGATAAACATAGAGTCTCCGAAGCTGAAGAAGCGGTATTTTTCCTCAACTGCGATTTTATATGCGTTAAGAACCTTTTCTCGCCCTGCAAATGCGCTCACGAGCATCAAAAGCGTGGATTCGCTCAGGTGGAAGTTGGTAATAATTGCGTCAACGCATTTGAATTTGTATCCGGGGTAAATGAAAATATTTGTCCAGCCCGAGGAGGGTTTTAACAGACCGTTTTCATCCGCAACCGATTCAAGGGTGCGAACCGAGGTTGTTCCCACTGCGATAACCCTTCTGCCGTCTTTCTTTGCACGGTTGACCTTGTCGCACACATCGGCGTCAACCGAGTAGAATTCGGAATGCATATGATGATCCTCGATTTTGTCAACCTTTACCGGGCGGAACGTGCCGAGCCCCACATGAAGGGTTACAAAGCCTATTTCAACGCCCATTTCTTCGATTTCCGAAAGAAGCTCCTTTGTAAAGTGAAGCCCTGCCGTGGGCGCCGCCGCAGAGCCGTTGTGCTTTGAATAAACCGTCTGATACCTTTCCTTATCCTCGAGCTTTTCCTTGATATAAGGCGGAAGCGGCATATTTCCGAGACGATCCAGAATTTCCTCGAAAATACCGTCGTATTCAAATCTCACAAGCCTGTTGCCGTCGTTTATAATGTCCACAACCTCAGCACGAAGCTCGTCTCCGAAAACAAATCTGCTGCCTTTTTTGGCACGCTTTCCGGGCTTCAGGATAACCTCCCATAAATCGCCCTCGTGCCTGTGCAAAAGCACAAATTCTATTGCTCCTCCCGTGCCTTCCTTAACCCCCAGAAGCCTTGCCGGAATAACCCTTGTGTCATTAAGTATAAGGCAGTCGCCGGGTTTCAGGTGCTTTTTTATATCATAAAAATGCTCGTGCAAAACAGAGCCGTCGCTTTTATTAAGAACCATAAGTCTTGAATGGTCACGCCTGTCTTTTGGGTGCTGTGCAATAAGCTCGGGCGGAAGGTCAAAGCTGAAATCCTTTAAATCCATTATATAAACATCTCCATGTCAGTTTTTCTGTAAATAAGTTCCGGGGTAATAGTGCAGCAGAATTTCTTCGTATGTAAAGCCTGCCTGCGCCATGCCCTGTGCGCCCCATTGCGAAAGCCCGAGCCTGTGAAATGATGAATACATCGTCGCCGGTGGGCGTTTCGTTCACTACCGTTTTTTCCCGATAGGTTGTGAACACGCTGTCTGCATAAACCGAATGAAGGGAAGGGAAAATATAGGCGTTTGCCGCCGCAGAGCCACCGTAGCGTTTTGCAAGCCCAAGCTCTGAATAGGGAATATGCTCATAAACCTTAGTTTCTGTCCTAACAGAAGGCCTTGAAACCGTGTAAAGCTGACTTCTCAGTGAAAAAATGTTTCTGCATTCGTCTTTTTCAAAGGTATAGCTGCCGTCCGTGCCGACAACAGTTAGCTTTTTAACGCCGCCTGCCGCAGTGTTTTCGGCAACATACATATCGGTGACAGAGCCTATATATATTCCCCACGATGCAAGAGCCGCCTGAACCTCGCTCGGCGTGAGCCTTACCTCCCAGACGCCTCCTTCGATATTTTCGGTGTCCTCATAGGGGTCCTCAACTCCGCAAAGATAGGGAATATCCGCACTCCATACATCCTTGCAAGCCTCGGTTCTTCCGCCGCTCATGCTCGAAAAATATGTACATACAGGCTCGTCCCCGTACATCAAAAGGTCGCTGTTTGTTTGCCTTACCGCCGTGCTTGTCCGCTCGTTCTCTGCCGAAAGACCGCCGTAAACCTGACAGTTTGTATCATCCGTAACATCAAAGCCGTAGGAGCTGAATCTGCCCATGTTCATAATGGCGTAATTTCTTGCGCAAACCGCCTGTGCCTTAAGCGCCTCGGGTTCAAACGAGGCAGGCATTTCACGGGGAACAACTCCGCAAAGATAATCGTTGAAGCCCACAACGTTGATAACCGTCATAACCCCGGAGCCGGCATAAACCATTTCGGCACCGCCACGGTATGAATAGCCGTCAATCATGGTGATATTATTTTTGCCGCAGGCTCCGAGGGATGCTTTGTTGACTACAAATACGGGACTTCCGCTCACTCGAACAGACATTGCTCCTGCCGAAAGCTCATAGGGGTCAAATCCGTCCTTGGGCTGAGAGTATGCCTTATAAAAGCTGTTGTTTGTATAAAGCACAAATCCGCCTTCCGAAACGGCGTCAGCTTCCTCATATGACGAGTAGCCGTAGGAGATGTAGAGCGTGCCGTATGTAAGAGCAACGGTGAGATTTTGATAATCCGTTTCCCATATCGTCTCAAGCGTTGTGCCGTTGTAAAAGCCGATTTTGAAGCCCTCGTTGCTGTAAAGATCCATAAGCGTGCGGGCGTTTGAACCGTAACAAAGCCCCACCTTGATATTCTCCGGAACCTCATACGCAAAAACACCTGTCGAGGATATAATTAAAAGTGCAATGCACAGAATAATCGAAAAAAGCTTCTTCAAGCAAATCACCTCACAAAATACATATAGAACAATTATACCACAAAAGGCGGAAAACTTCAAGCTTGTTATAATAAATTTAATTTATTTGCAAAAAACGAAAAGCACCCATGCTTTTGGGTGCTTTTCAGTGATTCATCCGGGAGTCGAACCCGGGACACCTTGATTAAAAGTCAAGTGCTCTGCCATCTGAGCTAATGAACCATATAAAATTAAAAGGAAAAACAAACTGGGATGGCGGGATTTGAACCCACGAATGCAGGAGTCAAAGTCCTGTGCCTTAACCACTTGGCGACATCCCATCATATCTTAAAGTCTAAAAGAAAAATAATGGGGTGGATAGTCGGATTCGAACCGACGGCCTCCAGAGCCACAATCTGGCGCTCTAACCAACTGAGCTATACCCACCATACAAGCGTGTCCGGATAATGATTTTCACAAACCACCGATAAGTACCGACGACTTTACAGTTTATGCCAAGCGTTCACTTAACCGACTAAAACAGTATAGCACAGATTGCCTTGTTTGTCAATACCTTTTAATTAAAAAAATTTTTAAAATTTAAGATTAGGATTGGCGTGCACCGATGTTAATAATTTAAGCTTTCTTTATAATAAAGAGCGGAACCTTTCCTCTATGCATCCAAATCCATTGTCAGTTCGACGGGGCAATGATCGGAACCCAGAATTTCGGTGTGAATATCCGCACCGACAATTTTGTCCTTAATTTCGTCCGACACAATAAAGTAGTCAATTCTCCATCCCGCGTTGTTTTTTCTTGCGTTGAAGCGGTATGACCACCATGAATAAACATCCCTTTTGTCGGGATAAAGATAACGGTAGGAATCCGTAAACCCGTCAGACAAAAGTACGGTAAGTTTTTGCCGTTCTTCATCGGTAAAGCCGGCGTTTCTGCGGTTGGAATTTGGATTTTTAAGGTCGATTTCTTCATGTGCCACATTCAAATCTCCGGCGAAGATTACCGGCTTTCCGAGGGATTTTAAAAATGCCTTGAAATCGTCCTCCCACCTCATTCTGTAATCGAGCCTTGCAAGCTCGTTTTGGGAATTGGGGGTGTACACCGTCGTGAAGAAAAAGCTGTCAAACTCGAGGGTGATAACCCTTCCTTCATGGTCATGCTCGTCAATACCTATTCCGTATTTAACGGACAGGGGCTTCTTTTTTGTGAACACCGCAGTACCCGAATATCCCTTTTTATCGGCGTAATTCCAGTATCCTTCGTAGCCTTCGGGAGAAAAGTCAATCTGTCCCTCCTGAAGCTTTGTTTCCTGCACGCAGAAAATGTCTGCATCAAAATCGGAAAACACTTCCGCAAAGCCTTTTCCCATGCACGCCCTGAGACCGTTTACATTCCATGATATAAGTTTCATTTAACCAAACCCTTTTGTACATTTTTGTATTCCGATACATCGGAGTATTCAGCCTTATAGTTTTCAATATAGCAAAGTGCCTCGGAAGGCGAATCCGTAAACTTATAAAGTTCAAGGGATTTTTTGCTCATAAAACTTCCCGCAACCGCATTTTCAAGCATTTGCTGCATACTGTCGTAATACCCGAGGGTGTTTAGTATCGCAATCGGCTTTTGGCTTTGCCCCAGCTGGCGAAGGGTGAGCATCTCGAAAAATTCCTCGAATGTCCCGACTCCTCCGGGGGTAACAATAAAGGCTTCGGCACGGTCGTCCATAATCTGCTTTCTCTCACGCATGGTATCGGTTCTTATTACTTCATCGCAATGCTCAAATACAATTCCGTCCGCATTGAAAAAACGGGGAACAACGCCGACTATTTTGCCGCCGCTCGCATAAACTCCCCGTGCAACCGCACCCATAAGTCCGTTTGCACCTGCGCCAAAGACAAGATTATGTCCTCTTTTTGCCATTTCAACGCCCAAAGCTTCACCTTCGGCAATATATCTTTTATCTATCGTCATGGATGAAGCGCCGTAAACACAAATATTCATTAATGCCTGCTCCTATTCTATGCCAAAAAATTCAAGCGCATATTCAATCTGTTCATCCCACTTGCGCCACTCGTGGGAGCCTTCCGTTTCGCTGTAGGTATAGTCAATATCCAATTTACTCATATGGTTTTTAAATGCTACATTTCTTTCGTACATAAAATCGTCAAATCCGCACCAGTGATAAACCCTCGGCTTAACATCGGATTTTGCGCATCTTTCGGAAATCACAAACAAATCCTGAGAATCAATATCCGGCAGAAGATCGAGAACCGAAGCCTTTACATCGGGAAAGTTTTCTCCGAAATCCCGAACATCCGCAACGGGAGAAAACGCAGCCACAGCCGCATATCTTTCGGGATAGGTAAACGCCGCCTTCATTGCACCGTAGCCGCCCATGGAAAGACCTGCAATAAATCTGTCCTCCCTTTTATCGGACGCGGGAAGCACAGCTTCTATAAAATCGGGAAGCTCTTTAGTAATATATGAAAAATAATTCCCAACATTCGGAATATCGCAATAAAAACTTTTGTCGCCGTTTGG
>CABUMF010000031.1 GCA_902492655.1 uncultured Eubacteriales bacterium | reverse complement strand
GCATAAGCGTCGGCGTAATTGCGGCAATTTTGATTTTCAATTTTGCAGTTAATTATGCAGTGGTTGTTGCTATGATGAAAAGAATAAAAAAACAGTAACAAGATAACGGATGCTGTGTTATGGAAAAAATGAATTTGAGAAAAGGTTTGTTCGGTTATACCGAAAACAGTGTTATCGCATATATTGAGGCAATTAACAGCGAAATGAAAGCACGTATTCAAAAGCTTACGGAAGAAAACAATGGGTTAAAGGAAAGATGTGAACTTTATGAATCCGAAAAAATTTCGGCAAACGATAAACAGGATGCACTTCTTTAAAAAATTAACCTGCTTTCAAAAGAAAAGGAAGATATGCAGACAGAAATTGCAGAACTTACAGAAAAAATATCAGATCTCAATACAAGACTTAATGAAGCAACAGCGGATAAATTTGATTATGCGCAAGGTCAGAGCGAACTTGCCGACATAATGCTTGAAGCAAAGCGGTTTGAAAAAGAAACGGAAGCACGTACAGAACACGAATATGCGCAGAAAAAGGCACAAAATGATGAGAAAATCCATACTGCGTGCAAACGGATTGAGAGGTTTATTTCAGACATTGATGAGGTTTGCGGTGTTCTGCGAAAGGCGTATAACAATTTGGGTGAGGAAGTTGAGAAACAAAAATCCGAACTCAACGTTGTTCTGAATAACTTAAAAGTTTTGGAAATAAAGCAAGGATAAATATATAACAATTTCCATTGTGAATGTGATTAGGATTGTGAGACTAAAATCGCCCTCTTAAAATGAGGACAAACGACGGCATAGCAGGCCGCCCGGTATAGAGGCAAAACGCCTTTATTGCCGGGCGGCTTTTTTGTGCCTTTTTATATGATATTACAAAGCAAAGGAAGCGAAAGCGATTACCTCATAAATAAAAAATTGCCCTGCATAGGACAAAATTATGCTTTTTGTCGGATATGCCCTGCGGCACGGAGGACACTTTATGAAGCACAGAGCAAAACGCAAAAAGCATGAGCCTAAAGGACATCACCGCAAATCTTCGGGAAAACATCACAGAAAACCACCACCGTATCATAGCCGTGCTCCGCCTCTTTCTTTTGTGCAAATTCAACAAAATTTACACAAAAGGGTGAAATTATTTTTTGAAAAGCGGAAAGAACCGCATAGTTACTCCTGTACAATGGAAGTCGAAAGGAGGTGCTATCGGTAATGAAAGACAAATTATCAGCGTTTGAACGCAGACTTGAAATGTTGTTTTTGCTCAATAAATGCAGAGAAACAACGGCATTAGAATTGTCGTACTATTTTGCGGTAAGCAAAGACACCATATTCAGAGATATTGATTTTCTGAACCGATATGCACCTATATATACCAAACGAGGAATGTTCGGAGGGATTTTTTAAATGATGAAAGCCGTAAAAACTTATTGCTGTACTTATCAGATGATGAGGAACGGCTTCTTAAAAAATTGTCAGTAAATCTTGACAATGCGGCTAAATATCATATAAACAATATTCTCAACAAATATTCAAAACCAAAAACCGCTACATAATCCTTTCGATTACAAAGAAAGCACGCAAGATAACGGCGGTGCAGTATAACGGCAAACAGATACATTCCGGTATGGACGAGCCAAGCGGCAGATACGCCAAGACGATAGTTTTTGCTTCTACTTCATCCTTCTTTCAATGATGAAAAATTATCCGAGCGAGAAATATCAATGCCGCAGAGCAAGGCAGCTACCTTGCAGGCGATGACTTTATATCGGGACAATGATACTTCTGCCCAGCCACAGTCCGAGCGGATAACAATTCAGGGCTCCCACAAAAGCATAGCTTTTGTGGGAAAAGAGAGCAATCGCCTAATAAGCGTTGCTTTTGCCGAAAGGCAAAACGAGCCCAAAGGCGAATTGCGAACGCCGTCGCAGGCAATGGGGGCAGCTCGGCAGGAAAAGCGGAGAGGTGAAATTCCTATGGAGTGTTCTTGCAAAACACCGTCTGAAATTGCTTCAAAACAAAGAAAATAAGTTGTACCCGTCTTTCGGGACGGGTACGGCTATTTAATAGCATAATCAAAGGGATTGATATAATTCGATAACCTTGTTATATGTATATCAGTCCTTTTGCTTATATTATTAAGTTTTAGGAGGTGCTTTATGATAGAAAAAAATGATTTTATAACAATTAAAGAATCTAAATTGGGAAAGGAATCATCTTTTACAAAAATAAAGGTCAAGGGCGGTTGTGTAATAAATGTGAAAAGCAATTTTAATAATACAGTAGATTTGATTGAAGCACTAAAACAGGGAGTTTTTTTATCAATACAATCTGAACAGTAATTTTTTGCGTTAATCGCTACAATAATGTATAATAGTTATTGAACAGGAGTTTAATGCAAACACAATATAATTATAGGAGGAAAAATAATGAAAGATACATTTCGTGTTAGCATTTATGCTCGCTTATCTCGTGATGATAATAACGGAAATTTGGAAAGTATGAGTATCGCAAATCAGCGACAAATTCTTTCCGATTATGTAAACGAAAAAGGTTGGATATTGGTTGAAGAATATGTAGATGATGGATATAGCGGTACAAACTTTGACAGACCGGATTTCAAAAGAATGTTAAAGGACATAGAGTGCGGAAAAATTGATTGTGTTGTTACAAAGGATTTATCACGGCTTGGCAGAAATTACTCGATGACAGGTTATTATACAGATGAATATTTCCCAGAACAGCATTGCAGATATATTGCAATCAACGATGGCGTGGACACAATGGGAGCAAACAATGATTTTGCAGCATTCCACAATGTTATTAACGAATATTATCCACGAGATATTTCAAAAAAGGTCAGACAAGTAAAAAGGACAAATGCAGAAAAAGGTATGTTTATGGGTAGCAGAGCACCTTATGGATATAAAAAATCCCCGGAAGATAAACACAAACTCATTATTGACGAAGATACCTCTTGGGTAGTCAAAAAGATATTTGGTAAGTTTATCAATGGGGAAAACGCACGGATGATAGCAGATGATTTGAATAATATGAATTTGTTATGTCCACGAGCATACTATTATCAGTTGCAAGGAAAAGATAATCCACGCAAAGATGAATCTATGACTTGGAGCAGTGCCACAATTATGCAGATAATTCAGAAACAAGTATATATTGGAGATTTGATTCAAGGTCAAAGACAGGTCGTTTCGTTCAAATCAAAGAAAAGACGATTAACCGAACCGGATGAATGGATTATAGTTGAGGGAACTCACGAACCAATTATAAGCCGAGATATATGGGATGAGGCACAGAAAATCCGTAAAGGCAGATACTACCCACGCAATGAACGGAAAGACAAGACCGATACCATATTTATCGGGTTGGTAAAATGTGCGGATTGCGGTGCTACTATGTGTGCGTCAATGAGGGGCAGACAGCCAAAGCTAACATACAGATGCGGTACATATTCAAATCACGGGAAAAATGTATGCACTTCTCATAATATCCGTAAAGAGGTTCTTGAAGCCATTGTGTTAAATGACATTCGTCACTATGCCTACATAGCAAGTCAAGACAAAGATTACTTAATAAAATCAATCAGCAAAATGCTTTCAAAAGACAAAGAGTCTGAGAGTAATATAATGCTTAAAGAATTAAAGAAAGCTGAATCAAAGGTTGAGGAAATAAACATCTCTATTAAAAGCCTTTATAAAGACAAGGTTACGGGGAAAATATCGGAAAAAATTTTTTATAATCTTCTCGAAGATTTTGAGAATGAGTTGAAAAATTGTGAAAATACCGCTTCTGTACTTCGTGAAAAGCTTGATATAAAAGCTGCAACCGAAAGCGAAATCTCTCTTTTTGCCGATAGAATTTCAAAATGTTTAGACCTTACATCTATGAATAAGTTTTTAGCTCGTGAGTTAATTGAGTCGATAACTGTTTCCGCATATTATAAGGTTGACGGCGAAACAACGCAAGATGTAGAAATAAACTATAAATTTGTGGGAAATCTAAAAAATTTAGAAATAAATTTTTTTGAAGCAGGCTATGTGATAGCCGTAATATTGCGGCAAAGAAACAACCACTTTATTATGGCTGTTTTAGGGCAAAAAAAATTATGGTCATTATCAAAAATGACCAAAAATTGTGGCGGAGAAGGAGGGATTTGAACCCTCGCGCCGGTTACCCGACCTACGCCCTTAGCAGGGGCGCCTCTTCGGCCAACTTGAGTACTTCTCCATGCCCTACAAATATAAATATGAAAATGGCGGAGAGGAAGAGATTCGAACTCTTGGCTCTTTCGAGTCACTGGTTTTCAAGACCAGCTCCTTAAACCACTCGGACACCTCTCCACAACACATGATATTATACCATTGATTGCGGTTTTTGTCAATATGTTTTTTCAATTTTTTTAACTATTTTTAAGCAGAAGCACCACTTGAGTGACAAATCTGCTCTTATCCTTATGCTGCGGCGGACCTTCGAGATATATATACCGGCATA
Organism: uncultured Eubacteriales bacterium; assembly: GCA_902492655.1. Lineage (GTDB taxonomy): Bacteria > Bacillota > Clostridia > HGM11514 > HGM11514 > CAKSKB01. The sequence goes on along the minus strand of CABUMF010000031.1, from coordinate 18,437 downwards.
CGCCGACGGTTTCACTGCCGTGGTTTTTGCATATTCCGTCAGTTTTGAAACGGCCTGCCCCAAATCCACATAAGCGCCCATATGGTAAAGGCTGAGCGCCATAGTTTTCGGTACGCTGAAAACGCCCTCCCCGGTACTTTCCGCACGGTTCTTCCTTCTTATCCGGAACTATAAGACCCTTCGCCTCATAATTAAGTATTATCCTTCTTGTGACGCCGACCGCCTTTGATATTTCGCCTATAGTGAAAAGCGTTTTATCGGGGGATAACTGCTTCTCCGAACCGAATTTCTTTACGCCGCCCTCACAACCGAAGGCGTTACATGAAGCTCGTCGCATATGATTTCAGCCATTGCGCCGAAGTCAAGCGCCGCCGAAATTACGGCCCTTCCATATTCGCACCCAGGAGGTTTGCGCCCTCGGATTTTCCTGCTCGCTCGCCTATAAGCGCAACATAACGCTTAAGGTCGGCTTCAAGATATGTCGCCGGTGCCATAAGGAACGAGGTTGTGCCGGTCGACGCAAGATAATTACCGATTTTATCATAATCAGCTCCTCAGCTTTTATTATACTACACTGCCGCCCAAACTGCAGGGGCTGTTAAAAATAATTTATATTATACACCGAAACCGGTATTCCGCCGTCGCCGGGGGTAACCTCGGTCATGGACGCCGCAAGCGGCAGATACGCAGGCTCAAGTGAGCCGCAGGCATAGGCATAGCTTTTTACAATCCTATCATCTTCAGTCAGGGTGATTTCAATCTCGAACTCAACCGTTTTCCCGGCGGTGATTGTTTTGGTGACTGACTTATATCCGCTCATAAGCTTATATCCGCCGTTCTCCTTATACACCGCAACCGCATAGTTTACGGTCATGTCGGCCGAGCCGCTGTTCTCTATCAGTACCGAGAACTTATTTTTACCTGTTCCCGGATTTTCGGCCGGTGCTCCGTCAACCGTTATGGAAATTCCGTTTTTAACCGAAATCTTACCGGTAGCCGGCACAATCTTTGCCGCATCGGAATAAACCGTTTTGCCCGAGTCCCCGTTTGCATTTACGCATTTTACGCCGAATTTAAGGTACTTTCCGTTCTCGCTTGCCTGGGGCGTATATGTATCGCCGCTTGCCGCCGCCTTATACTCGCCGTTCTCGGTATCGCTTATATACCACATTTTTTCGGTTTTGGTTTTATCCTCATCGTACATTTTGCAGCTGTATTTATAGCTTCCGCTCAAAGGTTCGCCGATTTCGGCAGCGGAGGAAATCTTTACATCGTACGCCGTCGGGGCAATCTTCGGCATTGCCTTTTCGACCGCAATATACCCCATATGAAGCTGATTTCTTGCGCTTTCGCCTTCGCCGATCACTACTGCTTCACCCACGATTTTATACTTGCCGTAAGGAAGATTTCTCACAAGAATTTTTCCACAGCAGCGCGTGGTATCGCCCGGATAATAAATCTGCCCGGCGCTCCCGGTTGCGGCAATACTGCCGTTTTCCGCATAAACGGTATATTTGAGGTCGGCGTTTTTCTCGTGCCTTACATAGTCGATGCCTACGCCTCTGCCGGTGAACTCCAGCTCAAATTTAGCACCGCTGCAGTTTTCGGACTTCATATAACCGTTACGGTAAAACCTCTTATAATAATCAAAATTTATGTTTTCATCCATGCCTATTGGCTCATATGAAACCTTTTCCCAATTGCCCGTCAGCTTAACGGACTCATCGTCAAACGGAATCTCAACAAGCTCGCCGAAAACATAGTCGCCAAAGGGCGCGGTATCAGGGTCGAGTTTCTTAAAAGCCTTCGATTTATTCGCCGTCAGCATTTCGATAACCCTATCGGCATAAACCTTATGCCCGGCATTGTTCGGGTGAACGCCGTCGACCGTCAGGCTATCAGATGCACCTATGTTCCAGCTGTATTTTCCTTCTTTAATTCCGCTCCACACATAATCGTTGAGGTTTATCTCAAAAATGCCGTAGGTCTTTGCAACTTCATGAAAAGCCGCAATCGCATTTTCAACGCACCAGCCCTTATCCGCACCGTTATTAAGCGAAAGCTCGGAGGTTGTATAAACAAAGATGATTACGGGGATTTTCGGCAGCATCGTGAGCTGACGGACAACCGTTTCCATTCTTTCAGAAATTTCCATGCCCCCCGGCCCTGCATCGTTTACCGCAAACTCGACAAACACAACATCAGGGGTCGAGGCGGAATCAAGCTCCAGGTTTCTCTTCATGCGGATCATTCCGTCCTGAGAGTTTGTGCCGCCAATCGATGCATTGCGCTCAATCACATTTTTATTAGGGAAATTCTTTTTAAAATAACCGTTAACAACAAGCGTTGACCATCGGTCATCTTTGGTTGCCGCTCCGCAGCCCTCGGTTATCGAGCCGCCGAGAAAGCCGATTACCAAATCGCCGCTGCTGTTATTAAGATTATCCGCTCCCCAGGTTCGTGTTTCCGCCGCGGAAACCGCCGAAATGCACGACAACACGAACGTCATGGCAAGCAAAACCGCAATAATCTTTTTCATATCCAAAACTCCTTTACATTTTATTATATATACTATTATAACAAAAGAAACACTGCCGTATCAACAGTGTTTTTTTTGATAAAACCCAACTATTTTTAGATTTGGCAGCTGTTCATCTTCGGACACCGGTTTCTGATGTCTTTTAGTTCCACATTGTTCACTTCCGCACAAATTAAATGACCCGACACGGTCCGCATAGTTGAGAGGCGTGTCGGGTTCTGTTACTGTTATTATATGCTTTTTTCGCAAAAATGTCAAAACTTTTTAAAAAATTCCAACTAAATAAGTCCCGTAAGGTACGCCGCAAGGCATGAAATCACCGCAACAAATATCAGCGACCGTTCAAAATAAGCCGAAATCACCGCAACCGTGAATCCCGCGATTGCGCAAGTGAGATTTTTTCCCTCTCCGAATACGGAAGGGATAGTCATTGCGGCAAGGACTGCATAAGGAATATATTCAAAAAACCTTTGCAAAAACCGAGATTCTACTTTTTTTCTGAAAAGCACAAACGGGACAGCCCTGATTAAATATGTCACAACCGCCATGACCGCAACATAAGCAAAAATTTTCATTCCCGTCCACCCTTTCTATATATAAAAGCAGAAATACAGGCAGCTGCAACGGAAGAAATAATCACCGAAAAACCGTAGCTTATGAAATCAAATAGGGGTATAAAATGAATTGCGGTTGAAATAAGTGCCGCAATAACAACTGATAATGTCACTCCCCTATCTCTTTTCATTGCAGGAACAACTATAGCAACAAACATCCCGTAAATTGCAAGCCCGAGAGCCGAAACGACAGATGCCGGAAGTACGCTTCCTGCGGCGGCTCCCACAAATGTACCTGCCGCCCAGCCTATGTACGGTACCACAACAAGTCCATACATATATTTAATGTTAACGGTTGACTGAGTTGATGCGACACCGAATATTTCATCGGTTATAAAAGCGCTCAAAACAAATCGGTGAGGAGTGGAAAAGCTTTTGTCAAGCTTTTGTGAAAGAGTTATCCCCATCAATGAATATCTCAGATTAATAACAGCCTGAGTAAGCGCCATTTCAATTAAAGTTCCGCCGGTCGCAATAACCGCAATACCTGCAACCTGACCGGCAGAAGTAAGATTAGTCATGGAAATAAGAAGTGCCGTTATTACATTAAGTCCTGCACCGACTGCGGCAACGCCAACCCCTATAGAAACAGCGAAATAGCCAAGCCCTATAGGCACTCCCGCGGCAAGTCCCTTAATAAACAAACCAAATTTTTTCACCGTATCACCTTATAATGAAGCTTTAAGCCTTTCGTTTACAGCAAGCAAAAATTCTTCGGTGTTAACCTTTTTCTTATTATCAAGAGAGGAGAGAAGATAAAGGTCACCGGTCATAATTCCGCTCTCGATTGTATCAATCGTTGCCGCTTCAAGCTTATCGGCAAAATCGCAAAGATCGGAAAGACCGTCCAGCTCACCGCGCTTTCTCAGAGCACCCGTCCATGCAAACAGCGTAGCAACACTGTTTGTAGATGTCTGCTCACCCTTCAAATGCTTATAATAATGCCTCTGAACCGTACCGTGAGCCGCTTCGTATTCATAAACACCGTCGGGAGAAACAAGAACGGAAGTCATCATTGCAAGGCTGCCGTAAGCAGTTGCAACCATATCGCTCATAACATCACCGTCATAGTTTTTGCAAGCCCAGATAAAATTACCGTCGGAGCGCACAACTCTTGCGACAGCATCATCAATAAGGGTATAGAAATACTCAATCCCGGCATTGTCGAACTTTTCTTTATATTCATTTTCAAATATTTCCGCAAAAATATCCTTAAATCTATGGTCGTACTGCTTCGATATTGTATCCTTTGTCGCAAACCAAACACTCTTTTTTATATCAAGAGCATAGTTGAAGCAGCTTCTTGCAAAGCTCTCGATTGACTTGTCCTTGTTGTGTATTCCCTGAACGATACCGTCGGAATCGGAGAAATCGTAAATCAATTTTCTTGTTTCATTTCCGTTTTCATCGGTACAAACAATTTCGCATTTTGAGCCTTTTTTGACCTGCATTTCCGTATTCTTATACACATCACCGTACGCATGACGGGCAATAGTCATAGGTTTTGTCCATGTGGGGATATACGGAGTGATTCCCTTTACGATAATAGGTGTTCTGAAAACCGTACCGTCCAAAATCGCCCTTATCGTGCCGTTCGGGGACTTCCACATTTCCTTAAGATTATATTCAGGCATTCTTGCGGCGTTTGGCGTAATGGTTGCGCATTTTACAGCGACGCCGTATTTTTTTGTTGCTTCGGCAGAATCGAATGTAACTTTATCGTCCGTTTCGTTCCTGTGAACAAGACCTAAATCATAATAATCTGTTTTAAGGTCGATATACGGAGTTAAAAGAATATCCTTAATCATTTTCCAGATTACTCTGGTCATTTCGTCCCCGTCCATCTCAACCAGCGGGGTTTTCATAGCTATTTTTGACATTTGTTAAATTCCTTTCTTACCACTTTTCACCGGTATTAATTATGCCACGGCGTTCCGATAAATCCAGCCTGTGTGAAATCTTCGGGATTGTTTCTTATTATATAGTCGATATAAGACATGACCATATGCGCAGTCATGAGATAGCCCGATGCATTCAAATGGCCGCCGAGTATAAAGTTTTCAACAAACTTATCGTCATGAACGGGAGAATACTCTCTCAAATCAATAACATAAGTGTACTCGAAAAGCTCTGCAACCTTATAAAGAAGCTCTCTTATTTTGTCATAATTTTTTGCTCTTTCCGAACCCGCATCCTTAATTGATTTCGGCATGGTCATGAGGAAAAATCTGCCTTTCGGCTGAATTTCCTTATATCTTTGAATAATCTGAGCGTAATATCCGATAAATGTCGGCTTATTGTTATGCCAATCGTTAAGGTCGATATCCGAAACATCGCCAAGCTCAAAATCGTCATCTCCGATAACCGATGTTACATCGTTAACACCGAGTGCGATAATATAGCACTGTGCGGCTTTGACAGGATTCCAAAAATCCATACTCTCAGCAAAGCTTTCGCAATAATCCTTTGCAGTCATTCCTCCTTTTGAAAAATTGTACACGGTGTTCCCCATTGTTCTTGCCATGTACTGACCCCAAGAGTAATAAAAAATATCGTGATAGCCTTTCTTTCCTTCGTTATCCAAAGATTCAAGCTCTCCGGAGGACAGGCTGTCCCCTATACAAGCTATCGTTCTGAAAATACCGCAAAGTCCACCGTCGTAAACTATTCTGTCAAGAGGCTTTTCGCCCTCATTTGCATAATACCGTGTCAAATCCATGTTAAATCATCCCTTCATTTTTGTGTAGTTGAGCAGGCCGCCCGCAAAAAGCATTTCCTTCTGTCTTTCCGAAACAGAAAGCACTGCCTTAAATTCAAAATTCTTTGTTTTATCCGTAACAACAATCTCATTTCCGCTTTTAATCTGAGATATTACATCATCAATAGAAAATTCGTCACCTTGGTCGATTCTGTCATAATCCGCATCATTTTCAAAAGTAAGAGGCAAAATCCCTGCGTTTACGAGGTTTGCCATATGAATTCTTGCAAAGGATTTCGTGATTACCGCCTTAACTCCGAGGTAAAGAGGAGCCAATGCTGCGTGTTCACGGGATGATCCCTGACCGTAGTTTGCACCGCCCACAATAATTGATTTACCCATGGAAAGCGCCCTTGAATAGAAATTCTCATCGCATACAGCAAAGCAATGCTTTGAAATCTCAGGTATATTTGAGCGGAGAGGCAAAATTTTTGCACCTGCCGGCATAATGTGGTCGGTTGTGATATTGTCACCAACCTTCAAGGAGCATCCGCATTCGATTTTTTCTGCAAGAGGCTCGGACTTAGGAAACGGCTTTATGTTCGGGCCGCGCAGAATAGTTACACTGTCCATATCCTCCTCGGATACGGGAGGAACTATCATATTATCGTTAATCAAAAATTCGTCCGGAAGTGAAATTTTAGGGCTGTCTCCCAAACTTCTCGGGTCTGTAAGAACACCGTTTATTGCGGAAGCTGCCGCAACCTCGGGAGATACAAGATAAATCTGACCGTCTTTTGTTCCGGAGCGACCTTCAAAATTACGATTGAAGGTACGAAGGGAAATTCCTTTGGAGTTGGGAGATTGTCCCATACCTATGCAAGGTCCGCAGGCACTTTCCAGAATTCTCGCACCTGCATCAATCATTATAGAAAGCGCACCGTTTTGCGCAAGCATATTAAGAACCTGTTTTGAACCGGGAGCTATCGAAAGTGAAACATCGGGGTGAACCGTTTTTCCTTTAAGAATGTAAGCAACCTTCATCATATCGGCATAAGAGCTGTTTGTGCAGGAGCCGATACAAACCTGATCAATCTTCATATCCCCTATCTCGCTGAGCTTTTTAACATTGTCGGGCGAATGAGGGCAAGCAGCCATAGGCTCAATCTCCGAAAGATCAATAACGATTTCCTCGTCATAAACAGCGTCGCTGTCGGCGGATAATGCAGTCCAGTCATCACCGCGCTTTTGAGCCTTCATAAATTCATAAGTAATTTCATCCGAAGGGAAAATTGAAGTCGTTGCGCCAAGCTCTGCGCCCATATTTGTGATTGTGGCACGCTCGGGAACCGAAAGGGTTTTTACACCTTCGCCGCAATACTCGATAATCTTCCCTACTCCGCCCTTAACCGACATTCTGCGAAGAACCTCTAAAATTACATCCTTCGCCGCACACCAGGGAGAAAGCGAGCCCAGAAGCTCAACCTTGACAATTTTGGGGTAAGTTATATAATATGCTCCGCCACCCATTGCGACAGCAACATCCATACCGCCTGCTCCAATTGCAATCATACCGAGACCGCCGCCTGTGGGGGTGTGGCTGTCAGAACCGATAAGCGTTTTTCCGGGTATCCCGAAACGCTCCAAATGAACCTGATGACAAATGCCGTTACCGGGCCTGCTGAAATATATACCGTGTTTTTTTGCAACAGAGCCGATAAAGCGGTGGTCATCAGCATTTTCAAACCCGTTTTGAAGTGTGTTGTGATCAATATATGCAACAGACCGTTCAGTTTTAACTCTCGGAACACCCATGGCTTCAAATTCAAGATATGCCATAGTACCGGTAGCATCCTGAGTAAGAGTCTGGTCGATTTTAATTCCTATTTCACTGCCCTTTTTGAACTCACCGTCGACGGTGTGAGCCTTAAGGATTTTTTCAGCAAGAGTAAGTCCCATAATTTTACCTTCTTTCACATTCTAAATACTGTTAATTATTTTACCACAAATTAAACTTTATTTCAACATTTTTTATAATAAATAATTAATATATGTGCAAAAATAATATCAAATCAACCCGAAAGGAGTTTTTTTTATGAATAATATAAATAAATCTTCAAAAAAGCCTTTGCCTCCCGTATATGTTACGCTCGGTCTGGCGGAAAAAATGCATACGGACAAAGAGCTTAAAACCACCAATCCCTCGCTTGAAAATGTAGAACTCACAAGAAAATGGAGCGAAGAAAACAAATTATAAAATGCCGAAATTGCAAATTGTACAATTTCGGCATAAATCAGTCAAGCCCCATAAGCTTTGTCTTACCGCCCACAAAGCAAACTTGCGAATCAAAACCGCAGCTTTTGGCAAGTTCGCAGGCATCGGAATATGCAAAATCAAGAAAATCCCTGTTATGGCAATCGGTTGTGATTACAATACTGCCGCCGAGCTCCTTAATTCTTTTAAGCAAAAACGGCGCCGGATAAATCTTATCATAGCCTCTTGCGATTGCGCCGGTGTTGATTTCAAAAGGTATATCGTATTTTGCGGCTTCTTCAAGGCTTTCAAGCGCAATCGAACGGTATTTTTTATCATTCTCGTCAAAAACACCTACAAATTTTGTTATCAAATCAAAATGACCTATAACATCGGCGTTTGTCACCCTCGGGCATACAGCAGCCGCTTCATAATAATTTTTTGCGTATTTTAGACAGTCGCCGCCAAATACCGAATTGATATTATTGAGGGTGACCTCGCGGCTGTCATCAACCTCGTAAAGCTCACCGCCTGCACTGACAAAATGAACAGAACCTATGATATAGTCATACTCAAATTTGTTTGAAGGAGAATAATAATCCTGCTCGGTTCCGCAAAGTACGGTTATTCTGTCAGCATAAAGCTTTTTTAACCTGCTGATTTCTCTGTGATACTCCTCGGGGGATCTTAATGCCCATTTACAGTTATCGAGGGGAGAATGTCCAGAAAAGCCGATAGTATCAAATCCAAGTTCAAGTGCCTTCAAAACCATTTCCTCGGGAGAATCTTTTCCGTCGCAAAAGTTTGTGTGAGTATGTATATTGGAAATCATTTTGTCATTTTCTCCTGTTTAATTTTGTGGTCAATTACATGACGGGACGCAAGCTCATTTCTTATTTCATCGAGAGAAATTCCCATCTCGCACATGAGCACCATGCAATGATACGCAAGGTCAGCAATTTCGTAGATTGTTTCAGGCTTGTCCTCAGCCTTTGCGGCGATGATAACCTCTGTGCTTTCCTCGCCGACCTTTTTAAGTATTTTATCCAGGCCCTTTTCAAAAAGGTATGTGGTATATGAGCCTTCCTTTTTATTGGTTTTTCTGCCTTCAATCAGCTCCATAAGTCCCTGCGCCGAAAAATAAGGAACATCCTTGTTTTCATACACAACATCGTTAAAGCAGGAATCTGCGCCGGTATGGCAGGCAGGACCGTCCTTTTTCACTTCAACCGTAAGAGCATCGTAATCGCAGTCGGCGGTAATGCGGACAATATGCTGAAAATTGCCCGAAGTTTCGCCCTTTCTCCACAAGGTTTTTCTCGACCTTGACCAAAAACAGGTTTTCCCCTCTTTTATGCTTATTTCAAGGCTTTCTCTGTTCATGTAAGCAACCGTCAGAACCTTACCCGATTCAACATCGGTTACAACCGCTGGAATAAGCCCGTTTTCATCGAATTTAAGCTTTTGTATATCAAACATAAAATTACCCCCTAAATGCGAACATTAATATTATTCTGTTTTAACTGCTGTTTTAATTCGGGAATTTTAACCTCTCCGAAATGGAAAATGGATGCGGCAAGCCCTGCATCGACTCCCGGGATCTCCTTAAAAAGCGAAATAAAGTCCTCTGTACAGCCTGCTCCGCCCGATGCAATAACAGGTACTTTTACAATATCGCACACCGCAGAAAGCATTTCCAAATCAAAGCCGCCCTTAACGCCGTCGGTGTCAATCGAATTAAGAACGATTTCGCCCGCACCGTCACTTACGCCGTTTTTTATCCATTCAAGAGCATCTAACCCTGTATTTTCGCGGCCTCCTTTAGAGAAAACCGTAAATTTCCCGTCAACTCTCTTTACATCAACAGAAAGCACCACGCACTGACTTCCGTATTTTTGCGCCGCCTCTTTAATTATTGACGGATTTTTGATAGCACCCGAATTTACACTGACTTTATCAGCTCCGCACTTTAAAACTCTGTCAAAATCGGAAATGGAATCTATTCCGCCGCCCACAGTCAACGGAATAAAAACCTCGGAAGCAGTCTCCCTCAAAATATCGGTAAAAAGCTTCCTTCCGTCGGACGATGCCGTAATATCGTAAAACACAAGCTCGTCCGCACCGCTGTCGCTGTAATACTTTGCAAGACTTACCGGAGAATCCACATCGCCCAAGTCTTTGAAATTAACTCCCTTAACAACCCTGCCGTCCTTAACATCAAGACAGGGTATTATTCTCTTTGTAAGCACTATTTCACCTCCGAAATTGCGGCTTTCAAATCAATATCTCCGGTATAGAGCGCTCTGCCGAGTATTGCGCCGCTTACACCTACCTCGTTCAGCTTTATTACATCGTTTAACGATGAAACGCCCCCGGAAGCAATAATATCCATTGAAAATTTTTCGCTTAAGTCACGATATAAATTCAAATTTGTACCGGAAAGCAATCCGTCCTTTGAAATATCTGTAACAATAATTGCCGAAACGCCCATTTTTTCAAGCTCGGCACAAAATGAAAAACAGTCCTTATCGGAATTTTTAATCCAACCGTGAGTCGCAACCGTTCCGTCTTTAATGTCCACACCGACAGCAATCTTAGAGCCGTATTTATCAATCATTTTTTTGAGAAATTGCGGATTTTCAACAGCCGCAGTTCCTAAAATAACCCGAAACACGCCTGCGTCAAGATACTTTTCAACCGTTTCTTCGTTTCTTATACCTCCGCCAACCTCAACATTCATAGAGGAGCATTTAATGATGTCTTTTATTACATCAATATTCGGAGTGTTGCCGTATTTTGCTCCCTCAAGGTCAACAACGTGCAAGTATCTCGCACCGCATTTATAAAACATACAGGCTGTTTCCGCAGGATTATCACCATAAACCGTCATTTGAGAATAATCCCCCATTTTCAGCCTGACTACCTTTTTGTCATATAAATCTATAGCCGGAAAAAGATTCATGCTTTCACCTCACAAAATGCTTTTAATATTTTAAGCCCCACATCACCGCTTTTTTCGGGATGAAACTGTGTACCGTAAACATTATCCCTCTCAACGGATGCTGTAATTTTGGCACCGTAGTCTGCATAAGCCGTTACAAATTCATCGCAGTCCTCTGCGGCAAAAGAATGAACAAAATACACAAAATCCCCGTTGCTTATATATTTATAAAGCTTGCTTAGCTTATTTGTGAAATCAAGAGAATTCCAGCCCATATGAGGAACCTTAAGCCCGCCTATCCGTGGCTCGATCGGCTTAACACAGCCGCTTATCAGCCCAAGCCCGTCACATTCACCGAATTCAAAGCTTTTATCAAACAAAAGCTGCATCCCAAGACATATTCCCAAAATAGGAATTTTACAGTCGGCGGCTTCCCTTAAAACATCTGCAAGACCGGTATCATTAAGCTTTTGTGCGGCATCGGAAAAAGCTCCCACACCAGGAAGTATAATTCTGTCCGCCGAAAGGATAAGTTCTTTTTCGCCTGAAATTACAGCTTCCTCGCCGATTTTTGCAAGAGAGCATTTTAACGAAAAAAGATTACCCACGCCGTAATCAACTATAACCGTCATACAAGCACCCCTTTTGTTGAAGGAATTTCACCGCAAAGCTCGGGGTTAACCGAGGTTGCAAAGCTAATCGTACGGGCAAACGCCTTGAAGGCACACTCTGCGATATGATGAGAATTATTGCCTCTAAGCTGAACAAAATGCAATGTAAGCTTTGCGTGTCTTGCAAAAGCCGCAAAAAATTCATCTACAAGCTCTGTATCGAACTCACCTATTTTTTGTGAAGGAAATTCAAAATTACTCTGATAGTAGCCACGCCCCGAAACATCGACAGAGCAAATAACCAACGCCTCATCCATGGGAAGGCATTTGTCGGCATATCGGTTTATCCCCGACATATCCCCCAAAGCCTTTAAAAAAGCCTCGCCCAAAACTATGGCAACATCCTCTGCGGTGTGGTGAAAATCGACTTCGGTATCCCCTGTGCAGTCAATATCCAAATCAAATCTTCCGTGCTTGGCAAAAAGCTCCAGCATATGATTTAAAAACCCACAGCCCGTATTGATGTTGTATTTACCGGTACCGTCGATATTCAGCTTCAAATTAATATCGGTTTCTGATGTTTTTCTTGAAATTTCGCTGTTTCTCATAACTGTTTCTCCGCTTCGATTATTTTTTTTGCTTTGTGAATTAGTATATCCATTTGTTCTTTTGTGCCTATAGTTATTCTGAGATAATCCGTAATTTTAGGATTTCCGAAATGCCTTACAAGAACACCGCTTTCCTTAAGCTGTTTATAAAGCCTCTCACCGCTGATTTTTTCATGCTTTGCAAACAAAAAATTGGCTTTTGAATCAGTAACTCTAAAACCCAGCTCGCAAAGCTTATCCTCGGTGTACCCCCTTGTTTTGATAATCTCTTGAGCATTTTTATCATAATACTCCTGTGACAAAAGTGCGGCCTTTGCGGCGGCAAGGGACATTCTGTTAACATTATAAGGATTTGTTGAACATCTTACCGTATTAAGATCCGAAATCAGCTCAGAATCCCCTATAGCATAGCCGACTCTTGCCCCTGCCAGGGAACGGGATTTTGAAAATGTCATTGTAACAACCAAATTATCATACTTTTTTGTAAGCAAAGTGGCAGAATCGGCACCGAAATCAACATACGCCTCGTCAATAACTACAACGGAATTTTTATTTGATGCAACAATTTCCTCTATCTCTGAAACTGACAACGCAATGCCCGTAGGAGCGTTAGGATTTGCAATCACAACCATTTTGCCTGTGTTTTCGTAATCCGAAATATCCAAAGAGAAATCGGATTTAAGAGGCTTTTCTTCGTAAGAAATTCCGTAAAGCTTTGAAAATACAGGATAAAATCCGTATGTAATATCGGGGAAAATCGCACCCTTGCCACCAAAAGCCTGAAAAGCAAAGGACAAAATTTCATCCGAACCGTTTGCAACGATTACGTTATTGTCTTCCACACCGTACTGCTCGGCGAGGGTTTTCCTAAGTTCCAAACAATCGGGATCGGAATAAAGGTTAAGCTTTTTTGACTCGTCAGCTATCGCCGAAAGCACCTCGGGTGAAGGCGGATAGGGCGATTCGTTTGTGTTAAGCTTTATATATTCGTAATTTTTTGGTTGTTCCCCCGGAACATAAGCATCAAGTCCCGAAAGAGTAAGAAACCTACTCATATATATTCTCCGTTCTTATAAGGGCACTTCTTGCATGAGCGGAAAGCCCCTCTTTTTCGGCAAAATATGCAATTTGTTTGTTAACTTTAGCAAGTGCATCTTTTGTATAGTATGTAAAAGCAGATTTTTTAACAAAATCATCAACCGACAGAGGGCTTGAAAAACGAGCCGTGCCCGATGTCGGAAGCGTATGATTCGGCCCTGCGAAGTAGTCACCGAGTGCTTCGGGACAATTCTTCCCGAGGAAAATCGAACCGGCGTTTCTTATGTCCGACAGATAATCAAAAGGATTGTTAACACAAACCTCCAAGTGCTCGGGAGCGATTTTATTTGAAACGGCTATCGAAGCCTTCAAATCGTCGGTAACGATGATTTTACCGTTTGAATCTATGGATTCTCTTGCGATTTCGCTTCTCGGCAAAAGGGGAATTTGTTTTTCAAGCTCGGAGGCAACTGCACCTGCAAGCTCGGAGCTGTCAGTAACCAGAACGGCTGTCGCAAGCTTATCGTGCTCAGCCTGGGAAAGCATATCGGCAGCCAAATGAGAAGGATTGTTGTCACCGTCGGCAATAATCAGAATTTCACTCGGGCCCGCAATCATATCAATATCGACAAAGCCGTAAACCTGCCTTTTTGCCTCTGCAACAAACACATTACCCGGTCCGACAATTTTATCGACCGGCTTAATAGTTTCCGTTCCGAAGCAGAGTGCCGCAATCGCCTGAGCTCCGCCCGTTTTATACACTCTGTCAACGCCTGCAATTTTTGCGGCGGCAAGAATATTCGGAGATATTTTACCGTCACTGCCCGTAGGCGTTGTCATAACTATTTCGTCAACTCCCGCAATTTTTGCAGGTATGCAATTCATAAGAACGGAGGATGGATAACTTGCCGTTCCGCCCGGAATATAAAGCCCTACACGCGCGAGAGGAACTATCTTCTGTCCCAAAACTACGCCGTCGTTTTTATTTATAACAAAGCTGTTTCTGACCTGATGCATATGAAATTCCCGAATGTTCTCGGCGGCATTTTCCAAAATTTCGATAAACTCCGGCTCAACCTCACCCATTGCAGATTCGATTTCCTGCCGGCTGACCTCTACATCGCAAATATCGGCATTATCGAATTTCTTGGCATATTTTTTAAGTGCCTCATCGCCGTTTTTCTTAACATCATCAATAATGTTTTTAACTATATCTTCAACGCCCGGTTTTGATTGTGTACGGATAAGAATATCCTTCTCATCAATATCGGCAAGATTGTAAATTCTAATCATAACTCCTCCTGCATTTTTGCTCGTATTTGTTCAATCCTCTGACCTTTAAATCTGTAAGAAGCCTTGTTGGCAACAAGCCTTGCACTTATATCGACAATGGTTTCCTTAGGCTCAAGATTGTTTTCGTAAAGCGTCTTCCCCGTCTCGACTATATCAACAATAACATCGGACAGCCCGAGTATCGGAGCAATTTCGATAGAGCCGTTCAGCTTTATTATGTCAATTTCCCTACTCTTTGAATTAAAATAATTCTTTGCAATATTGGGAAATTTGGTTGCAACCTTCAAAGTTCCGTTATCGTAAGAAACATTCTTTTTGCCCGCAACCGCCATTTTGCACTTTCCGATTTTAAGGTCAAGAAGCTCGTATATATCGGGAGACGACTCCAAAAGAATGTCTTTTCCGACAATTCCGATGTCAGCCGCACCTCTCTCAACATATATTGCGACATCGGAAGGCTTAGCCCAGAAAAACCTTACCTTGTTTTCCGAATTTTGAAATATCAGTTTTCTGTTGTCCTCCAGAATATCGGGGCATCCGAAACCGATTTTTTCAAAAATATTGTAGGCTTTTTCTCCGAGTCTGCCTTTTGGGAGAGCAATATTTATGTATTCCTCATTATTCTGTTCGGCACTTTCTTCCCAAATTCCTTCAAGATAATTGATATAAACCGCAAATCCGACAGCTCCTGCGTGCTTTCCCAGCTTTTTCATCAGATTATCATATCTTCCGCCCGAGAGAACACAGGAGTGAACACCTTCCGCAAAGCCTCTGAAAATAACTCCGCTGTAATAATTCAAATCGTTTACCGCCGAAAAATCAACCGAAATATCAAACCCCGAAAGCAAAGAATTCAATTCTTCAAGCTCTTTTACCGCTTCGTAGGTTTTTTCGTTCAGCACAAGAGATTTTATTAAGTCGATATTTTCCGAGAGCGAGCCTGAAACAGACATCATTAAAACAAGCTTTTCGGACTTATCCTCACCGCAGCCTATTTCATTGCAAATTTCTTTTGCTGCGTCAATGTTTTTTTCCTTAACGCAATCAAGAAGCTTTGCCGAAAATTCCGGATCATCCGTTGCGGCTTCAATAAGCCCGTGAACCATGCCCATATGGGAAACATCGAGAACAAACCTTTTGCCCGAAAACTCAAGGCTTTTGTAAGCAAGCTCAATTACCTCGGCGCAGGACCTGACACCGCCGTCGCCGATATTCTCAACTCCCACCTGCATTATTTCTTTGTAATCTCCGCCCGACATTCTGTAAACATTTTCGGTATAATAAACCTTCTCGCTCACGCCGTCTCTGACATTTTTGACAATTGACAGCGTAACATCAGGTTTAAGAGCCATAAGATTACCGTTTTTATCATTAAATGTAATAACATCGGAGCTTGTAAGAAAGCTTTTGTTCTGAGCATAAAGATCGTACTTTTCAAATTTGCTCATGCAAAAACGCCCGTACCCCATCGACTCATATAATGACCTTAATCTGATTGTATATTTTTCTTCAGGTCTTAAAACATCAAAATAATTTTCCATAACATCACCTAACCTATAATAATTATAACTCACTTTATCGCTTTAGTCAAGTAAATTATTGATTTATTTTGAATTTTGTAAAATTTGCAGTAAAACTCGCCCATAATATGGAGTTTCATATTAAAAATGTAATATTATTTCACATAGTTATTGATTTTTTAAGAAAAATGTGTTATACTTAGGTTTATTGAAGGAGTGACAGCGATGAATAAAACATTCATACCTAAAGGTTATAAGCAACCGCTTGACAGATATGATATGCAACGAGCCATATCGAAAATCAAAGATATTTTTCAAAAGGAATTTTCCGAGGCTCTTAATCTTAAGCGAGTTTCCGCACCTCTTTTTGTGACGGAAAGCTCAGGTCTTAACGACAATCTTAACGGAGTTGAAAGACCGGTTTCATTTGATATTCCGGCGGTGGGTGCAAATGCACAAATTGTTCATTCTCTTGCAAAATGGAAAAGACTTGCGCTTAAAATATACAATTTCGAGGTGGGCAAAGGTCTTTATACCGATATGAACGCAATCAGGCGTGACGAAGAATTGGACAATCTCCATTCCGTATATGTCGACCAGTGGGACTGGGAAAAAATCATTACCGACGGAAGACGTAATCTTGAATATTTAAAGCTTGTTGTGAAATCAATTGTTGATGCCATTTGCAATACAAACGAGCTTTTGCAGCTTCAGTATCCTCAGCTTTCCGTAAGGCTCGGGCGGGATGTTTCCTTTATAACTTCTCAGGAACTTGAGGATTTGTATCCTGCGCTGTCTCCCAAGGATCGTGAGAATGCATATGTTAAAGAACACAAGACGGCATTCATCATGCAAATAGGCGGTAAGCTAAGATCCGGAAAGCCGCATGACGGCCGTGCTCCCGATTATGATGACTGGACCCTCAACGGTGATATTTTCTTCTGGAACGATGTACTCCAATGTGCGTTTGAGATTTCTTCCATGGGCATAAGGGTAAATGCCGAGTCCCTTGACAGACAGCTTACCGAATCAGGCTGTGACGACAGAAGAAATCTTGATTTCCATAAAATGCTTCTTAACAATGAGCTTCCGCTTACAATAGGCGGCGGAATAGGTCAATCGAGGCTTTGTATGCTTCTTCTCGGCTGTGCCCACATAGGCGAGGTTCAGTCAAGCATTTGGGACAGCGAAACAATTAGGCTCTGCAAGGATGCAGGCATAAATATCTTGTAATCGGAGGGTTTTACGTTGAAAACTACAGTTAAATCAATATTTGCAAATCCGAGTGAATTTGCAGACAAAGAAGTTTTAGTGTCGGGATGGATAAGAACCCTGCGTTCTTCCAACGCATTCGGTTTTATCGAGCTTAACGACGGTACATTTTTCAAAAACATTCAGGTGGTGTTTGAAAGCGAATTTTTGGATAATTACAAGGAAATCGCTTCTATGAATGTAGGCGCAGCGCTAAATGTCACGGGAAAGCTTGTACTCACACCCGATGCAAAGCAGCCCTTTGAAATCAAAGCGGAAAAGATTGAAATTGAAGGTCTTTCCACACCCGATTATCCCCTGCAGAAAAAGAGACATTCCTTTGAGTATTTAAGAACAATCGCTCATCTGCGTCCGAGGACAAACACCTTTTCCGCAGTTTTCAGAATAAGAAGTCTCACGGCGTTTGCAATTCACAAATTCTTTAACGAACGGGGATTTGTTTATACTCATACTCCTATTATTACCGGAAGTGACTGCGAAGGTGCAGGTGAGATGTTCAGAGTTACAACGCTGGATATGGATAATGTTCCGAAGGTAGACGGAGAGGTTGACTATTCTCAGGACTTTTTCTCGAAAAGTTCAAACCTTACCGTTAGCGGACAGCTCAATGCCGAAACATACGCTCTTGCATTCAGAAATGTTTATACCTTCGGCCCAACATTCCGTGCCGAAAACTCAAATACAACAAGGCATGCCGCAGAATTCTGGATGATAGAGCCCGAAATTGCCTTTGCGGATCTGGCAGACGATATGGAGCTTGCCGAGGATATGCTTAAATATATAATCAACTATGTTCTCGAGAACGCTCCCGAGGAAATGGATTTCCTCAACCGCTTTGTTGATAAGGGGCTTATCGAAAGACTAAAGGGTGTTGCAAGCTCTGATTTCGGCAGAGTTACATACACAGAGGCAATAAAGCTTTTGGAGAAAAACAACGATAAATTTGATTATCCTGTTTACTGGGGGTGCGATCTTCAGACCGAGCACGAAAGATACCTTACAGAGCAAATCTTCAAGCGTCCCGTATTTGTAACCGATTATCCTAAGGA